>JBEIPI010000066.1:0-16326 GCA_040377165.1 Bacteriovorax sp.
AACAGTTATGAAAAAGAATTAAACTTTTGAGTAGTTTTTAAAGTTTGATCGGATACGTGTAACTAAAATTTTAATAATAATAACTTTCTGAACAAGATGTTCAGAGTATAAGCAAGGAGGCTTAGCGTGACAGGAGATTAACAATGGGTTTAAGAATTAACACAAACGTGCCTTCATTATCAGCGCAAAGATCTTTAGGGATCAATACGAGAAACCTTAACGATAACCTAAGAAAGTTATCCTCAGGTGAACGTATCACACGCTCAGGTGACGATGCAGCAGGTTTAGCGATAAGTGAAAACTTAAAAGCACAAATAAGAGGAATGAGACAAGCTAAGCGAAATGCTGGCGACGCTGTCTCACTGTTACAAACGGCAGAAGGTGGAATGAATGAAATTTCTAACATCATCATCAGACTTAGAGAACTTTCAGTCCAGGCCGCATCAGATACAGTGGGAGCTACAGAGAGGGGATTCTCAGACATTGAATTTCAAAATCTCAAAGAAGAGATCGACAGAATTTCAAAGTCTACAGAGTTCAACGGAATCAAACTTCTCGATGGTTCAGGCGGAAAACTCGAATTCCAGGTTGGTACTAAAAATGATCCTGTCCTTGATAGACTTCACTATGATGGATCAGGAGCGGACGCATCCCTCAAAGCACTGTGTTTGGAGGTTGATGGGGTGTCTACGAAAGAAGGAGCACAAGCTGCGCTTAAGAAACTTGATGATGCCTTGGTGCAAATCAACGGTGTACGCGCAAACTTCGGGGCCCTTCAGAACAGATTGCAGTCGACTCAAAATAACCTTGAGATCAGCGATGAGAACTTATCAGCTGCCAACTCAAGAATTAGAGATGTCGATGTAGCTTCTGAAACAGCTGACATGACTAAGAATAATATTCTTCTTCAGGCAGGTATTTCGGTTCTATCGCAAGCTAACAATGCTCCGAACACAGCTTTAAAACTACTCAATGGCTAATTCTTAGGAAAGTTGCTCCGAATGGAGCAACTTTCCTTATTTTCGTTTATACTAAATAAAAGGATTAAGCATGTTCGATTTAAATAGCTCAAAGGATAAAAGAAAAACCATTCTCATCTTGGGGATTAATTCATTCTTGGGATCAAATCTGGCCGAGTTCTTTAGAAAAGATTACCGGGTTGTGGGAACCTACCATAAAAGAAACCAGCAGCTTCCTGGGATTTTAACCCTTCCATGTGATGTTCTTAACAAAGATGAAGTCCAGCTGGTGCTCTATGCTTTTAAGCCGGATATCGTGCTTTATTGTGTTGGGCTTACGTCTCTGCGCGACTGCGCTGATATGCCGAACGCCTCAGATGCAATGAACTCAGCGGGGCTATTCAATGTCGCTGAAATCGCTCCTCGTTACGGTGCGAGAGTCGTTTATTTCTCTTCGCAGTTTGTTTTCTCAGGGGCCAATAAAAATTACAATGAAATGGATAACGCTGACGTTATCACTCAATATGGTAAATCACAGGCTTCTTCAGAGTTTTACCTGCAGAAATCTTCGTTGAATTATCTGATTATCCGCTGCTCGAAGCTTTATGGAAGAGGTGTGAGCCCGCTTCGTGATTCATGGTTTGAGTTATTGCAAAGAAATATTAAGAGCAGCCAGAGTGCTGTTTATGATGATTTCGTCCACCAGGGATTTGTTGATGTTTACTACCTGGGAATGGTGCTAAAAATGTGCATCGATAAAAACGTGGCCAATCGTTTAATTCATTTTTCTTCACAGGATACGCTGACCTATTATGAGTTCGCTAAGCTGTACGCGGAGATCTTCCATGAGTCAGACGGGCTGATCAATAAAGGGAAGTGGCACTTGCCAATCCTCAAGAGCGCTTCGGTTGAAAGAGTGGACGAGCATCTTCATTACAAGCTTGATGTCCTGAATATCGAGGGTCTTTTAAAAATCAAAATGCCGACGATCCGTGAGTCTTTAGAGTTCACGCTAAAGCGTTTGAACGGAAACCGCACATCACCAAAAGGTGTGGTGAATAAAAGCGAAGGATTGAGTTATATCTAGCCGAAAAAATGTAAAGTTAGCGAGCAGAGTTTACAATAAACTCTGTAAGGTAGTGACGAACCATAGCGTCCATATCGACAACCTCATTATTGAAACGCCATGTGATCTTGTTAAAAGGTCCCATGTGCGCTCTGATCTCATGAATAGTGGTAGATCCGAACTGGTCGTTGAAAGAAAGACGAGCACCGTAAATATCCTTTCCATTTGCCAGGAATCCAATCGAGATGCAATCGTTCGCTTTTCTGGCGAAGATTAAGCGAAGTGAATTTCTAAACAACATGAAGTCATTCACAGTGTTTGAGATTTTAAAAAGCTTGATTGCAGCACTTGAGTGATTTCTTCCGCGGTATTCATTGAACTTAGTCATATAAGCTTCAAAACGGTCGCGGATATCGTTCATAAGAGCGATTGACGACTCCTCCAGAAGAAGAGCTGGGTTCAGGTGGCCGTTGATATTAACAATACCTGATTCATCCATGTTGATTTCATCCATCGCTAGATTTTCAATCCATGAATAATTAAGAGGCTGGTATGTGGGTATTGTGTCGATCATAGAAAAATGATCGAGTCATTTGGATTACTTGTCAAGGTCGAAGTCCATGAGAAAGGGCAGAGAGAGAGCGATCATCGTCAGAGAGAAGGGCATAATATCCTTCATGAGCAGGTTCATTGAAAAATGCAGGAGCACAACGAGCGCCACTCCTATTTTGGGCCTTTTGATGAGGAAAATGGGGATAATGAACTCCAAAACAACTGTCGAGACTGAAAAGATCATTGCGTTCAGGGGATCTGAGACGTAGGCGAGTAATGCTTTAATCACCGGATTGCTTTCAATACTTAGAAGATATTTAGTGGTCAGTGACAGGTCTATTCCGTCATTAAATCCTTGCACGACTTTTTGCAGGGCGCTGATACTATAAACGAGAATCAGTTGGTACCTCAGAAACCAGATCGAAGACTTGTCCGTTTTTGAAAGAGGTTGGATACATAAAGTGCAGGCGACAATCAGGATGAGCAGCTTTTGGTTTTGAAACATCTGAGAGAGACCCATCAAGTACGAAATGATGATCAGCAGGCATCCAAAGCGAACTCTCTTTAAATTGAGAAGAATGGCCCCTGCGGAGGCCAGGGCCATTTCAATATATAAAATGGCCGGAGGATAAATTGAGATAAAAGAAAAGACGTGCCGATTGGGAAAAACCTCCCCAGCATGAATGCCTGCGCGGTTAAGTAGGAGATCGCAGATGATCCTAGAGACAACGGCCAGAGAGAAGATGAGATAAAATATTTTTTCCAGGCTATATTTTTTGGTAATCACACGAAGGCCCTTGGAATAAATATTTTTCTTTTTCAGAGATGATCAGAATCACTTTACGATCATCTCGTTTTAAGCAGGCAAATTTTGAAAAATTCAGTATCCGGTACTGTGAGAATTGATAGACCACGGTAGGAAGCATCGGTCGGTGATCGATGGTGTTGCCATTTCCATCGACGAGTTTGAAGTCGAGACGCTCAAAGCTTGCGAACATTTTCCATCCGGGAATTTGGGGAATAAAAAACGAAGCGGTCAAATAAAGGATTTCAGCGATCAGCATCGCTTTGAATATAATTTTAAAATTGGTTGATTGAGAAGGCATTAAGAAATGGTAATAAACTATGGACTGAAAAAAAAGGGCCTAGTTGGTGGACTTACTTATCAGGTTCCGCCCATTTTTGAATAGGTGGCTGCAGTTAGTAGTCTCTTTAGGCTTCTCACTGAAAAAACCCTGAAGGTTTAATATGAGCTTGCTCACCGTGACCAGGGACCGCTCCCGAATAAATCTTTATAGAGGAACCAGCTTAAATGCCAACTCCTAGACCCACTTTTATTATACACCTTTGGGCATGAAGGCTCTAGGAAAGTTTTTACCATGCCAATCATTTCATGGGGTTAGTATGAAAAAAGCTAAACGGGCCTACTCGGGGACTAGAAAAGTGGAGTCTAATGGTAAAATAAATTAGTAAGAATTAAAGATTTCGCGCAGAAAAGCCGAGGAGGATTTTGCGAGAATTTCTAATGTTTAGGAGATTATATGAATAAGCTGATGGCCTATTTAAAAGATGAGAGTGGACAGACTTCGACAGAGTACATCCTACTTGTTGCAGTTGTTGCCATGATCGTTTTTAAATTCAAGGAAACTGCTGGTTCAAAACTCGACGCTCTAACAGCGAAGATTTTTGGTAAAGCGGATACTATGGTCGACCAGATGGACCCATAATTAAGTTTTTACCAGAAAACTTAATTAATGTTCCAGTTTTGTCCTCCATTCTCTTAAAAAATAGTACAGGTACTATTTACCTCCTATTGTCACATCACTCGTAATCTTCAATCCTAATAATGTATGAAATCAAAAAATAAGATGAGGGCCGGACAGGCCCTGATCGAATACCTTCTATTATTCAGCTTCATGACTTTTATCGCGATCGGGATCGTTAGGGGACTTGGTAAGACCATGCTTTCGTCCGTCGGTATTATCGGGTACGAGCTCTCAGAGCAGTTTACAGTAGGCGTTTGTGATAAGCTCTGCTTTTATCGTGGCTACCAAAACCAGGAAAGATAGCGGTGCTACCAATCGTCGTATACCTATTTATTTCCATCCAGCTTCTCTTCGTGGCCTATATTGATTTTAAAACTCAAAAAATTTCTAATGTCTGGATGCTTATCAATTTCATTTTCTTCTGTGTTCTAACCTGGATTTTCCCGGCAGTTTATACCTGGTCATTGGCCGTGTTTCTTTTTCCAGTGGTTTTTTTGTTCGTGGGGTTCGGGCTTTTTTTATTGAACATCATGGGCGGAGGAGATTCAAAATACCTTTCATCGCTCTATCTGCTGATTCCGCTTGAGTATCAAGAGACGACCTTTGTGTACCTCTTATATGCAACTGTTTTAGTCGGTAGCACGCTTTTACTTTTTAATCTGCTCAAGAACCTTGATATAATCATAGTTCACTTTAGAATGGGAGATGTGAGAGGTATAAAGAGAATTTTTGGAAAAAAATTCACTTACGCTCCGGTAATCTTTATCGCATGGATGTGGTTTGGGTGGCAAAATTACAAAATCTTGACCTTCTAAAAAATAAGAAGGGGCAATCGATAGTCGAGTACATTCTGCTTTTAGCGGTGTTGAGTTCAATTGGTTACTCTTTTTATAACAATGCCATGTTTAAGGAGTTCATCAAGGGCGAGGCCGGACTGTTTAAAAGAATCAGGCAGGGGATGGAGTACTCTTATCGTTACGGCAGACAGTTCAACAATAGCATAGACTATGACAATGCCATGAACTTCGATTACCGCACCAATCAGCACGACACTTATTTCAATAACCAGGAAAACCGCAGCCGGTTTTTCGGGGGGACGGATCCGTATGGCGGTCAATAACGAAAAAGGGCAATCGACAATTGAGTTCATCATGACTTTCACTGCAGCGGTAGGGTTCATTTTCCTGTTTTTGAAGATGGCGATGAATTTCACTGACGGTTACATGGTTCATCATGCGACTTATATGGCGGCCCGCTCATATCTGGTTGATGATCAGGATCGCGATGCTGTAGAGGACGGGGATTCAAGGGCCTTTGCTAAAGCGAGAGAGGTTTTTACCAAATATCTTCCAGAAAATTTTGTGACAGGAGTGAGCTCAAGTAGTTTACAGGAGAATAACCCGGACCCGGTGAATACCAAGTTCCAGGCATTCGTCGGCGTATGGATACGTTTTACTCAGAAATTCACACTGGGATTTATCGGGGGGACTGAAACGATGACGATGACGTCTGAGGCATTTTTAGGACGTGAACCAACCAGGGCCGAGGCGAAAAGACAAAGTTGTTACGCGATTAGAGATTTAGGTCTCAGTAAGTGTGATGTCCATGTAACATTGGATGATAACGGTAGTTGATATGAAAAAAAGTTTTTTACATTCAGTCTCAGACCAGAAAGGGCAGGCGCTTTTTGAGCTCATTATTTTTCTGCCATTTCTGATTTTCCTCTACACGATTTATTATACGGCCGGCAGCTCAATCAACGCCTCGATTAATCAGCAGAAATCAGTGCGTGGTTATTTTTATTCTCTGGTAAAAGGCAATTCGTATATCAATTCACTTCCGGAACTCGAAGAGCTCTCCGGATTCAGTATTAAAATGGTCGGATTTTCGGCGGTTGGTTGGCGTGAAAAAAGTGAGGATGGTAAGAAGGCCTTTGCTCCCTGTTTTAAATTTAGTTCAATCTTAAAAAACACTTCGACAGAAGAGTGCGACGACAGCTCCCGTGAAGAAGGCGGTAAAACCCGCAATATCCGAGTATTCACCTTTTATGGTGTCTGTGGTCCAGTATACACCGAAGTCGCTGATGCCACAGGGAAGTTCTTCGAGATTTCCCCCGGAGCACAAATGCATCCTTTCTCGTGTGCCCTGGCCAATGAGTGATCCTCTCAGCTAGTCAAATTCTTCCCCAGCATAAATTTTTTCCCAAAATTTGTTAAAATTAAAAAGCTAGTTATTTAAACAAGTTGGAAAAAATATGAACACACGAGCCCTCACCCTGGCCCTGGTTATCGCGGGTTTCGCGATGATGATGGTTTACACATACATCGACGATGCTAAAAACGCGATGATTAAAGAATACGGTACTCAAAGCTCTGTTGTTGTCGCAAAAAATGATATTCAAGAATTGGACTTGATTGATGACTCCAAAGTTGAAGTAAAAACAGTTCCAGCAAATTTCCTGGCACCAGGGCATTTCAAAACAATTAAAGAATTAGAAAACACAATCGCCACTGTTCCAATTATTAAAGGGGAGCAGATCACAAAACCGCGCGTAACTTATCCCGGGATTAAAACGGGATTATCGAGACAGGTTTCTGTTGGCAAGCGCGCTGTCGCAATCAACATCACAGAGAAGGATGCGGTAGGAAGATTGATTAAGCCTGGAGATCGTGTTGACGTGCTTGCGGCGATTGATATCTCTCAAGGTGCGAGAAAAGATTTACAGAAAACCAGAACCTTTCTTCAGGACGTGCTCGTTCTTTCTACCGGTATGAGTATGACTAACTCAATTCCAATGTATGGGGTTGAAACACCGAAAGTTATCCGCACGATGAATTTGAATACATATACGACGTACAACACGATCACGCTTGAGCTTGATCCATACGACGTTCAGAAGCTGGCCTTCATGCAGGCCTATGGTAGTGGTAACCTTTCACTCTCACTTAGAAATAACTCGGATAAGGAACCAGTACGTTTAAGAGCAACCCAAATTTACGATGTACTTGGAGACGATGCTTCGGAAGCGAAGGCATTCTTCTCGGAGAAGTACATAAAAGAGTCGCGAAATGCTCAATAAAATATTTTTGATAGTGTTCTCAATGTTTATGATGACTACTGCAATCGCGCAAGACGATGCGGCCGATCCTAATGAAGTCTTGAAAGAGGTTGAGGTCATTGTTGGTCTTGAAAAAATCATTACGCTTGATTTCGTGCCAAACTCGATCATTAAAATCGCCAATGAAAACCTGGTTTCTTACCAGTTGGTACCGCAGAAAAAGCAGATTCTTTTGACCGGTATTAAGGCCGGGGATACCACGCTTACAGTGCGAGATCTCGCTGGAGATATCAAGGCCCGCTATCTTTTAAAGGTCACGGCTTCCGATCAATCGAAGGTAGTTGTTCAGTTAAAGGAATTATTGGGAGATGTTGAAGGTCTCGAAATTGGTATCAAAGGTGACTCTGTTTATGTCGGCGGACAGATTGTCGTACCAAGCGACATCGGAAAGGTTATTGTTATTCTCGAAAAATACCCTGAAGTCCTGGTGCTGGTGGAGCTTTCTCCTCAAACTCAGTTGGTTATTGCCAGAAGAATGCAGGATGAAATGCAAAAGAGTAACTTAAAGGACGTTACGGTCAGAGTTGTTAACGGAAGCTTCTGGATTGAAGGAGTCGTTAACTCTGCCGGCGAGAGTGAGAAGGCCGAGAAAATCGCCACCGCTTACCTTCCGGATCAGATTCAAAACTTAGCACGTAGAAAGGACGCGGTTCAGTCGATTAAAAAACGTCCTTTTGAAAATCTTTTGACGATTAATGAGAAACAGCCGCCGAAGCCGGTGGAGAAACTATTCAAGCTCACAGCTCAATTCGTGGAACTTACAAAGGCCTACGACCGCACGTTTGGTTTTAGCTGGACGCCGACTATTGGAGCGGGTGGTGGATCGATTCAAGTGGGGAAAAGCTCCGGAGGGGTGACAACTTCTTCTCAGGGAACTCTGGCCGCCACAATCTCAAATCTTTTTCCAAAGCTAAACTCCGCAAAAAGTGCGGGCCACGCAAGAGTTATCCAGTCGGGTGTGGTTATTGTTAAAGACAATGTGGAAGGTGTTATCAGTAAGACGACAAAAATTCCTTATGCGATTGGAACAGGGGATAACTTAAAAACAGGAACTGCAGTATCAGGGTTTGATATGCGTATTACGCCGACCATGCTTCAGGAGGAGAAAATCAACCTGAAGATCGCCGTTTCCATCAAGGCGACTACAGGCGAGGCGATTCCTACAGAATTGGACAATACAATTAACACTCAGATCATCGTGAAGTCCCAGGACGCAGCGGTTATCGGGGGTGTGGTGCAGAGTAAATACACGACGGACTTTGATAAGGATCCTCCAACTCAGGAGGTTATTGAAAATGGTTCAGCGTTGTTCTCGTTCTTAAAATCTAAAAAATATTCTACGAACCGCTCTCAGTTCGTTATTTTTGTGACTCCAGAAATTGTTGAATCAGCAGCAACGGGAGCACAGGAAGTCGAAAGAAAGTTCAGGAAAAGGAGCAGATAGTGGCCGGTCATATAATTTCAATTATCGGAGGGAAAGGCGGACTTGGTAAGTCGCAGGTTGCGGCGAACTTGGCCTTTGCTTACGCGATTGAAGGGAAAGTGAAGACATTGCTTCTGGACTTTGATCAGAAGGCCAGTGGTGATCAGGATTTCATCACCGGGATGAAAGGCAAAAAGAATTTAAAAGAGCTGGCGGAGTTCAAAGGTGCGATCGATCCAAATTCGATCCAGCAGTTTGTTAACATGAACCAGAACGTTTATTACATCGGAATGCCTAACGACCCGACAGCGGCCGAAGGGATCGAGGTCGATGCGTTGGGGAAAACGCTTAAAGCGGTCTCTAACATTTATCCGATCACGATTATTGATGCCGGTAATGAGTTAACTCCATTGGCGATCAAGGCGCTGGAGTTTTCAACCCTGATTTTTGTTGTGGTGACTCCGGACATTCTTGCTTTAAATCAAACTAAAAGATTATTTTCTGACCTTGTGACCATGATGTTCCCAAAAGATATGATCCAATTTGTGATCAATCAGGCCCAGCCAGGCCATCCGGTTACCAACGAGGTTATTGCCAAAACTTTAGGGAAACCTGCCTTCAGTGTAATTCCGCGCGATGACCAGAATTGCACACTGGCACTAAATCAGAAAAAACCAGTGATGCTGGTTGCGAGAAATAGCGCCTTCGCTAAAGGTGTTATCGATACAGTTAGGCGATTAAATGAAAAGAGTATTCTAAGAGCGCTTGAGAAATTAACAAAGCCTTCCGATGCCGGTGCGAAAAAAACTGAAGTGGCGGCAAGTGGAGAAGGTGGAGCAGTCAAAGGCGGCAAAAGTCCGTGGACTGATCTTAAATCCAGAATTCACCGTGCGCTTGTAGAAGAGATGGATTTAAAGAAGGCCGATGACAGCGACCCGAAAGCGCAAATTATTTTAAAAGAGCAGACTAAGAAAGTGGTCGTTGATCTATTGGGGAAAGAAGACACTAAAGGTGTATTGAATTCTCGCGATGACATGAACCAGATCGTAAAAGAAATTCTCGATGAAGCTCTGGGGCTTGGGCCTCTGGAAGATCTGCTTCGTGACAAAAGTATTTCTGAGGTCATGGTCGTAGGCCCTTATAAGATTTATTACGAGCAAGGTGGAAAGATCAAACTTTCCGAAATCACTTTTACCAATGACAGGCAGGTTCTTAACGTTATTGAAAGAATTGTTGCGCCCATCGGGCGACGTATCGATGAGAAAACGCCGTATGTAGATGCCCGTCTAAAAGATGGATCCCGCGTACACGCAATCATTCCTCCCTCGGCAATCGATGGGTGTACGATCACCATTCGAAAATTCCCGGAGAAACGACTTTCTTATAAAGACCTGGTGAAGTTTGGTTCAATGACCGAGAGTATGGCGGACTTTTTAAGGATCGCTGTTGAGGCCCATAGAAATATTATCGTTTCCGGTGGTACTGGTTCAGGTAAGACGACACTGATTAACGTTCTTGGAGGATTTATCCAGTCCAACGAACGTATCATTACCTGTGAGGACTCGGCAGAATTGAACTTTCCGCAGGAGCACATTGTTCGTCTGGAAACGCGTCCACCTTCACTGGAAGGTGATGGGGCGATTGATATTCGTTGTCTTGTTAAACAAACACTGCGTATGCGTCCGGACAGAATTGTAGTCGGTGAGTGCCGTGGTGGTGAAACGCTGGATATGTTACAGGCGATGGGAACTGGTCACGATGGTTCAATGACCACTGTCCACTCCAACAACCCTCGCGAGTGTATTGGGCGTCTGGAAACACTTGTTCAGTACGCAGGTACTTCTATTTCTCCGCGTGCGATTAAAGAAATGATCGCCAATGCAGTACACATGATCATTCAGCAGTCTCGTCTTGATGATGGATCAAGAAGAGTTATGTATATCACCGAGATCGGCGGTATGCAGGGAGATACTGTTATTCTTCAGGATATTTTCCTGTTCATTCAAAAAGAGATTGATAAGAACGGAAAAATTATTGGGGAATTCCAGGCGACGGGATTTATCCCGAAATTCATCGAAGTGCTGGAGAGAAAAGGTTACAACGTTCCTCGCGGAATTTTTAGCAATAGACCTCCACAAGCAGCACCTGCAGTGGCGGCCCAGGCGGCACCGGCACCGGCGGCAGGAGCAAAGCCTCAGGGGGCTCCGGCAGCTGCACCAGCGGGGGCAAAACCTCCAGTGAAGAAGTAGGAAAATTATGAGTTTTTTCCTCGGTATGATCGGACAAAACGGTCTCATCTTTGTGGTGGGATTGATGATCTTTTTCTTAAGTTATAAATACTCGATCAATATTTTTGACTGGATTGAGCGCCAGACGTACGGAACTCGTGCGTATATCACTGAAAAACTGGAATTTCTTCATATTGAGATTGCGCAGGATCGCCTAACTTACATGCTGCTTGGGTGTTCTGTTGGAATTGGAAGCATAATATTTTTATTGTTGGGTTTTCTTGGAAGCTGGATCATGGGGACAATCATGGGTCTCATTCTCGCTTTTGTCGGATTTAAAGCGCCAAGAATTATTATCGATTATTTAGTTGAAAGAAGAATCAAGGCCTACTCACTTCAGATGGTCGATGCACTTCAACTTCTTTCCAACGGAATTCGTGCAGGTCTTTCAGTTCCTCAGGCCATCGGGATGATTGTCGAGGAGATGCCAGCTCCGATTTCTCAGGAATTTAATATTCTTCTTCAGCAAAACAGAATCGGTGTTCCACTTGAAGAGTGTTTTGAGAATTTAGCGAAGCGTGTTCCGCTTGAAGACAATGATATGTTCGTGTCTTCGGTGAATATTTTAAGAGAGACGGGGGGTAACCTGGCCGAGACTTTCGATACAATTGTTGAGGTCATCCGTGAAAGAGTAAGATTGCAACAAAAAGTTGACACTTATACTGCGCAAGGAATGTTCCAGGGAATGACGATCGGGTTAATGCCTTACTTATTAGGTATGGTTTATTTTCTTCAGGATCCCGGTTCAATGACTCCACTATTTACCACACCGCTTGGATGGGTGATGCTCTTTTTGGCCGTCGGCTTCGATTTAGCAGGTATTTACGTTATAATGAAGATAGTAAAAATAAAGATCTAAAGAAAATGTTCAATTATACCGAATAATTAACTGTATTTTACTAACAAGGGATTTGTAGTATGACTTTAAAAAAATCGCTGATCGCACTTTCATTGATGCCGATGATGGCCTTTGGTGGAGTGAATCTAAAAAACGGAAACTTTTACATTACGTATACGGATATCGTTGTCCCAGGTGGAGACCACGATCTTGAAGTGACAAGAACATATAACTCAAAATCAACTGACAATGGTTGGTTTGGATTTGGATGGGGATCTCTTTACGAGACAAAACTGGCAGTTTCAGCTGACGGTTCAGTTGTAGTAATGGAAAACGGATCGGGAGCTCAGACTCGTTTCGTCCCAAAAGAAGCAATCAATGTTGAGTTGGCTTCAAAGAAAATCGTTGAAGCAATGAGAAGCAAAGAGACAATGAGTGATGTTGCTGTTCAATCGCTAATTAAGCGTCTGAACAACGATGCTGAACTTCGTCAGTTTTACTCGAAAAAATATAATGTCCAGACTGTACTTGCAGAGGGGACTATTCTTTACTCTAACGACCGTGGTATCCAGACAATTGTGAAGGAAAAAAACGGTTATAAGAGAACAAACTCAGATGGTAAGACGGACTATTTCGATGCAACTGGAAAGCTGACGAAAATCTCGGATAAAAACGGATACAGCATTCTTTTCGAATACCAGGGAGAACAACTGGTAGCGATCAAAGACACGCAGGCAAAACAAATCATGCTTGAGTGGTACCCGGATGGAAAAATCAAATCAGCGGCTTCTGCTGGTGATAAAAAAGCGACATACACTTACGATTCAAAAGGAAACCTTGCTGTAAGTAACGATGTTGTGGGGCACACTTATAAGTACGAATACGACGGAAACCATAACCTGACGACTATTTCTTACGTTGATACTACAAAACTTCAGGTGAAGTACGATAAAAACGCTTTCGCGACTGAAGTCATCGAAAGAAACGGGGAATCGACTAAGTATAAGTACGAAAACAACCCTAAGAACCCAGATTTCCACTATTGGACGACTGTAATCAAGAAGCCTGTTGATGGGGCGGAGTCTACAAGTCGTTACGAATACGAAATTAAGACAAAGCCGGATGGGCAGCAATACACATATAAGATCGCTACAGAAGTCGATGGTCTTAAAACTGAGACAATCTATTCTGAGTGTTGTTCACTTCCACTTAAGATCACGCGTGGAAAAGACGTAACAACTTTTGAGTACAATGCAAAAGGTCTGCTTACTAAGAAGTCTTCTACTCGCGGAGAGTATGTAGAGCTTGCTTATGACGACAAGATCAACAAAATCACAAAGGTTGTAAACAACGACGGATGGACAACTTTCCAATACGACAAGATCGGAAACCTTGCTAAAGCGGTTAATAGCGCTGGTAAATCAGTTCTTTTAATCTACGATCGTGCAGGGAAGATCACTAAGATGATTGATCAGGAAAAAGACGACGCAAAAACAAGAAGAACGCTTTCTTTCAAGTACAACTCAATGGGTAAGCCGGTTGAGATTGAGATGGAAAACGTAGGAATTATCAACGTAGCTTATGACAACTACGGCGAGATCAAGAAAGTGGAATCAAAAGCGGGAGCTAAAATGGCGCTTCAAGTGACTCAGGCATTCCAGTCACTTTTGAGCATCGTCAAGCCTGCTGGCGTAAATTTAAATATGTAATTACTGGCCGAAGGGGCCAATCGAAGGGAGAGAGTATATGAAATTTCTATTAGCTATCGCAATGACCACAGTACTTACAGGAACAGCTCACGCTGCTTGTAGCAAGTCTTCGCCACACGAATGTTCAGACCAGAAATCATGTGAGGAACTTTCAGTCGCGGGTGGACAGCAGTTCACATTCGATGCAAAAAGAAATGTAAAGTGTATGGAGAAAGAAGCTCCAAAAACAGAATCAACATGTATTACGACGGATCAGTCTAATAAGAGAGATGCTAAAGTTACTGTTGACCAAGGTGGAGATAAAAAGACTCCAGGCGCTACTGGTACAACAAAATAATCTCTTAAAAGTCCTCTCTTCGACATTACAAAAACCTAATTACGAAGGCCGTCTAATTTTTAGACGGCTTTTATAATCTTTACAAACCTATCCATCTTTTCATTCTTTGAGCTTTTAAAACGAATTATTATCTTTCGTATGAAAAGGTATTTTTTATTCATCTTTTTATCATTTAATATGCTTTTGACCAGCGCTTTCGCTTCGTCGCGTACCGATGCGCTTTTACGCCATGATATTACTGAGAGACTCGAGAACATTGCTGAGTTAAAGACAGAAATCAGGTCATTTAAGGTTCAGTTAAAGACACTTGATATCGCCCTGGCCGAGGCCAAGACCAAACGCAGCCGTAAGAAAATGTGGTCTAATACGAAAAAGATCTCTGATGCCGTAACCGCTTTAACTATTTTGAGCGGGGCCATTGCCGCCTATCACTTTGAAAACAAAATCAATGTCCTTAAGATCGCTTCTTTTATCGGGGGGCTATCATCATCTGTAGCGGTAATTACTGGTTTATTGGCCGATATGAGCACGGATGAAGCCGAGATCATCGGAAACAAGATTAATGATTTAAAACCGATCCTGAAGGCCACAGAAACGAACCTGAATAATGAGGTTAAACTCCTTTGTGGGATGGAGCCTAGCAATCAAATGTGTAAATAGTGCATATAAATCAAACGGCCCTGTCTAAAGTTTAAACACTTTCTTCCAATGAGAATTCCTAAATGTTGAGATTTCCACGATGCCAGTTTTGGCACGAAGGCTGCAACTTAGAAATCAAACAACAACAGGGGAATTTTATGAAAGCACTAATTATTTTATCTCTTACTATAGTTTCACTTAACGCTTTTTCAGCTGAAGTTGGAGAAGACAAAAAAGGTGAATGTATTGCTTCAAACCAATCGAGCAAAAGAGAAGCAAAGGTAGTGGTAGACGCTCCTTCTGATAAGAAGCAGGATTCGTCTTCAAAAGGGACTTTATCTAAATAAGCAATTTATTCTTCACATCCTAAATTTGAGAAGCCCCGCGAATGCGGGGCTTTTCTATTTGAGGGGCTGTCTAAAAATCGTGTAAATATTTTCCACCCTGTCTAAAAAATGGACGAAATCCCCCTTGGTTAGGCTCCTAAATCATCAAAAATTCGATGCCTAAAGTTGGCATTGTTAGTGCAACTACCTAGACAAGAAAGTAATAAACCAAAAAAGGGGTATATTTTATGAAAGCTTTAATCATCTCATCTCTACTTTTCTTTTCTCTAAGAGCGATGTCAGCAGAAGTTGGTGAAGATAAAAAAGGTGATTGCATTGCTTCAGTTCAATCAAATAAACGAGAAGCAAAAGTTGTAGTGGCCGATTCTTCAAAAAAGAAACAAGCACCTACTCAAACAATTTCAAAGTAATTTAAAACAGTTTACAGATAAACAGAGGGGCCCACTGAATAGTGGGCTTTTCTATTTTTATTCTTCGGAAAGCGCTCTTCTGAGTCTTTCCTGTTCTTCTTCGGTATAGGTGTCTTCAGGCGCTTTTTTATCAACCTTAATTTTACTCTTCTTCTTTTGGATCCCCGACATACGGGATTTAACCTCATCTTCTTCATTCACCGGAGTAGAGTTTGAATAAAGCTTTTTAGAGTATCTCTTGGTTGAAGATATTTTCTGCTTGGTTGTCTTTACCGCATCACGGGCATAAGGGGAGACCATAGAGACGAGCTTATCAAAGAGCTGTCTGCCGTTGCCGATCGGGATGCAAAGGATGGCGAAACTCAAAGTGAAATAAAAAGCGAAACGGATAATAAACATAATCTACCTGCTTTCCTTTTCCACGAGTCTTTCGACTTTCTCTACTGCCTTAATCAAGTCATCTCTTTCAAATGGCTTCTGCAAAAAATCGCTGGCGCCGTTTGAAATGGATTCGATGACCATTGATTCAATATTGAGTGATGACATCATGATAATGAATTTTTCTCCGGAGCTCTTTTCCTGAAGGTGTTTTGTTAATTCCAGTCCGGAAATTTCAGGCATAACAATATCGATGAAAATCAGATTTGGCTTAGCAGTGTGGGCAATCTGGATGGCCTCTTCCGCTGAAGCGGCCTGTCCGATGACGTTGAAGCCTTCATAGGTGAGGATTTCTACCATGTTCCTGCGGTTGAAATCGGAATCGTCTACAACGAGGATTTTTAGTGTATCGTGACTGCGGGCTGGTTTCATATAAAAGATCCAAATTAAGATTGTTTCTTTTATTGTAACCAAATATAACGCTAAAAAAAGAAAA
>JBEIPI010000065.1:0-16436 GCA_040377165.1 Bacteriovorax sp.
CATCCTGAGCCTGCAGCAGAAATCGCCTGGCGGTAGTATGGATCTTGAACGTCACCACAAGCGAATACTCCGGCAACAGAAGTGTCAGGGTGGAAACCTTGAGTTTTGATATAGCCGTGGTCATCAAGTGCTAGTTGCCCGTTTAAGAACTTCGTATTCGGCTCGTGGCCGATACCAAGGAAGAAACCATCAGTTTTTCTCTCTGATGTTTCGTTGGTTTTGTTATTGATGACTTTTAGTCCAGTCACACCTGTTTCATTGAAAAGAATTTCTTTTACTTCTGTGTTCCAGACAACTTCGATTTTAGGATTTTTAAAAGTTCTATCCTGCATAGGTTTACTTGCGCGGAAGTGATCTTTTCTGTGGATCAGGTAAACTTTTTCTGCAAAACGAGTCAGGAAATTTGCTTCCTCAAGGGCCGTGTCTCCACCGCCTACAACGTGGACAACTCTGTTGCGATAGAAAAAGCCATCACAAGTTGCACATGCTGAAACACCTTTACCGATTAGTTCCATTTCATTTTTTAGGCCCAGGTATTTAGCTGAAGCTCCAGTTGAAATGATCAGTGTTTCTGCCAGGAATTCATTGCCGTTGTCACATTTTACATGGAATGGTCTTTTTGAAAGATCAACACTGGTTACTTTGGCCGCCAGGTATTCTGTACCAAAACGTAGAGTCTGTTTTTTCATGTTGGCCATTAAGTCCGGCCCCATAACTCCTTCGGGAAATCCCGGGAAGTTTTCTACGTCAGTTGTTGTTGTTAGTTGTCCGCCGGGCTCGTGTCCTTCGATAACTAAAGGCTTAAGCCCCGCACGAGAACTGTATAGTGCAGCTGTGTATCCTGCCGGGCCTGAACCCACGATGATAACTTGTCTTGTTGTGATCATGAAAATTCCTTAAACAATTACTCAGTTAATAACGAAGCCTTTAATTCAGCGGCCGACTCTTCTTCGTTTTTGACTTTGATTTTGATTTCAACCGGACGGTCGTCTAGTTCCGGACTCATTTGATAGTAGGCACTTACAGTCATCAGGTCTCCTGGAGAAGGAGCTTCTGCTGTGGTCTTGAAGGCCTCACCAGTCACGTTGCATTCATACTTGTAGATTTTTTTGATCTTTTTCTTGCTCATTTTATGGGCCTCTTTCATTGGGAATAATTTACCTCTAGTTATAGAGAATTATCGTCATTAGAGCAAGGATTTCCCCTTGTGTGCGGGGCGTTTTCTTTGCGTTAAACTATTAATTAATATGAAAAATTTAGCCAAGTTCACCATCGTTTTGTTTACCAGCGCCTTTTTTAGTTACTCCCAGGCCATTGGGCTGGAGGAAGTAACCCTGGAAGACATCTCAACTTCCGGAAAAAGCTTAGTTTTAGACAGGGGAGCGCTGGAGGAGTTCAATGAGGGACTCTTTGCCAGATTCTACCTGCAAAAGGGGCCAAAAGAGTTCCCTAAAATTTTTTTGGTGGCCGAAGGTGAGTTGGTGAAGACATTTCCCAAGAAGTCCTATTGGATCCTGAGAAAAATTCATATACCGGAAGCGATCAAAGGCAGAGGAAAGATTCTTCTGCAGACTTCGGCTTCAGTCAGCAGTGGAAGGCCTTTAAAAATCCGCAACCATCATGTGGTTATGTCTGATAAGCAATTCAAGGACGTTGATGATTTCATCAACCAGAATCAGGAGAATGTTCCTTCGAGGCTGGTGAAAGAAGAGGCGGCGTTTGAGCCTTCCAACGATATTTACAAGCAGGAAGAGGTCAAGGACACCACACCGGAAGCGGATGTGGTTGTGACAACTTATGAAACCTTCAAAAATAGGCCGGGCAATTACTATAGCGAAGAATACGGTGATTTAACCGGACAAAGATTTTTTGTGGGCAACAGGGAAGTAGCCCTTGGTGATATAAAAAAGGCCGAGGACAAAAAACTTTTTGATTCCATGAGTGATGGTTATGTTCAAAAAACCAATGGAATGAAATACGGGCTTAAGAGTTTTTACAGCGATCAGGAGAAAACTCCCGGTGCGAGAGAGATCAATGCAGAAGGGACGATGCCTTCGATTTATGAGCAAATCAGAGAAGACAAGAAGAAATCTGACCAAATCAGTCCAAGGGCAATCGCCAAGTATAAGCGCGACGGCCAGCACTGGTCATCGGATATGGATGATGCCTCTTTACGCCATTACTTCATTGAAACTGGAATTGAAAAAGAGGTGAGAAGACGTGAGCTGGCGTTGAATGAAAAAGAAGGACATGAAGTTATTTTAAGTTATTCAGGTTCGGTACTTAGTCACGGAAACACCACTGACCCGAATTACCAGGGGCGTGGCTACAATCTGGGGATCTCTTACGATCTTCACCTTGCAAGGACTTCTCAGAGTTTAAAAAACTGGTCGCTGCAGTTTATGCTTGAGAGCGGAGTGACTGAATATGATACTGGAGTTTATAACGCCCGTTCAGAGGAAGTTTCATACGGTGCTTACTTGAATTATTATTTCGTAAACAACCCGCTGACTCTCAACTCTTTCATCTGGCTGGCCGGTGTGGGGATTAAAAACGGCTCAGCAAGTGTCTTCACTCCTGACTTCACAAAAGAGTATTCTTATCAGGTTTTAACCCTGCCTTCACTACAAGTGATGACCAAATACCGCTTCAGAGTGGGCGACTTGAAAGAGGATACGGCCAATATCGGGGCCAGCCTGAATTTCGGAGTGAATCTCGACTTTAAGAATTTATCGGTAATCGATCGATTGGATGACAATATTCGTAGCAAATTTTCCGTGACCGACTTAAAATATTCTCTAGGAATGAGTGTTTATTTTTAGGAGATTTTTCATAATGAAAAGATCACTTTATTTAGTAGTGCCGGCGGTTTTCGCTTTTAATCTTTCAAATGCCCACGCGCTGGATATTGACGAGAAATTGACACTTAGATTTCTAAAAGTTTCATCAACTAAAAAAACTGTTTTAGTAAACCGTGGTGGCGAGGACGGATTAGTCGTAGGCGACCATGCGAAGTTTTTCATCACAGCTGGCGTTGTCGCTCGTGGGGTGGTTGAAAAAGTTTCTCCATCAAGATCAGTCTGGTCGCTCTACCGCATTGTAGATCCGGCAGAAATTACTGATGATAAAGTTTTAAATTTAAAAATTGCCACGCCGGTGAAAATCACAGATGACCCGAGTAAAAGTCTAAAGGAAGAGGCGATCCCCGGTGGAACTGAGACCATGGTGATGACTGAAACTCCTGTAGCTGACGGGGCCACTGATGAGGTCGTCGTGAGTGATGCCGATCAGGATGAGTTAAAAGAACTGGGCATGGATGAGATCAAGGATGTAAAAACAACAACTGCGAATAAAAAAACCAAGGCTGCTCCGGTGACTGAGCTGGAATTGCCGGCAACCTACTCCAGGTCTTCTAAAACATGGGAAGTCTGGGGGACTTTGTTTATGAACGCACTTGAAGGGACATCGGATGAGTCTTCTACCGCCACAACAGACACAACTTCTGTGTCAGCGTCAGGGTCGATGATCGCAATTTCGGCCGGGGTTGAGAAGTATTTCACAAGCTATAACAATTTTTTAAAAGAGTTCTCTGTAAATCTTTTTGTTCACAAGAGAACTATGGAAAACGGGGATAAGGTCAAATCAAAAACAGATTGGTTTGAATATGGACTGGGGCTTAATTACCATTTTTATAATTCAGCATCTTCTGTAAACCGCTTAATCGGCTATGGAGCTTTGACAATAGGTAAAGGAAGCGCGGAAGTTGAATCTAAGACTTTGGTAAATGGACAGGATGTTGCAGGTGACCCGGTTGAGGGAACGAATTCATTCTTTTCTGTAGGATTAGGCGCAAAATATATGCTTAGCAATGGCTTTGGAATAAAAGGTCTACTCGATTACTATAGTTCAAGTGAATCCTATGAATTTGACACTGGGTCCGTCGAGAGAACACTGGCCGGGCCACGAGTGCAGTTTGGCGTTTCATATCGTTTCTAATACAAGCGTTTGACTAAATTCTTTAGTCAACCTTTGCTCACGAATCTTTATAAAATCTTAGGCTAGGCAGAGTCATTTTTTATTGTTTGGGATCCGATGAGATGCCCAATGAATAAAAAAATGATCATATTGTTCACAGCTATTTTTTTCAGCATGGGAATTCACGCAGCTGATATTGTGCTCGGTCAGTCCGCGGCCTTTCAGGGGAGTTCGGCTGAGCTTGGAGTTGAACTCTGGAAAGGGTCAAACGCGTATTTTTCATACATCAATTCTCAAGGTGGAGTTCACGGAAATAAAATCAAGGTGCTCTCTGTAGACGATGGTTATGAAGGAAAGAGAACCCTGGCCAATACTATAGACCTGGTCTTATTCAGGAAGGTTTTTGCGTTGTTTGGTTATGTCGGAACACCCACTATTGTTGAGGCCCTTCCGGCCATCCAGAAATTTTCTAAGTCGGGAATGTTTTTATTTTCAAATTTTACAGGGGCCAGACCACAAAGAGAAAAACCTTATAGTGATCACGTCTTCAATGTGCGCGCCTCTTACCGCGAAGAAACAGCAGGGTTAGTTGAGCATTTTCATGATCAAGGGAAAAGACGCTTCGGGCTCTTTATTCAGTTTGATGCTTACGGAAGAGCGGGTGCCGCCGGAGTGCAGGATGCTCTCGGTAAGAAAAAACTCAATATTGTCGCCGAGACTACTTATGAAAGAGGGGCGAAGTTTGATCAATCCATGCAGTCGCAGGTAGATGCGATCATAAAGTCAAAAGCTGATGTGGTGATCTCGGTGGGAAGTTATGCCGCCTGCGCGGCCTTCATCAGAGATGCGAGAAATGCTGGCTTTAAGGGCGTGATTGCCAATCTCTCATTCGTTGGGCCTGATGCGCTTTTATCATTGCTCCAGCTTGAGGAAGAGAGAACCAAAAAAAGTTACACACAAAATCTGGTCAATAGTCAGGTGGTGCCTCCGCCTTCAGATATGTCATTTGAACTGGTGAGAGAGTATCGTGAGGTGATGAGAAAATTTTCGGTGAATCACCCGGAAGCTTTAAATGGTGATGCGAAGAAGTTATCGTTCACTTCACTTGAAGGGTTTTTGAATGCGAAAGTTTTTGTGGAAATCCTGAAAAGAATTCCCGGAAGTCCCACCAGAGAGTCGTTTTATAAAAAGGCCAGAAGTATTCAAGGTATGAATGTGGGGCTGGGTAAAGACACTGTTAGCTTCAACAACACCTCGTCGCAGGGGCTGAATGTGGTTTATTATACGACAATCGAAAAAGGGCATTATGTCACGATTAAAAACTGGGCGCTCTTCCACTGAGTTTTATGTATAAAAGAATTAAAAATAGTTTAAAACTTAAAATACTCATACCAATCATTGCTATTTTTTTCAGCATTGGTATCGTTATTTACATTATCACAACAAACTCAATCAAAACTACATTGCAGGACGAGTTTATTTCCAAAGGTAAGGCGATCTTGAACACTCTTGCCGCATCAGTGCAGGAGACGATTTTAAATCGCGACCCTTCAAGCGTCCAGGGCTACATTGATCAATACCGTAGCGTTGAGGGAATAAGCTTTATTATTATTCTGGATGAAAATAACAATATCATCGCTCACACGTTCTATCCTAAAGTCCCTGATGAATATATAAAACTGGCAGAGAGAAAAGATGACGGCTCAAAAAAATATAGTGACTATCTCTCGATCGAGGAGCAGGTCCTTAATGATAGGCGTGAGCTGGTGCTTTCAAGGCCCATATTAAACGGTTTGCTCGGGCACATTTATATGGGGATGGGGATTGAAAAAAGAGAAAGTGAGATCATCAGTCCGCTGTTAAAAAGAATCGTCATTGTTATGTTTATCTGCATTCTTCTGACGGGCGTTTTAATCAGTGTTTTCCTGGATTACATCTTAAGGCCGATTCACGCCCTCACTAAAACCGCCCAGCGCTACGCAAGCGGTGACAAGAATATTGAGCGTATGCCAATTTATTCCGGGGATGCGGTCGGGTCTTTGACTAAAACATTCTATATGATGATTGACACCATCACTAAAAATACCGTTTGGCTTGAGCAGGAAGTTAAAAACAGGACTCAAATCATCAAGGATCAGCAGATCACCTTGATAAACGCCTCAAAAATGTCGGCCTTAGGTGAGATGGCCGGTGGAATCGCCCACGAAATCAATACACCATTGGCGATTATCTCAATGAAGGTGGAGCAACTCAAGGAAAGTGTTGAAGAAAACGATTACACCCCAGAAGAAATTATAAAAAGTCTTGGAGTTATTAAATCAACCTCCGATCGGATCGCTAAGATTGTAAGTGGGCTTCGCTTTTTTGCCAGAGATGGAAGCAAAATGCCAACCGATAAAGTGGCGATTGATTCCATTGTCAATGAGACCTTCAGTTTCTGTCTTGAAAGAATGAAGCTGCATGGGATTAAGGTGACTGTGATAAAAGAAGCAAATGGCAGTGAACTTTTTCTGGATTGCAGGGCCGTTGAGATTTCTCAGGTGCTTTTGAATCTGCTCAACAACGCCAGTGATGCTATCGATTCTTTGAGCGACAAGTGGATTAAAGTGGAGATAAGGGACCTTGGAGAGGATGCCGAAATTTCCGTGACCGATAGTGGAACTGGAATTACACCAGACATTCGGGACAAAATCATGCAGCCTTTCTTCACAACTAAAGAAGTCGGAAAAGGAACTGGATTGGGTCTTAGCATTTCCCGTGGTATTATTGACTCTCATCAGGGAAAATTTTTTATCGACGAAACTTCGGTCAATACAAAATTTGTTATGATATTACCTAAATCTAAATAGAGAGGACTAATGACAACACAGAAAATTGGATTGAATAAGTTTGTATTGATTGTTGACGATGAAAAAATTCTGCGCGATGCAATCCAGTATGATTTTGAAAAAAAGGGATTTACTGTGTTAACCGCTGCCAACGGCAACGAAGCAATTGATATTTTAAGAGACAACCACATCGACCTGGTGGTCTCCGATATTCAAATGCCTCTTTGTGACGGTATCTGTTTGATAAAAAAAATGAAAATCATGGAGCCGCCTTTTCCTTTATTTCTATTTATGTCAGGCTTCTCTAGTTACACACAGGCCGAAGTAGAATCAATGGGAGCGATTACGTTGATCTCCAAGCCGATTGACCGTAAGGAGATGTTCAGGATTGTTGAAGAGGCGCTGGCGCATGCATAATATGATTAAAGGTTATTGAAATGGCAAAGATTTTATTAGTTGAAGATGACGAATTTTTTAGAGAAGCAGTTTCTGATCTTTTAAAAAAGAAAGGTCATGAAGTGACTGAAGCAGCAAACGGCAAGGCCGCTGTGGTGATTCTAAAGACACAGGATTTCAATGTTGTGGTCAGTGATATTCAAATGCCTGAGATGAATGGTATTGAACTTTTGGACTGGGCGCTTAGAAATAAGCCTATCCCTTTTGTTATCATGACCGGCTTCTCCACATTGCTCGAGACTCAATCGGCCTATGATTTAGGAGCGAAAGAGTTTATTAGCAAGCCTTTTAAAAACGCGGATTTTCTGGCGGTGGTTAACAAGGCGATGGGCCTGCAGGATAAATTGACAGTCGTTGAAGGTAAATTCGATTATTATAAGATCGGTATCGAGGAGTTTGTTTCGGGAAGTCAGATTGAGTTTGATGTTTACATCAAACTTTCTGAAGAAAAATATGTGAAAATCGCCCATAAAGGGGAGGCCCTGCCGAGGGAGAGAATTCTTCATTATAAAGAAAAAAACGTAAAATATCTCTATGTGAGCAAAGACGCTTTTTCTTATCTGGTGGGATTTAACTTAGGGATCGCCGGGATAATTGATGGCGATAAGAATGTCTCACATGAGAAGAAAATGAATTTTCTGAAATACACCGGTGAATTAATCATGGCCAAGATTTTCCAGGAAGGCGTGGATAGGCAGGCCTTTCAGGAGGCAGAGAATTTTGTCCAGCTCACTCTAAATGCGCTGACTAACTCTAGAAAGTGTCTTGACCTGATCAGCATACTTAATTCACACTCCGATCATGTTTATGCTCACAGTGTGGGTGTTTCTATTTACAGTGTAATGATCGCGCAGAAAATGGGATTTGCCTCAAATCAGGCCTTTTTCAAACTGGCAATGGCAGGACTTTTTCATGATGTGGGTAAAAAAGAAATTGATAATGAATTATTGAAAAAACACAGGTCACTGCTGAATGCGGAAGAGAAAAAAATAATTGACTCCCATGTATTGAGAGGACAAGAGATCATGCTGTCGATCCAGGGGATTCCCGAGGACGTGGCCCAGTTGGTGTATGAACATCATGAGGACACAGCGGGACTGGGGTTTCCTCTTGGAAAGGATAAAAAGAATCTTCACCCACTTTCTAAAATTCTTCAGCTCGCCAACATTTTTGTCGGCATGGCCCTGGATGGACCGGATGGGCCTGGCATGAAAGGTGTGGATGCGATTGCTCACATCGAGACTATTTATAAAGGGCGATTTGATGGCAAAGCCATGACTGGATTAAAGGAGCTTTTTTTCAAATAAAGCGATGATGAGTAAATATGGTTAAAAAATCCAGGCTGTCGGCAACGATTCTAAAATCTGTTTCAGTTCGTGTTCTGATTGTTATTATCATCAGCTCCACACTTTCGTATCTGCACCTTTATAGCACTATTGAAAAAGGAACCAGACAGACGCTGCAAAAATATGTCGATGAGCGAGGAAAGCGCGAGGATGCTCTTTTCCTGCTTGCAGAAAGCAATCACAAAATATTAAAGGACGAAGCACAAAAGCGCTTTGCCGGGAAACCAACAGTTGAGAGTATTCGCAGGTTTGACCAGCTATTAGAGCGACATAATGATGGGACGATCAGGAATAAGAAAGCACTTTATGATGGAACAAATTCCGCAGGCGTTTTCATTCCTGCAAAAGTCAAAATTAATGATGAACTCAAACACCGTGTAGTCGTGATGATAGATTTAGTGGAGAGCTACGGCCGTGCTTTTCGCAGCCAATTCCAGGATACTTATTTTACCACTTCAGAAAATATCATGGTGCTCTTTTGGCCGGAAGTTCCCAACTGGACAATGGAGATGGATGCGAACTTTGATATGCTTAAAGAAGAATATGTCTGGGTCGCAGATAAAAAGCATAACCCCAAAAGAGAGTCTGTCTGGACTGGAGCTTTTTACGATATTGTAGGAAAGACCTGGATGACTTCGATTGAAACACCCATTGATGGCGATGGCTGGTCTGTCACTATCGGGCACGATGTAATGCTTGATGAGTTCATCTCCCGAGTTTCAAACGACCATCTGGCCGGCACTTATAATGTTATTTTCAGGACCGATGGGCGATTGATCACTCACCCTGAGCTGCTTGGAGATATTAAAAAGAAAGAGGGGAAGCTCGACTTACATTCGACCAATGATTTTTTCCTAAAAGAGATGTTTAGCACGGTGATGGGCGCTAAAAAAGATGGCGAGAGTCAGACGATACTTGCCGAACATCCGGATGGGAAAAACTTACTTGCTTTCACCAGAATCAGGGGACCACAGTGGTATTTTGTTACTATCTATCCGCTATCTTTGATCACTTCTACTGCACTGAGTGGAATTATTTTCATTCTTCTTCTTGCCTTGGCCTCGCTAGGGTTCGAGATCGCTTTTTTGTATTATGGACTTAAGCGCGATGTGATCGAGCCGTTGAATAAAATGGAAAACTCGGTGAGGAAAATTTCAGAAGGGCAGTATCATGCCCGACTGGAGGTTGACCGCACAGATGAACTTGGACAGTTGGCGGAGTCGTTCAATCTTATGGCCCGTCAAATCTCTGAAAACGAGCAGTCGTTGATTCAAAAAGTTGATGAGAGGACCAGAATGGTCGATGAGCAACGTGCGGTGCTGATCCAGAAGTCAAAGCTGGCCTCACTTGGGGAAATGGCCGGAGGAATTGCCCACGAAATCAACACTCCTCTGGCCATTATAGGGATGAAAGTTGAGCAGCTTACCGACAGTATTAACGAAAATGATCTTGATGAAGAAGAGCTTAAAAAATCACTGGGAATAATTAAGTCTACTAATGACCGTATAGCAAAAATCATTAGTGGTCTGCGTTTTGTCGCCAGAGATGGAAGCCAGATGATGATGGAGATGACGAAGGTTGATTTCCTGATTGATGAGACCTGCGGTTTCTGTGTGGATAAAATGCGCCTGAAGAGTATCAGTTTTAAGATCGTTAAAAATTATGACCCGGCCCTTCTTTTGCTCTGCCGTCCAGTTGAGATCTCTCAGGTTATATTAAACCTTTTAAACAACGCAATGGACGCCATCAACGATCAGGAAGAAAAATGGATTGAGCTTGTCATCAATAATAAAGAATCAGAGGTCGAGATGATTCTCACTGACAGCGGGCCGGGAATTCCAGTGGAGATCAGAGAGAAAATCATGCAGCCTTTTTTCACAACTAAGGATATCGGCAAGGGAACTGGGTTAGGGTTAAGTATTTCCCGTGGGATTATTGAAACTCACGGTGGAACGATCTGCATTGATGAGACTTGTCCCAACACCAGATTTGTGATCACTCTGCCTAAAAAAGCTCCAGGTCTGCAGGTGTAAAATTCAGGTATTTTTTCAGAACATCCTGATGCTCCAAAAAATAGCTGTTGAAATCCGCAGCAGTTTTTGTGGCCCATATTTTCCTGGAAGCGATAGAAAGCCTTCTTTTTACCAGGTCTTCAAATGTTCTTGGCATCTCAGTTTCACAAATCTCAATCAGCTCTTCTTTGCTGGGCAAATGCCACTCAAAAGGTGCAACGATGGATGTCCTGCGCAGCGGGGTCTCTGTTTTATCGCGGTTAAAACTTTTATTGAAGCGGTGGCAGATCTTCTGCGTGATCTCCTGGCCCATGACTCTAAAAGTGGTGTATTTACCGCCGGCGATAACATAGGTGTCTGAGCATGGCTGGAAAATTTTGTGTTCACGTGACGTCTTTCCACGGTCAGAGGATTGAGTGTCTTCTTTTACCAATGGGCGGATTCCAGCGAAACTTCCAATTATGTGCTCTTTGCCTAATTTGAAGTCAGGGAAGTAAAGATTAAGATTCTTAAGCAGGTAATTGATTTCATCCTCTGAAGGAGTGACATGAAAAAGATCATCTTTGTTAGGGACTTCTGTCGTACCGATTAAAATTTTCTCGCCATGTGGGATGACAAAAATCACGCGGTCGCCGAATTCATCCTGCGGAGTCATGACCAATGGATGAGTCAGTGGAAAATCCTTGCTGGAAATCCAGATATGGGAGCCCTTTGAGGGCAGAAGGACATTTTTCCAGTGATAAAAAGGAAACTGACCTAAAAAAGTATCAGTGAAAGGGCCCAGGGCATAGACTACCTGATCGGCAACAACTGTGAATTCCTCATTGGTGATGGTGTCGATTAAGGTAAGTGTCGTTTTATTATTGATGCGTTTTACGTTTATTACTTTCGTATGGTTTCTGGCGTAAGTGTTCTTCTCTTTCAGACCGTCATAGATAACTTCCAGAGTGATCTTGGCATCGTCCATGATTCCATCATAATAAACGCCCGCACCCGAAAGGCCGTTTGGGTTGAGTCCCGGAATGTCTTTCACACATTCATCTTTGGATTTCATACTGAAAGGAGAGTTTTTAAAACTTGAGAGTAGATCATAAAGGTACAACCCGATTCTGATCATCCACAGAGGTCTTTTGGCATCTTTATAAACCGGCAGGTAAAAAGGAACTTCTTTGGCCAGATGTGGAGTGAGTCTGAGCCAGAGATTTTTCTCATGAAGCGCCTCAAACACCAGCGGAAAATCCATGTTCTCAAGATAGCGGATTCCACCATGAAGCATCTTCGAGCTGCGCTCACTTGTTTGTGAGGAGAAGTCCCCGGCATCTAGCAAGAGGGTTTCAACTCCATTCATGGCGAGGTCGCGGAAAATACCGGCGCCTACTATACCGCCACCGACAATGACTGTTTTATAGTGGTCTTTGGGCAAAAAAGATTTCAAGCATTCTCCCTTGAGATAACGGCGAGAGTGGCACTGCAAGTGATCTGGTAAGCATTCACGCGCAGGTGAGAGCGCTCAAACTGCAGAGGTGAGAGTTGGAAAGAGAGACCCAAAAGTGCATTAGCATTTTGAGCGAAGGCCTTCTGCTTTAGCTGTGCAGTGAGGTCGTCATATAAATGGGCAAACGAATTCTGGTAATCTTTAAAGGCTTTCTCTGAAGACAGCGCAGAATTCTCCAGACCGTCATAATTGATGATCTCGGTTTGCTCGCGCTCCACTTTCTGGACATACTGAAGTCGCTCCAGTTCCGCTTCTTCAACGATAGCGAAAGTTGTCTGTACTCCAATATAGCTCTCCACATTGTAGCCAGGCAGGGCCGAGCTGGTGGAGACCATGATGTCTTTAATAGAGGTATCTATTTCAGAGAGTTTCAAGCTCTCTTTGCGGTTTTGTTTTAAGTTATCTTTTTTTAAGAGCCCTCTCGGGTTGTTCTCGCCAGATTTCGAAGGATGAACCTCATCAGATAGACCTACTTCAAGATCCAGGTCAAAACGACGGAGTTTATGAGCGAGGACGATGGCGGTGAACTCGCTGATTTGTGGGATCAAAAGAGAGCCAAGTTCAAGCGCTCGCTCCATGTCTTTTTCATTCTGGGCATTGACTACACCAAACTCTCTTAAGAGCTCCAGGATGTCATCGGCCTCTTCGGCGTACTTGATATGACGGACAATGATGCTATAGGGAGGATTGCCGCCGCCGATTGAAGCTTTTCCGTAAGAGAAGTTCTGGGCGAAGGTTTTTACGTCCTCAAATTTTTCTGATGTATTAGTGTAAACCTGTGCTTCGGGCCCTGGAGTATGATCGATTTCTTCCGGACTTTCTTCAGAGAGAGAGACTTCTTCTAATTCTGCTGTTTCTTCAGGAAAGACTTCGAATTCGCTGGCTTCAAAATCAGGGGCCACTTCTTCAAAAGAAGTTTCTACAAATGTATTTTCTTCAAATGGATTCTCATCGACCGTTTCTTCAAGCGGAGGCTCTTCAGTGAATTCAAAATTCACTTCTTCAGTGCTTTCTTCAGGAAGTTCAGGCGGGAGTTCAGGTGGAGTCTCATCATCCAGGGCATCCAGACTGATGCCCGTAGATGAGAAATCATTATTGGTTGCAGGAGAGTGAAAGCTGTCGAACTTTGAATCAAGATCGGAATCTTCCTGGTGTAAAAACTCAGAAAGATCCTCGATTCTTGTTAGGTCAATAGATTCATCATCTTTCTTTTTCGTCATCTATCTTTTTCTCTTAAGCATCCACTCCGTGGCACTGCTTGTATTTCTTTCCTGATCCACATGGACAAGGATCGTTTCTTCCAACTTTCGGGTTTGATCTTCTGATTAGCTTGGCTTCTTCTTTTACTGTTTCAGCTTCCAGGGCCTTTCTGTGGGCCTCAAGTTGAGCTTCCAGTTCTTCCTGGTGCCTTCTTTGCAGCTCTTCGATCTCTGCCTTAGTATAAAGTCTAACAGTAAATAAGTTCGCTACAATAGATTTTTTAACCTGAACTTTCATGGCATCAAAAAGAATGAATGATTCTTTTTTGTACTCTGTCAGAGGGTCTTTCTGAGCGTAAGCGCGTAGATTGATCCCTTCTTTGGCGTGATCCATCTGAAGCAGGTGATCTTTCCAGTGCTGGTCAAATGCTGAAAGCAGGATTTCTCTTAGAGCGTATGTCACTTGCTCCGGTTCATATTGAGAGAACTTTTTTTCAAGGACGCTATTGGCGGTTGCCCCGAAGTAGCGCTCAACTTCACCATCGAAGTTCTGCACGCAATCGTTATAAGAAACTTCATAGTCAGTGTTGAAAGTTGACTTAAATCCTTTTTTCATTTCTTCCCAATCCCAAGAATCAAGCGGAGCTTTTTTCTCTGGGCGGTAGTTTTCTAAAAGTTCAACTGCGACGTCTTCAACCATCTCCTGCACGAATCCCAGGTTGTCCTGGTCGTTAAGGATGTCACGGCGGATTTTGTAGATGATACGGCGTTGCTCGTTCATAACGTTATCGTATTCAAGTAAGTGCTTTCTGATATCGAAGTTATGGGCCTCAACTTTCTTTTGGGCCTTAGCAATCGCATTTGAAATCATTTTGTGTTCGATCGGCTCATCTTCTTTCATACCCAATGTGTTCATGAGTCCTGAAATTTTATCTGAACCGAAAATTCTCATTAAATCATCTTCAAGTGAAAGGAAGAACTTCGAGTTCCCCGGGTCACCTTGACGTCCAGAACGACCGCGTAGCTGGTTGTCGATACGGCGAGACTCGTGCCTTTCTGTACCAAGGATGTAGAGACCTCCGGCCGCTTTTGTCTCCGGTGTAAGCTTGATATCGGTACCACGACCTGCCATATTGGTGGCGATCGTGACCGCACCTGGTTGACCAGCGTTTTTAATAATTTCAGCTTCACGCTCGTGTTGTTTAGCATTCAGGACTTCGTGTGGGATTCCTTGTTGCTTGAGGTAGTTTGAAATAAGTTCTGAAGTTTCAATAGCGATTGTACCAACGAGAACTGGCTGACCTTTTTTGTGAAGGGTTTGAATTAATTCGGCGACAGCTTTGTATTTGGCCGCGCGGTTTTTATAAATGATATCCGCTTCATCAATACGGGCCATTGGAAGATTAGTAGGGATAACCACAACATCAAGGTTGTAGATCTTCATAAATTCTTCCGCTTCAGTGTCAGCTGTACCAGTCATACCTGAGAGCTTTTTGTAAAGCTTGAAGTAGTTCTGGAAAGTGATCGATGCCAGCGTTTGGTTTTCAGATTTAATTTTTACGCCTTCTTTAGCTTCAACTGACTGGTGAAGACCATCAGACCAGCGTGAGCCTTCTTTCAGGCGCCCGGTGAATTCATCAACGATGATGATCTGTCCGTCGCGGTTAACGTAGTCAACGTCCAGTTTAAAGAGCGCATGGGCCTTTAGCGACTGGTTTAAATGGTGAAGCAGGTTAGAGTGTTCGATGTTGTATAGGTTATCAAGTTTTAAAAGCTCCTGAACTTTAATGACCCCTTCTTCAGTGAACATTGCTGAGCGCGCTTTTTCGTCTACTGTGAAGTGAACATCTTTTTTTAGTTTTGGGATGATGTCGTTGGCCACATAATAAAGTGATGGGTCACCTTCAGATGGACCAGAAATTAATAATGGGGTTCTCGCTTCATCAATCAGGATCGAGTCAACCTCATCCACGATACAGAAGTGGTGGTCTCTCTGGACATATTCTTCAAGCGAGAATTTCATGTTGTCGCGAAGGTAGTCGAAAGCAAATTCGTTGTTTGTTCCGTAAGTAATGTCGCATTTATAAGCAACTTGTCGGTCTTCATCAGACATCTGTGAAAGAATAACTCCGACAGAAAGGCCAAGCCATTTATAAAGAACACCCATTTCCTCCGAGTCACGACGGGCAAGGTAGTCGTTAACAGTTACAACGTGAGCGCCTTTTCCTTCAAGGGCCACCAGGTAAAGCGGAAGAGTTCCGGTCAGGGTCTTACCTTCTCCGGTTTTCATTTCGGCAATGCAACCGTTGTAAAGGGCGATCCCTCCCATTAGCTGGACGTCGAAGTGTCTCATTTTTAGTACGCGGGTAGAAGCTTCTCTGATCGTGGCGAAAGCTTCAGGAAGAATATCCTGAGTTGTTTTTCCAGCGGCAAGCATAGCTTTTAATTTCGGTGTCTGCGCCTGAAGTTCCTCGTCAGACATTTGTTTCATTTTGTCTTCAAGCGAATTGATCAATTCAACAATTGGCTTAAGTTTTTTTAGATCTCGGTCGTATTTAGTGCCGAAAATCATTTGTAGTGGGTTAAACATAAAAAAGGTCTCCTGAGATACATATATAAATTAAAATTTTAAGTGTAGTTAGTTAAGCGTGTAGTAGAGTGGGTCAACGGGTGTGCCGTTGACACGAACCTCGTAATGGACATGTGGCCCTGTCGAATACCCTGTGTTTCCGACTGTAGCAATTCGATCGCCACGAATGACTTTCTGACCTTTTTTCACATTCAGAGTCGAAGCGTGACCGTAAATAGTTTCGACCCCGTAACCGTGGTCGATCTGGACAAAGTTGCCAAATCCGGGTTTCGCTCCAGAGAAGGTGATGACTCCATCGGCGGGTGCCACAATAGGCGTCCCGGTTGGCGCACCAACATCAATTCCTTCGTGCATTTTAATTCTTCCGGCATACGGGGACATTCTCGGACCGTAACTTGAAGTCAGGTGTCCTGCTGCCGGCATAATAGTGGGAGTGGAGCGTAGAAATGATTCTTTATCCAGTAAGTGCTGATCGAGTTGATGGACGCGCACTTCTATTTCTTTTAAAAAACTAACAACGACTTCATATTTGTAG
>JBEIPI010000130.1:0-7549 GCA_040377165.1 Bacteriovorax sp.
AAACCAGTTACTGTTGAAGAGTGGGATAATAAAATGTCCAAAAACACTGCCCGTGGTTCAACGATCACTGCTTTTCCATTTCCGGAGAATGCAGCCATGATGGAAAGATCTGCTCTGGCCTTCTCCAGCTCTGACCCCTATTTGCCTGGTGATAGCATCCACATGACAGAGGCAAGCAAAATACAGCAGGCGGATCAGACAATGAAACAATACAAACAAATGGAGCCAAAATGAAATATGCAATATTAGCACTATTCCTGATCACAACATCAGTTCAGGCTGAAAGTAAAAAAGCTCCAGAAAAAACACTTGAGTTAAAAGTGCACATCAACAAGATGCACCTGACTGCCAATAACCTTTACAGGTTGGAATTAGCGGAATTAGCGGCAGCTTACCATGCGGATGTAAAATTTGAGCCTTGCCTGAAAAAAGCTATTCAGGATCAAAAAGAAGTGACACTTAAAGTGACTGCTTACTCTTTAATGGTTCAGGAATGTAAATAGATTATTGGCGGTTCATAAGCACTGACTTTCTGATCAAGTCAATTTTGGTGAAATCCAGCTCCACGACACCAACGCTTACACCTTCTTTTAGGTCAAGCAGCACATCTCCCCAAGGGTCGATGACGATTGAGTGCCCATAGGTCTGCATTCTGTCGTTGTGATGTCCCCATTGAGCAGCGGCCACAACAAAACACTGATTCTCGATCGCACGGGCGCGAAGCAGAGTGTGCCAGTGAGCTCTTCCCGTAGGAACGGTGAAGGCCGCAGGAAAAGTTAAAATTTCCGCTCCTTTCATTCTGTAGTGCAGGGCCATTTCTGAAAAGCGCATATCAAAACAGATTCCCAATCCAATCTTCGTTGAGTTGTACTCAACCATCTTGTATTCAGAACCAGCGGTGTAATTTTTTGCCTCAGAAATTTTCTTATCTGGAAGATCACAGGCGAAAAGATTGATCTTGTCGTAGTGACCCAGGTCTTTGCCGTTTTTATCTAAGTTATAGGCGCGGTTAACAACTTTACCATTGTGTAGAGTCGCTGCAGATCCCCCGATTTGGGCCATCCCGAAATCGGTTGAAAGCTTCTGAATCTCTTTGTAGTGCTCGTTGCCTTCCGCCACTAAATAAGGCGTTGGGGTGATTCCATCGCTCATCGAGTAGAAAACTTCCGGCAGGAAAAATGCTTCCGCTCCCTGAGCTTTAGCATCTTTTAGTAAGCCGCGGATTGTCTCCAGGTTTACTTTGTAATCGAGAACTGAGGTCAGTTGTAGTACTGCGATTTTCATTTAATGAACTTCCCGATAGCGAAATATTCAAAACCTTCCGCTAATACTTTTTTAGTGTCGTATAAATTTCTTCCATCGAAGATAACCGGTTTATTTAGTTTCGATTTGATATGAGCGAAATCCGGAGTCGTGAACTCTCTCCACTCCGTTACAGTGATCAGAGCGTCTGACCCTTTTAGCGCTTCGTACTTGTCATCAAACGCAGTGATTTTGCCTTCGCATTCTTTGTATTTGCTCATTTCATGCAGATAGTTTTCTGTCGCCACCGGATCGAAAATATTGATCTTTGCTCCGGCCCCGATTAGCTTTCTCGCCATCGCGATCGCCGCTGTTTCACGAACGTCATCAGTGTTCGCTTTAAAAGCAACTCCCCAGAAAGTAAACGTCTTACCAGTCAGGTTATCACCGTAATATTTTTTTACTTTTGAAAATACATAAGCCTTCTGCTCATCATTAACTTCTTCTGTGGCATTGATGATTTTTAAATCCATCCCGTAGTCTTCGGCTGTCGCCACTAAAGCTTTAACATCTTTAGGAAAACACGATCCACCATATCCTGGACCCGGGTAAAGGAAATGCCCACCGATTCTCTTATCGGATGAAATCCCTTTTCTCACTTCTTCGATATCTGCATTTGTTAAATCACAAAGACGCGCGATCTCGTTGATGAATGAAATTTTTGTGGCAAGAAAACAGTTCGCAGCATACTTGCTCATTTCCGCAGAAAGGTTGCTCATTCCGTAGATCGGATTGCCTTGACGGACCAGAGGAGCGTAAAGCTCTTCCATTACTTTCATGGCATCTCCATTTTTATGACCGATAATAACACGGTCTGGACGCATGAAATCCTCTACAGCTGAGCCTTCTTTTAAAAATTCGGGGTTATTAACCAAATGAAATTTTTTAGTTGTATTAGCTGCAATAACTTTCTCAATTTCAATATGTGTTCCAACAGGAACAGTTGATTTAATAACGATAATCGCATCGTCTGAAATATTTTTTGCAACATCAATAGCTGCCTTTTTGAAATAAGTTAAATCGGCCCTCCCGTCGTCAGATGAAGGAGTTTGAACTGCTAAAAAAATCGTTTTGGCTTCTTTTACTGAATTGTAATCTAGAGAAAAGTGGAGTCTTCCTGCTTTTATATTTCTTTCTAAAAGTTCATTCAGGCCAGGCTCATAGATTGGTGATTTTCCAGCTTTAAGCATTTCCACTTTTTTAGGGTTGATATCAATGCAGGTTACATTGTGTCCGATTTCAGCAAAACACGTCCCACTGACTAATCCCACATACCCTGTACCAATGACTGAAACTTTCATATATCCTCTTTCTTAAAGTAAGCAATTTACCCCCTACAATAGCATTAGCCAGGGGAATATGCTAAATTTTTCCTATGCTTAAAACCATCCTCAAATTTTTGCTGGCCTTTGCATTATGCTTCTGGCTTTTTAAAAATGGAAAACTAGATTTCTCGCTTATTCCAAGGGCAGTAAACGAAGGGCACCTATGGCTTCTGGGGATTGCTTTTCTCTTTTCTCGATTATTTATCGGCTCTTTTCGCTGCCAAATCCTGCTTTCAGCTAAGGCCCGCGAGCGCATCTCATTTTCCAAAGTTCTCGGTTTTAACGCAATTGGTAGTTTTTTCTCTGTCATTCTTCCGGGTGCTAGCGCCGGAGATGTCGTAAAGTTTTTCTATTTTAGAAACCTTAGTCACAATCTTTCAGCAACAACCGTGGCCTCTTTGATCGCCCTTGATAGATTCATTGGCATTTTTGGATTGCTCTTCATTGGGACATTTATCTGCGCTTTTCAGTGGGAAAGCATTAGAGACCTCAATCCACAATTAATCACGTTTATTTTTATCAATGCTGCCCTATGTATGGGCCTGGGATTATTCATTCTGCTTTTTTTCTCCAATCTTGTGCCCCAGGAGAAAGTCCTTTCTAAACTTTCAAAATACCTTTCCCGCTGGCCCAAATTACTAGGGGCCTTAAGTGATCTGCTCTCGGTTAAACTTACGCTGAAACCCTTCCTGCAGTGTTTTTTCTTGAGTGTATTGAATCAGCTCATGATCTTCTTTGCCTTCTGGGCACTGACTTCGCCTTTTATACCTGAGACTATTTCTTTCTTGAATGTTTTTTCGATTCTACCAATCGGGATGATCGGGGCCGCATTACCAATCACGCCAGCAGGCCTTGGTGTTGGTCACGTGCTGTTTGATAATTTATTCAAACTACTTCAGATCAACAACGGAGCTTCGTTATTTAATCTGGTCTTTATCGCTATTTCACTGGTGAATCTTATAGGTGTGATCCCCTACATTTTCATGAAAGCGAATTTCATAAAAATGCAGGGGAAATAAATTACTGCTGAGTTGCTTTTACGCTGGTTAAGATCGCTTCTTGAATCTGGTCTCTCATTCCTGTCACATTGCTTGAGCTATAAGGAACCATGATTGTATTGCTGTGAGCGTTTTTACTCATGGCCTCTAAAGCATCATAGTGCTGAGTAATCAGAAGAATCGTCAGGACTTCCTCATTGTTGATACCTGATTGCTTCAGATCTTCAATCGAAGACTTAAGACCGGCCGCAATTTCTTTTCTCTGATTGGCCATCCCGAGACCTTGTAGACGCTTACTCTCAGCATGGGCCTCTGCCTGCATTACGATGCCAATCTTCTCAGCTTCAGCTTTTGCCATCGCCGCATCTCTTAATCTTTCAGCCGCATTAATTTCGTTCATGGACACTTTTACTTTTTCATCCGGGTCAATATCTGTGATCAGTGTCTTGATGATCATAAATCCGAAGTCATCCATCGACTCTTCAAGTGATTCTTTTACCGCCAAAGCGACAGTGTCTTTATTGACGAAAACATCATCAAGTGAGAGTTTCGGGATTTCTGAACGAACAACATCGAAGATATAACTTTCAATCTGAGCGATAGGATCTGAAAGGCGGTAGTATGAATCGTGAACCTTATCTCTGATAATCTGGTACTGAACTGATACTTTAGTTCTAACAAAAACGTTGTCTTTAGTTTTTGTTTCAACTTCAATATCCTGTTGAACGATCTTCAGGTTTCTTCTGACGACAATACGGTCAATGAAAGGCAGTTTAAAATTCAAACCTTCGTGAGCTGTCGCGTGATACTTACCTAAGCGCTCAATAATGGCCGCGGTCTGAGACTTTACGATGAATAAAGAATCAAACAAACAGACCACAACAAGGATAAAAATAACAATACTTATTGGTTCCATAATTCCCCCTCTAAACCTTACGTTTTGCCTGCATGTCCATCATCTTGGCGTATTTCAAAAGAACGTAAAGCGAATTTATAAAGCAGATGATAAACCCATACTTTCCATCAAGGAAGCCCCTCTTCAAAATATAGTCCTTAAAAAACTGATAAGGAGGACGTGTCACTAATTTCATCAGCGTTGCGCGCTTGCCTTTAGTAAATAGTGAGTGAGCCTCAATAGTGCTGAACTTATTTGTCTGTAAGACATGTGAAGAAATTGAGTCATATGAGTAGTGCAAAAGATCGCCGGAGATGTGAGAAACAACGCCGTCGACATTAAGTGCATCATGCGGGTTATTTCCCACCCAACGTGCCTTGTCTTTTTTGACAATCCTAAGTTTTGTGTCCGGGTACCAGCCGCAGTGGCGGACCCAAAACCCATTATACTGGGTCAGGCGATTAAATTCATATCCATCCGACTTGAAATCTTTTTTAATCCTCAAAATTTCCTGCTGAAGCCTCTCATCAAGTGCTTCATCTGCATCGAGAGAAAGAACATGGTCAAAACTTGCGAGTTTTAAGGCAAAATTCTTCTGTTCTACATACCCCAGAAACTTCTGTTCAACGAATCTTACTCCGTAAGATTCACAGATGGCCTTTGTTCTATCGGTAGAAATCGAATCCACCACCAGGATTTCATCGGCGACCGATTTCAGCGATTCTATACAGCGGCCGATGTTTCTTTCTTCATTTAATGTAATAATAACAGCTGAGAGCTTAATCATTTTTGTTCCCCTTGAGCGATCTCTCTTAAAAGTTGGGCGGCAGTTTGTGAATAAAAGTGAATGCCATCCCTCCAGGCACCAGACGCCGGATCCATTGCCGCCTCACCTTCCAGCGGATTAGAAACCTTCACCCCGTATTCTTTTTCCAGACCGCTAAAAAAAGCGATCCATTCACGATAGCGGTCTTCGGTTTGTTTATTTTGAAATAGAAGTCTTCTAAACTCAGCGTGATAAGGAGAGAGAATAAAAATCAGTTCAATATCTCTCTCCCTTGCCTCTTTTACCAGGGCAAGAAGAAGTTTCTTTACGTCGGGGTTGAGTTCCTTAAAATCCCCCAGAATGCTTTTAGAATAAGTGACATAATTTTCACGAATCGCCTCTGAGAGTTTGGCCCTTTTTTTCTCCGGGTCTTCTTCCGCATGAACTGTACTCATAACCATCGACATCTTGGTTGAACCGTCTTTCATGAGCGGTGATTCATAATTATTCCGCTCACGTTTAATAACCATCAAGGCCGACTCAAGCATTTTATGGGAAAATAAATACTTCACATAGTCCACTTTTCCCGGAAGCATACCTTTATCTTTTAACTCTGAAGAAAGTGCGTCATTAAACGACAAAATCTCAACCGGTTTGGGCCGATTGAATTCATAAAGATCAGCGACGTATATCACTCGCTTTAAATCTTTAAAGTTCTTCTGCGCTTTCTTGAACAACACATACCTTGAAGCCGTATTACCGCCGCCGAGAACTCCATGAAATGTGCTCGTGTTAAAAATCTCATCTGTTTCACTCACGCTAAAGGCCTCCGAAGTGGACGAACCAAGAATGATCGTCTCGTAAGATTGACCCTCCATCAGCTCTGCCTTTCTAAGCAAAAAATTATCATGATAAGGTTTGTACCTGTCGGTCAGGGAAAAAGGTGCTGTCATTTGTGGATTAACGAAAGAAATAAAAATTATATACAGGACCGCAAAACCAAAAATACTGGCGAATAAAGTCTTAAAGAATGATTTATTCGAATCCGTCATGTCCTGCCTTAAAACTGAAAATACAAAAATGGGGAGTCACTTCCCAAAAAAAGCACCGAAATAAAAAAGATAAACGCCAACGCAATGGCCATTTTTTTAGTCGGCCTGAAAGTTTGGTCAAGCTCGAAAGTATTTTTACATCCCCAGATGATAATACTTCCGATCATCATCGCAGCGATAAAACGATCCTTGGTACGCGAAGTGAAATGTACCAGCTTCATTCCGCCTTCAAAACTAAAAAGTTTCTGCATCCAGGTTGTCAGCAAATGCATTTCTTCAGCTCTGAAGATAACCCAACCAATGATCACTAAAAAGAAAGTCACTGCGGTCCGAATAAAAACTTTCTGCGGTTTTTTTCCCAGTCCGAAATATTTTTCAATAACCAGAAGTCCTCCGTGAAACCCTCCCCAGATGACAAAAGTCCACGAAGCCCCATGCCACAACCCTCCTAAAAGCATCGTGAGAAACAGGCTCCAGTAAGTCCTCATCACTCCATGGCGGTTTCCACCAAGCGAGATATAGACATAATCTCTCAACCAGAAACTCAAGGTCATGTGCCAGCGCCTCCAGAAATCTGTGATGCTAAAACTCTTGTAAGGAGAATTGAAGTTCTGCGGAAAACGTACACCAAAAATCAGCCCAAGACCGATGGCCATATCGGTGTAGCCCGAAAAATCAAAATACAACTGAAATGTATATCCTACAGCACATGCCCAGGCCTCAAAGCTTGTGGCCACATCCATCATATCAATCACCGGATTTATTGATGCCGCGATTTTATCCGCAATCAGAATTTTCTTAGCCATTCCAATGACGAAAAACATTGCTCCCCTGGCTGCAAAATCAATATTAAATGGCCTTTCCGTGCTCTTACTTAATTGTGTCACCATCTCAGAGTGCCTGATGATGGGTCCGGCAATCAAATGAGGAAAGAACGTCACATAGGCAGCAAAGGGCACAAATTCTGTATAAGGTTTACATTTGCTGCGATAGACATCGATGGTGTAACTCATCGACTGAAAAGTATAGAATGAAATCCCGAGCGGAAGAATAATCTGTCCGATGCCATGGAGTCTCTCATAACCCAAAAGCATTAGCAGCGAGTTCGTATTATCGAGAAAGAAATTAAAATACTTAAAGAAACCCAAAAAAGATAAATTCAGGATAACCGAAAACACCACCAGTCTTTTGCGCACTTTCTCGTCATGACT
>JBEIPI010000060.1:0-18113 GCA_040377165.1 Bacteriovorax sp.
AGTAACTTCTTTTTTTCCAAAAAGTTTAGCTAGTTTGTCGTCTGCAATGATGTTTCTTTTGTTTTTTGGGTTTTGAAGGTTGTGCTTCTTGATGTAGTCCCAAATTTTAGAAACAACTTGAGTGCGTGGAAGTGGCTTGTTTCCTACGATTTCAGCAAGAACTGCTGAAGGAGTAAGAGCTTTCATGAAAGCTGCATTTGGCTTTCTTGCTGTTTTAGCTTTTGGAGCTTTTGGAGCTGCTTTCTTAGTAGCTTTTGCAGCAACTTTCTTAGTAGCTTTTGGAGCTGCTTTTTTAGTAGCTTTTGGAGCTGCTTTCTTAGTAGCTTTTGGAGCTGCTTTTTTAGTAGCTTTTGCTTTTGGAGCTGCTTTTTTAGTAGCTGCTTTCTTTGTAGCTTTTTTCTTAACTGCCATTTGAGATTCCTCCGTTAAATTAGACATGTTGTTGATTGTCTAAAGTTGTTTATTATAAAGAAACTTTTAAATACACTTCTATTGTTTCTTAGTTCTTTTTCTTTTTTTTCGAGGGGATTTTTTGTTTTTCCCTCGAGAAATTCATCTATAGATAAATTATTGCTCGAAAATTTTCATCATGTCTATAGCAAAAAACACTTTTTTTAACTTTTTTTGCTCTTTTTCCCTAGGAAGAACACCTTTTTCTCTAGGGAGACCTCTTACTTAATGGCCTTTACCCACTCTACAACCAACCCTTCAGGCCCTAATTTCCTTGGTGTTTTCTTATATTGGTGAGACTCATTAAGAGAGTACATTCTGAAATTATCAATACGGCAGTAGTGATAAATCTTCTTAAGTTTCTTCTCGCGGGCCACTTTTTCAAAGAATTCCTTGATCGTGTGCGAGAGCCCTGCCCCCTGATGATCGATTTTAATGGCCGTATTCTTGGTTAGAAGCGAGTCTACCTCTACTTTATAGAAGACAGCGGCCACAACCTCAGACTCGTGTATAAGGGAGTAAAGCTCCCATCCGTCGGCAACTTCCTTCTTGATTTCGTCGAATGTCCATTTAAAATCAGGAGAATCTGAGAATGCATCAATGTTGTATTCATAAATACCCTTGATGTCTTTTTCGGTCTTGGCCTTTTTAAAAGTTAATTTCATAGCAATCCTTTGCGATTAAATGGAACTTTTCGATTATAAAGTAACGATATATGCGGCAAGATCTTTAATATCCTGCTCTGATAGACCTTTTACAAAAGGAAGCATTTCAGGGTTTTTTCTTACCCCTGCCTTGATATCTGTGACTTGTTTGATGACATACCAGTCATATTGACCGGAAACTTTAGGTGCTTTTTGGGCCGGGTTTCCTTCCCCACTTTCCCCGTGGCACTGGATACATACAGCGTATAAAGTTTTTCCTTTAGCGGCGTCTTGGGCGTGAGCTTCTGAGAATAAAGAAGAGAAAACAACGACTGATACTAACGAAAGAACAATTTTCATCAAAACCTCTTAATAGAAATAAAATTGAAACACTTAAACTGTTAGAATTTTACTCTAAAAGTTGATTAGACGGCAACCACTTTCACACTGAGTTGTTTTGCACCCTCACCGAAAATCTCTATCAGAAGCTCCTCGAGCTGTCTTTCCTCGACTCCGGCAGGCACTTCCGCCAAGGTAATATGGGTACCCTCTGATAATATCAGCTGGCAGGACAGGACCCCAAAAAGCTCCTGTGCCCAGCGGTTTTTTTCCACCAGACTCAGCTCTGACCAGCTCTCCAGCTCAGCTAAAAGCACTGAAATACGTGCTGAAAGCTTTGTTTTTATCCCGCAAGCAACCAACGAGATGATTGATGACTTAAGAGTACTCTCCAGAATCTCGTGGGAAAAATCAGTGGCCGGAAGATGGTTTTCATCGCGTAAAAAATTTTCAATTTCACGGATATTTAATTTAAAAAGATCGCCCAAACGTTTATTTTTGGCGAACAAACAAAGCACATCTTCCAGGAGAAATTCCAGGTCCGCTGGATTTCCGCTATGAAAAACCGTCAAAATCTTGTCACCTGAATCCATTTCCAGGTTGAACTTTTGCATAGAATTCGGCCAAAAAAAGGCGGGAGCTTCCAGAATATTTCTGGATCTTTGGGAAATTTTTGCTGGATTAATTTTTAAATTGATCATGTCTCTTCTCTATTTTTGGAGGTATTCTTCCAAAACGGAGTCAACACATTACCATGGCCAAAAAGCAAAAACCCACTGAAAAATTCGAAACAGCCATCATTGTCGGGCCGATGCCTTTTCCCCAAAAATGCATTCAGGCATCCAGGCAAGGGCAGCTGATTTTTGTCGATGGAGGAATGATTCACAAAGGCAAATTCCAAAAGAAAGCACCAGGACTCTTAAAAAACTCTTTTACCCTAGGGGACGGCGACGGCCCACAGAAGTCCCGCTTGAACTTTAAAAAAAATGAGCAGGACCTATCCGATTTGGCCTTCTGTCTGCAAAAAATGCAAAAAGAAAGGGGGCTCAAAAATATTATTCTTTTAGGTTTTTTAGGCGGAAGACGCGACCACGAACTCTTTAACCTCGGAGAAGTCGCCTTGTTTTTGAAACAAAAAAACAATGTCCGGGTGTACTTTGAGGATAAAATCGAATTTTTACCGGCGGGGACACACCGGGTTCATTTTCACGGGACTTTCAGCCTGGGTAGTCTTTTTCCAAATAAAATTAAAATCAGCGGTGAATGCCTCTATCCGCTTTTAAAATGGACCAAAATCGAACCGCTCTCTTCTTTATGCCTGAGCAATGAAGCCCACGGCGACTTTAGCATCGAGTGTAAAGAGGCGCTGATGCTCATCTATTCCGAACGGTCACGGCGTTAAAATCATTTTATAACGGATATCTTTTTCCGTAAGCTCCATCAGTTCCTCGCGGTATTTCCCGCTTAAAAAACGGTGAACCTGATTGCTGTAAAACGGAGAGAGTAAATGGCCCGAGTTTCCGGTCGGAAGTATTCCCCAGGCCTTTTCTGGGCGGGCAAAATCGATGATTCTTCTGGTTGAAGGTCCGGCCTTTACCGGAAAATCATCATTATAAGTCGAAACTTTTTGATTGTTCACTTCGTGGGTCGCTCCAGGTGCCGGATAAGGCCCAAGGTTGAAAATATAGTTAAGGGGCTTTACTCTTCCGATCGGGTGAACAAACTCCAGCGTGTGCAGCTCGCCCCAATGCCAATCTGATATATCTTTTCCAAACTGTTTTTCCAGGAGTGCCACTGTCTTTGCAAATGTCTCTTTGAACACTTTCTGGCGGTCGAATTTTCTCCACCAGACCGACTCACCTTCAAGCACTACGCGCTTAAAAAATATCCATCCATTGGGCACTTTAGCGAAAATTTCTTTTTCTTCGTCGTTTAAATCGCTAAGCAGGGTCTTTTGAATCTCCCTGCTCCATGAGTAATAGAGACTCGGGGCCGAAGCCTTCACATTAGAATTCAAATCCCAGTTGGCCAAAAGCTCCAGGTATTTTTGATAACGCTCTTTTTCCGCCCCTTCAAAACGAGTGTCGCGAAGCAAGGCTTCAATTAAAAGTTTATTTTCAAAATTCATGCTCAAACTCTGAAGCTCCATGGTCTCCTCAACCGACCACTTCTCCTTTTGCGAAAGGATTTTCTCCAGGGTTTTGTAGCGGTCATCAGGCTGCCAGTCGCCGCGCAGGTGTTTTGGGTAAGTGGCCGGCCTGGTGTTGGCGGAAATGATCACACCATTTGCCGGGTTTACCTGGTGCGGTTTTTCATCAAAGCCCACACTCCCCAGGATTTCATCCTCACCCGACTCTCCATTTAAGACAAAATCAGTTTTAATTCCCGGCCTTTTTTTCCAGACTTCACCATAAATCCACCAGCCGATGTTCTCTTTATCGGCGTAAAGAATATTGAGACCCGGAGCTTTTCCAGTGGAGACGGCGGCCTTGAATTCATCAATATTTTTGGCCCTCCCCATTTTAAAGACACTGGTAAAAGGGTCGTTGCCTTCATCGTAAAAGGCCCATTGAAGTGAAAGGGATTTCTCCTCTGTGCTGTCGCTTAAAGCATGATCCAAAACCGGCCCGTGATGGGTGCGATAAACTGTCATCTTGTGATCAGGGGAATTTTTTACTTTTATCACTTCCTCTTGGGCGCTCAGAGGAAGATCCTGTCCTTTAAAACGATATGTTTTCTTATCCGCATCGATGCTCTCTCGGTAAATATCCATGTCGTCAGTCAAGCTCATGGTTAAGCCCCAGGCGCGCTCGCGGTTGTGGGACAAGATGGGAAAAGGAATAAGCGGAAGGAAATGTCCGTAAGTTTCAAAACTCGGAGTTTTAATGTGGGCCTCAAACCAGATTCCCGGGTGTGAGTACGAGATGTGCGGGTCGTTGGCGAGCATCGGAAACCCCGACTGGGTTCTTTTTGCTGACAATATCCAGCCATTAGAGCCTTCAAAAAGTGGGAACCCATTCTCCAACTCGGCGATCACTCCCAATACATTTTTAGAAATCTGATGATCGACATCCACAACCCTTGATTCGCCTGCGGGGATTTTTTCATTTCGTAAATCCTCGGTTAAGTCGCCGCCGATTCTTATAGAGAGCTTGCTTAAAAGTGGCTCTGTCATCAGCGCAATCCCGAAACTAAAACCCATTAAACCGACAAAAGAAACACCGTCAACCATTCCAAAAGGACGAGGTTTAATTCCCAAAATAAGAAACTCTATTGGCATAGGCCCCGTGGCGATAAATTGATTAACTCCCTCGTAAAAAGCGGCCGCTTCTTCGAGCATTTCAGGGTCAAAACTCTGCGCCTGAGTTTTGCGGTCTATGATTTTCTGTGCTTCGCGCTTGATTCCTATATTGCGAAAAAGTTTATCTGTGGCAAGCCCCTTATCACCGAGGATTTCTGCCAACTCTCCCTGGGCAACTCTGCGGCTGATCTCCATTTGAAAAAGTCTTTCGGAGGCCATGATGTAACCCAAGGCCTTAAAAGCGTCTTTATTATTGCCTGCCTCGATGTGGACGATACCGTTTTGATCGCGTATCACCTGCACTGACTGCCCGAGTCCCTGAAGCTTGAGATCTCCACTCATCTGCGGAACCCTGGACTTTACGAATTCATACCCGCCCACCAGGATCACCAATAGAAAAATGGTGAATAAAAAGAGAGAAATCTTTAACGTTTTCTTTTTGCTTGATGATGTATTCATGAAATAATCTAAACATAAGTATGGAAGATTTAAAACACAATTCGGGCCCGAGACGCTCTGTATTCCTCGATGCACTTCGAGGCTTCACCGTCGTGCTCATGATTATTTTTCACTTCTCTTTTGACCTGGATTACTTCGGTTTTATCAGCGTAGATATGATCAATCATCCGTTCTGGTATTTTTTCCCGCGGCTCATTGTCTTCTTATTTCTTTTCGCCGTTGGGGCCGCTCTTTATATAGCTCATCATCAGAGAATTAAGTGGCAGCCTTTTTTCAAACGACTGCTCCTGCTCGCATTTTGGGCGGCAGTAATCAGCCTTGTGACTTATCAATTTTTCCCGGAGAGCTGGATATATTTTGGCACCTTGCACGCTATCGCCGTCGTTTCTGTCATGTCATTGCCATTTTTAAAGCGCCCCTGGATTGCACTGGTGTTAGGCCTGTGTTTATTCATCCCATCTATTATATATGATCAGACCATTCCATGGATTCAACTGCCTCACTCATCATGGGACTACATTTCTCCCTTTCCCTGGGTAGGTGCTAGTCTATTTGGTATATTTGCCGCGCACAAAGGAATTGAGAAACTTCCCTTGCCAGAGAACAACCTGATTAAATCTCTGAACTATTTAGGCAAGCACTCTCTTTTTATTTATCTTATTCATCAACCAATTCTCTTTGGGATTCTTATGCTGGTTGTGAAACTAAAACATTCCTAGCCCATATCGACTGTGATATAAAAAAGCATACATTCAATTAGGGACTCACAGTGAAAAGACTAGTAAAAAAAGACTGGAACGTTGACTGGAACAAAGTTGAGCGCACTATTGGCGGGATGAAATTCGCCGTCATTATTATTCTCCTTTTTTCCATTGCAATGATCATCGGAACATTCCTCGAATCCTATTACGGAACTGATTTCGCCAACCGCACCGTTTATAAAACCTTCGCTTTCATGCTCATCCAGTTTGGGATGCTCATGTCGATTATCTTCGCCGCTTTTTTAAGGCTTCCACCGAAAAAAAGACTTTATGGTTTCTACACAATTCACGCAGGCCTTATCATTATTGGTGTAGGCTCAATGGTTACGTACATCGCCGGTGTTGACGGAAACATCACCCTCGCGCCGAATGAACCAAACCGTCAGGTCATTCTTTCCAAAGATGTTTTAAAGATCACTTATCCGGAAGAAGGAAAGCAGGTTACGACTGAGCTTCCTTATAGTGCTTTTGAGACCATGATCAATGATGAATACGACGGAATTAAGATCGTCGAGTACATACCTTTTGCAGAAGGAAAATTTGTCTGGACCGACGCCATCAATTCTTATCCAGAATCAGCGCCGATCCATTCTTCGAAATACTTCTTCAAAAACCCGTTTGCCGCTGAAGAGATTCTGCTGACACTTCACCCTGAAACCAGCGGAGAATTTCAGTCGACTCAAGCGATGGGTCCCTTGACCTTCAACTATATGCCGGCCAACCTGGCCACTTGTTTTGAACAGGAGAATGCTTCAGGTGTTATCGTGTGGAACTCTGAGACTGCGGAGTGCTTCACTCCGGAGGAGCGCAGGATTCCGGTTAAGAGCACCACTTCCAACAACCGTTTCCTGGTGGTTCCATTGGATGGAAAGCTCATCACATTCTTTCCTGATTTCTCACCGTTTCCGGTTGATACCAGCTTTCAGGTTGACCAGAAATCCATCATCCGCGTTTTTTCCAAAAAGATTTTCGAGGAAAAACCAAATCTCTTTCTATTTGGCAAGAAGCTCGCTTTCTACAATAAAAATGACAAAAAATGGCTGGTGCAAAATATCGAACTCAAGGGTCCAAGTGTCGCCCTTCCGTGGATGGGCGCTGAAATCACTCTTATCGATCACCAAGACCGCTTAGTCCCTTTCAAGCTCCCGGTGGCCACCGTACCTATCCAGAAAAATGGGATGATTATAAAAGGCGACATCCGTGCGGTGAAACTTGAGATCATGGGAAAAGAATACTGGGCAAGCAACTACTCGCCGCTTAGTCTTTTAATCGGCGGAAAAAAAGTCATCATGGAAGTGACTAAAGAAAGCCTTACTCTACCGTTTGAAATAGCCCTTTCACAGTTCAAGATGGACAAAGATCCGGGGACAGAAAACCCGGCGAGCTACGAGTCTTTTGTGAAGCTTTTCTCCGATGGAAAAATGACCAATCACCACGTCTTCATGAACAATCCGCTTAAGCATCAGGGATTCACTTTCTACCAGGCTTCATACTCACAGGACAGTGGAGGAAACTATCACTCCACTCTCGCCGTCAACGTCGACCAGGGAAGAAGCTTAAAGTATCTCGGCTCGCTTATGCTGGTTCTCGGGGCCATCTGGCACTACAACTTAAATAAAAAGAAAAAAGGAGCTTAATATCCATGAAAGCACTCATACTCACCATTCTTTTCTCTCTGAGTTTCTCTCTTCATGCCCAGGATTTGTACTTCTGTAAAAAAGACCTGGAAATGCTGCCAATCCAGCAAGGTGGAAGAATTAAGCCGCTTTACGTTCACGCTTCTGAAGCAATCAAAAGCCTGACCGGAAAATCGAAAGCTGATGACCTATCGGCCACAGAGGCCTACTGTCTGCTTTCTTTAAATGGCATGGGACTTCCTACTACGGTAAAGTTGATGGCCAAAATTGAGCATGTCGACGCCATGAAATTTCTGGGGCTAAAAGATGATGAGCACTTCATCGATTATGAAACTCTTTTAACAAAAGAAGAGGAAATCAGGAATGAAGCCAGAAGAACCGACGTAAATGACTCTTACAAAAAATCGATGGAGAAACTATTTAATAGCATCTTCCTTTATAAAGAAATTAAAAGCGGAATGAACTGGCAGCTGGCCGAAGTTCAGGACAAGGCGCTTAACTGGCTTCCACTAGTGAGCTTTCTTACAGAAGAAAAAGTCATCGCTCAAAAGGCCCTGACACCGGACAATCCATTTTTGCCGGTTTTAATGAAATCAAAAACGGACTACGACCTGGCCTTCGGCAATAAATATATTGTCGAGTACTATTACGCAAAAGCGGGCCTTCCAAGTGTGGCGATGCTGCTTTCAATTCTTGCTCTGGCCGCAATGGTGCTCTTTAAAAATTTTAACATCACTCTTGGGCTGGCCGGACTCTCTATCATTTCCCAGATTGTATTGATCACACTACGTGTGATTATTTCCGGACGCGCTCCGATCACGAATATGTATGAGACCGTTCTTTTCTCAGGATCAGGCGCTTTATTATTGGGTCTAATCTTAGGTCACTTAAAAAAAGAGAAGGTATTCGTTTACATGGGACTTGCATATAATGTCTGCACCCTGATGATGATTAACTTCGCCAACGGAATGCTTACAGCAACGATCTCGCCTCTGGTTCCGGTTCTTCGCGATAACTTTTGGTTATCTACTCATGTAACCACAATTATTCTTTCTTACGGTGCGCTTGCTTTAAGTTGGATTCTTGCCAATACGGTCTTAATCAAAAGACGTCTGGGAAAAATGGACAAGGCAGAGGAAAATAACCATGCGGAAATTATCTACACCACTCTAAAATGGGGAACAATTATGCTTGCTGCCGGGATTATTCTCGGAGGAGTGTGGGCCGATTATTCATGGGGAAGATTCTGGGGATGGGACCCAAAAGAGACCTGGTCTCTGATTGTCCTATGTCTTTATATGGCGATCCTGCACGGCCGCTACACTTCATGGATTAGAAACGAGCGCTTCATGACTGTGACGGCCGCAGCTTTCTTAAGTGTTATGATGGCGTGGTTTGGAGTCAATTACATCCTGGCATCAGGTCTTCACTCATACGGATTCAGCGAAGGTGGAGCCGTCTTCCTTGGAAGCTTTTTCCTGATTCAAATTATTGTGTTGATTGCCACTCAAGACTACTCAAAAACAAAGGCCGCTTAGGCCTTTTCGATCCAATAAGGTCCAATGGCCAGTGCATCCAGGCCGGTGTTTAAAAAACAATCGATGGCATGCATTGGCTTACAGACTACCGGTTCACCATTGCGGTTAAACGAAGTGTTCAAAAGCACAGGTGCTCCCGATCTTTTTTCAAACTCCACAATTAATTGACGAAGCAGCGGATGCTCGTGGTCGCCGATGGTCTGCACTCGTGCTGTGCCATCCGCATGAGTGATGGCCGGTAACAACTCTCTTTTATTCTCGAGAACCTTTGGGGCTAGTAGCATATAAGGTGACTCAATATTTAAATTAAAATACTCATGAGCGCGCTCTTTTAAAACCATTGGAGCAAAAGGCCTGAATGACTCGCGCTTTTTCACTTTATGGTTCAAGATATCTTTCATATCTGGAGAGCAAGGATTGGCCAGGATCGAGCGCCCACCTAGTGCGCGCGGACCAAACTCCATTCTTCCCTGAAACCAGCCCAGTGTTTTATTCTGGAAAATCGCATCGGCGGCCTTCTCACAAAGGGCTTGAGGAGAGAGCTTAGTGAACTTTTCAACCCGGTGAGTTTTAATCGCTTTTAGGATTTCATACTCTGAGAACTCCGGGCCCAGAAAACTGTGGTCCATCACGTGGCGGGGCTCATTGAATAATGTATTGGACAAAAATAATGCTGATCCAACCGCGCCTCCGGCATCACCGGCCGCAGGTTGAACGAAGATATTTTGAAAGTCTGTCTCTTCTAAAATGCGTGCGTTGGCGACACAATTAAGCGTCACTCCTCCGGCCAGGCAAAGGTTCTTGCTTTTGGTTTTTTTGGCCAGTGCACGTGCTGTCAAAATGAAAATTTCTTCAACAACCGCCTGCAAACTTGCCGCAATATCGTAATGCCTTTCTTCCCAAGTGGAGTTTGGAATCCTGGCCGGACCAAAGAGCTCCTCAAAATGTTTATTCCACATTTTGTTGCCGCGTCTGTAGGAAAAATATTTTTGATTCAGCCTGAAGCTTCCATCGGGAAAAACGTGAATGATTTTTCTGATTTTATCCATCATACTTGGCCTGCCATAGGCCGCAAGCCCCATGGTCTTCCCTTCTCCACCAGAGTGAAAACCAAGGTAGACAGTGACCGTTGTGTATAATAGACCCAATGAATCAGGGTAAGTGATCTCCTGATTGATCTTAAAATTATTGCCACTGCCGTAACCAGTGGTCATCGTTGTCCACTCACCGACTCCATCACAGGTCATGATGGCCGCTTCTTCATAAGGGGAAGGTAAGAATGCACTGGCCGCATGGGAGACGTGATGCTTAAAAAAATGTACTGGAGATTTTGTTGAAAGCTCCTCCTGAATCACCAAGGGCAGAATCAAGCGGCTATCCATCCATTGAGGCATGCCTCGCAAAAAACTCTTTATCGTGAAAGGAAAATGGTTTAAATGTTCGATAAGGACACGACTCAATTTCAAATACGGTTTTTCAAAATATCCGATTCCCTGAATATCCTCAAAAAGGACTCCGCCTTCCTGCGAGCAGTAATTAAGTGATTCAATGGGAAAAGCATCGGTATTTTTCTGGCGTGAGAAGCGCTCTTCTTGAGCAGCGGCTATGATCTTTCCGTCCCTTACCAGGCAGGCAGATGAATCGTGGTAAAAACAGGAAATACCGATGAAATCCATTAATTAAACTCCGGCGTAGATGAAAGTCATAACGATTCCAGGCCCTAGCTTAACAAAAAGGAAAATCACCACAACCAGTGAAAGAATTAGCGGCGCCAGGAAATATAATTTATGCGCAGAGATTAGCTTGTACATTTCACGATAAACCAAGGCCAATTTTTTCATGTTACGCTCTCATTGCTTCAGGATTGATAGGTACTTTCTTGTAAGTTACCTTCATAATCCACTGTTTCATTCCAATTCGTATCTTTGTTTGTGATTGATTTGGTCAACTTTTTGCGGAAGAATATTTTGCTGACAATACTAGTCGGCCCCAGGACAAAAAAATATATCAACACCAGAACAAATGGTGTCAAAATCTTTCTGAATAAAACCTGAGTTACCCATTCTTTAATTTTGCGGTGAATATTCAGAAGTTTTTGCTTCATAATCAGCTGGCCTTCACTATTAAAACCCAGTGTCCTTCATTGGCGCGCTCTTTACTTACGATCTCATGCCCTTCCAGAGACAGAGAGGAAGGCACATTTTGTATAGGCTCTCCGTCATCGAGGAAAATCTCCAGCATCTCTCCGGTATCCATCATTGACAGATGAATCAAGGCCTTTGAAGTATTGCGCGGACATGGTATTTTTCTCAGATCTAAAACTTCCACCATACACCTGACTTTAGGGATATTTAAATTTTTTTTTTATGTTCATGTAGTATACTTTAATTCAAATCTTTGTAAAAATATTTTATTGCCCCTATCCGGAGAAAAAAATGTCCGAAGCAGTTACCAGCGCCGATATCAATTTTCGCCCTGAACTTCTGTGCAAAAGATGTGTTTTGCCTGAGGTAAAACCCAATATTTTTTTCAATGAGCACGGTGTGTGCAATCTTTGTATTGAGCACGACAACAATCAGGAACTCGAAGAAGAAGCGAAATTGCATGAGACTGATCTTCTCAAAATTTTAAAAAAGAATAAAAGCAAAGGGAAATACGACGTACTGGCAATGTGCAGTGGTGGAAAAGACTCCACTTCAGCGCTTTATTATATGAAAACCCGCTACAAACTAAACCCTCTCGCTTTCATGTTCGATAACGGTTTTGAGTCGGAGGACGCCATCAGAAATGTTGAGCGCGCAGCCGATAAGCTGGGTGTTGATTTTATGTTCTACAAATCAAACTACATGAAAGATATGTACGGAAAGATTTTGGAGACAAAATCAAAAGCTGTTATCTGTCACCCATGTTCACTTTGGTATATGGACCTTGCTTACGAAATCGCTGACCGCCACGAAATTCCCATCATCATCGCCGGATGGACCAAAGGCCAGTCGACTAACCAGAAAGTTATGAGTAAGTGCGGATGTAATTCGGCCTCCCCTGAGTTTAAAGAAATGGGTGAAGCGACCAAGGATTTCCTCGACACTTATGTACGCAATGACCCTAAATACAAAGATTTCCCGGCCAGCATGGAAGAAGTTATCCAGCGCGCCTCTGAAAGAAAAAATAAGGCGCTGGTTATCTCTCCACACTGGTTTTTACCTTTTGGCTCAGAAGTCTATGTTCCCACTATTCAAAAAGAACTAGACTGGCAGTTCCCTCAGTTAAGTTACCCGGGAAGATCGACTAACTGTATGCTGAACTTTATTTCGGTGTACAACTCGATGAAAAATTATGGATACACTCATTACCATGTGGAGATGAGCAAGCTTATCCGACAAAACGTCATCAGCCGCGATGAAGCTTTAAGAGACCTTGAGTTCAATATCAGCAAGCAACAGTTAAACGCTATCGCTGGTAAGCTTAACCATCGTTATGACTAAAAAGGATATCTACCTCGATCATGCGGCGAGCTCATCAATGCACAGAAGTGTGCTTGAGCACATGATATCGCTCCACGAGCGCCATCTCGGCAACCCGGCCTCTATCCACCGTACAGGCGTCATGGCCTCATTGGAATTGGAGAAAGCGAGAATGACTCTGGCAAAAAAACTGGGATGCTCACCTGAAGAGATTTTTTTTACTTCAGGTGCTACAGAGTCCAATAACCTGGTATTAAGAGGAATCGCTCATCAGTATTTGAATTCTGCAAAAAAAGAAATTCTTATCTCATCAATTGAGCACTCGAGTATCAACCAGACAGCTGAAGGCTTAAAAGACCTTGGTTTTATCGTAAAAAAGATCCCGGTCGATTCTTTCGGAGTTATAAATTACCAGGAATTGGAGAAGATGATCTCTCCTGCGACACTCCTGGTGTCAGTGATTCACGCTAACAATGAAATCGGCGTGGTTCAAAATCTTGAGAAGATCTCACGTCTAGCGAAGGCCCACAATGTTATTTTTCACTCTGATGGTGCTCAGGCCTTCTGCAAGGTTGGTCTCGATGTAAAAAGAGCAGGAGTTGATCTCTATTCGATCAGCTCACATAAAATTCACGGCCCAAAAGGCATCGGCGCGATCTTCGTCCGTGAGGGATTAGCACTCTCTCCGCAAATGACCGGTGGAGGTCAGGAATCAGGTGTACGCTCAGGAACAGTTGCGGTTGAACTTATCAGCTCCATGGCCCGCGCCAGTGAGCTTTATAACAGCGATTCACTTTCTGTCTTAAAAAATCTTCATGATTATTTAACTAAAGAACTCAAAGAAAAAATGCCAGCGGTAAAAATTCTGGGTCATCACGAACAAAGATTATTCAACATCATTAATCTGCATATACCTGGCCTTTCAGGAAAAACTTGTCTGCATGAAATGGATCAGATGGGTGTGAGAATTTCAGTGGGATCGGCCTGTCATTCCGGGAAAAAAACCCCGGGCCACGTGCTGATGGCCATTGGTCTCAATGAGACGGAAGCTTTTGAAACAATTCGCATAAGTTTTGGTATTGATACCAGCAAAGAAGAGCTGGATTATTTCGTTGAGTGCCTACAAAAAGTCAGGGAACAAGCGATTCCATCAGACGGGCGATAACCCCATACCCTAGTGCATTTAAATGCTCATCATGTGGACCCGCATCCGTCGAGTAGTATTTCTGTCCACCATTTTTTGCGCTGAAATCACTCTCTAGAATTATGGCCGAATCCTGGAAGCGAATCGTAGTTTTATCGCGTCTATTTTTCCACCATGTTCTTAAGATCACGTCAGCATGCCTCGGGTTACTTTTTCTATAGGGAGGATAGGTCTGTACAACTACTTGTGCTCCTCTCTTTTTTATCTTGGCAATCATCAGTTCCAGGTCATGTTCAATCCATTCTTTTTCCATGAAGCTCTGCTGGACCATGCTCCTTACATCTACTCCATTAGCGCGCCTTTCTATTTCCTGAATCACCAGGCGGTAGCGCTCCTCGAGTTCAGGGTGCCTGAGCACGATGTCCTCTGCGATTTCAAAAAGATTGGAGTTATAAGAAAGAGGATTCACTCTCAATGTACGCTCGATCATTTCAAAAGATTTTATCGGCTCCTCTTCCCACTTTTTATAGACATAAAGCTTGGTAATATAGGTATCGAGTGGATTGTACTTGTTGGCCTGATAAAGGAAATTCCCACCGAGAGAATTTAGAGTTGCCTGCTTCATTCCCTGCATTTTTAGCACCAGCTCCTTCAAAAAGGCCGGGTCAATTTTGGACTTTAGTTTTGTCACCAGCTTTTCATACCTGTCTTTATATATTGGAACGAAGAGCTGTTTGTAATTGGCGAGGAAAATCCATTGATTGTAATCAAAATTCTCCGATTGATTGATTGAATTCTCTATATGCTTAAGTGAGCTCTCTGCATCTTTAGCGTGCAAAGCGGTGATTTCAGCAAGGTAATAAGCGGCCATCGGATTTTTGTCTTTTTCGAAAACATAAGAGAGGGCGCTGATGGCCTCCTGCTGCTCTTCTTTGGACATCGTAACGATATTAACCATGGCCTCATTTTGAAGACCGCCAATCCATTGATAACCCAATTGCAAGCGGTATTCTTCATCCAAGGGGGTTAGCTTAAAAACCACTGAAGTCTTTCTCTCGTTTGCGCCTTCATTCCTGTTGGCAAGCAGCTCGATGAGCTTATAAATCTTAGACCATCTTAAAAAATCCAGGTGATCGAGAAGCCCTTTTTCAAGATTCCCATCTGATCTTTTCCCAAGAAACTCCCAATAGCCGTATTTGTTCCAGTGATTGGGTTCACCCACCATCAAAAAAACCAGGTTCGGTTTATCCTGATCAAGCCATGCATCGAGACTCTCCAGAATTAAACTGGTATTGGCATTAGTCTTACCGCGGTTGATGACCTGATAGGTTTTATCCGTGCGCTTTTTTAGCAAATTGTTTAATTGATCAGAATAACTTTGCCCTGGAGGCGCTCCAAGACCATAGGTGTAAGAATTCCCCACATTCATGATAACGTAGTCGGCATTTTTCTTTTTTATATCCGGAGCATAGAGGCCTTCAGAGATCAGACCGATGGTTCTCAATCCTCCTTCGAGGACCAGAAGCGCAGTAAGAATTCCCAGAAAAACGATTGTGATTTTTTTTGAAAATTTATTATCCATTACATCTGTCTAAAAATAAGCGCCGGCACGGATAAATCCAGCAGCGGCGCTTTCTCATTTATAGATATAACATTAGTTTGAAAACAGAACTTTATCAATTCCAATAACTCCCAAGACAGGAGCTTTTTTCCCGATGAAATGCATGCGCGTGAATGATTTTTTGTTATTGATCATCAGGATGTCTGACTGCTCATTTTTTACGACTTCAATCTGGTACTCTTTGCGCTCGCCTTTGACTGCATTGTAAAGCGTGTCGAGATAAAGCACTCCACCGCGCTCCTCATCAAAGTTGTGACTATAGAGCCTGACTGTCACATATTTATCTTTCTGATGCAGAACGATTCCCTTGTCATTTAAATCAGACATGTCAACTTCACTTCTCTCAGTGAGTTTTCCGTTCTCGTAGGATTCTTTGTAAAGATGAGCGATCCTGCGCCCGTCTTCATCCATTACGTAAGTCATCCTTCCTGTGCTTTTATCCACATCGCTCGAAACCATACACAGGACTTTTTCCTGGGCCTCAGTGGCGCTTAAAATGCTCGAGAGCATGAAGATGGCGAGTGCCGTAGGCACAACCTTGAATAATTGCATGTATCCCCCATATGTTTTTTGAACATATAGTTGATCGGCAAATATTTCCTATCGTTGAATGAATTTAGAAGAGGTGTTTCATCTGATTAACATACTCAGGTTTTCTCATCCCGACTAAAACGTAATCAAAACCGTAATCTAGATAAGTCTCGACGGCCATCACCGAGAATACCTTAGAATTATCTTCGGGTAATAACCCTACTTGCTGGGCCTGGTTTTTAAACTCCAGCGCCTTAAGTGAAAGATTTTTTCGGGCATAAAGATGAGAGGTTTCCAGCAGTTCGTAAAATGGTTTTGACTCTTCAGGAGTGAGTCCACCGCCCCAGACCCGGGCGATAAAAGGAAAAAAGTGGCCGAGATAAACCTGGTCAACTGCATCCGGAGTTGGGAGTGTATTCCACAATTCGCTGAACTGCTTAATCATCTCAACCTGAAAAAAATCATCGCTGGTAGTGGTATCATCGCTGACCTCATCCCACTTTGCTTTAACAAGTCCGATACATTTTTCATAAAGCTCCTGGGATTTTTTATCATCCAAATCTTTATAAGCATCCTCATAAGTGGCCAGTCGTACAAGTTTATTGTTAGTAAAAGCATTAAGCGGGCGGTTCACCACTGTAGTCAATCCATTCTGCATACAGAGTTCCAGCAAACTCTCATCGCCATACTCGCCGAGTTTCTCCAGCGCCCCGATCTCAATCAAGTTAAAAGGAAACTGGACCATCTTAAAATTTTGCGCTTTAATTTTTTTCAGGATCTCAATAATTCGGGGAAGACTTGTCACGTGAGGGTCTTGTAAAGGCAGCACAAAGTTATTCGAGCTCACACCGTAAGCTTTGATCCTGCCCTTTTTGACTTCCTCTTCACAATACAAAAAAGCTTTTTCCAAACGGCGGTAGTATTCATCAGCTGTCGCTTCAGGAAGTTGAAAATAATACTCCGGGTTGTGTAACAAAAAATAATCCACACTCTCTTTCTTTAGACGAGAAAGACTTTGCTCCAGCTGGTTTTGCAAAAATTCAGGATGAATAGAGTGTTTTAAGTTTTCACCAAGGTCCACCAGGTCTTCCAGTGCCAGACCTTTCTCATTCAACTCTTCTAAAACTTTAAGGGCCTTACCCTGAATATAACCGGCCTTTGTCACTAACAACGGCTTAAATTCCGGGTGCTCTAAAAGCACACTTCCAATCAACTCCTCTGACTCTCCGTTAGTGTAATTCGATGAAGTGTCGATAAGCGAACAGCCGCTTTGAAGAGCTTCTACTAATGCCGAACGATGTTCTTTTGATTTGATACTTACACGGTAAGATCCGAATCCTACTTGTCCCATAAAACTCTATGCCTTTATTGAATTTATTTTGCTAAGAAATCGGTCAGCCCGGTGATCCTATAGACCCCTTCGCCTCCGCTCTCATGTTTAACATTACGATAGCACTGCTTTTGTGAATCTAAAACAACATCTTGCTGGCCGTTGATTAAAATACCCTCGACTTCCAGAGTCTTCGCATTGATGACCGGTGAACCCGAATTGCCCTCGAAAGAATCCAGCCCTACAGAGAATGTATTTGCTTCCTCATTGCCGCTTACTCTTTCCGGTTTTGATAAAGTCAAAGGCATCCCCATTGGATGGCCAATCATGAAAACTGCAGCTTTATCCTCGATTTTTCCCTGGCGTCGCACTTTTAAATAAGGGCGGTTTTTTATCGATTTCTCCAGACGAATAACCGCATAATCCAGCGAGCTACCGGCAATCCCTGAGGCCACAATCTCCTTGCAAGCGAAAACATTTTTTGAAAAAACACTGTAGCCGTCTTTAACCTGCTTCGTGCTATCGACATCAAAAATAATTTTTTTGCCTTCACAATCAGCTGCTGTCTCAAAACAGTGGGCCGCGCTTACCATTAAATCCTCACCCACCAAAAAACCGGTACAACCGGGAAGTGACATCGCCTCATTAAAACGCTCACCTTCACACATATTCATGTTGTTTTGAAGTGCAATGGCCATAATCGACGTCTTTAACATCCCTACATCGAGATAATCATTGCTCACGATCAACGCTACTGAGCGGGCGGTCTCGCGGTATTTGGGTGAAGTTTTTTTAGTGATCAGCTCGCGGTCATCAACACCGTAGATAGCGTCGACTCCGGTAAAGTGAAAGATAGGTTTCGCCTCCAGGGTGGCCCCGGACAAAAGTACAAAC
>JBEIPI010000010.1:0-44297 GCA_040377165.1 Bacteriovorax sp.
CCAAACCTGCATTTGATTATGGCTGACGTTAACCGTCGTCAATGCATTGGCCACCAAGGCCGGAAGATTTTCTTTCGGTTCTTTCTGTCCGCTTCCAATCTTATTGGAAAGGGCCAGGATCGTCGGGTGCTCAAAAATATCTTTAATGGAAAAAGGTATTTTAAATTCATCCTGAAGCAGTGTCGCCACTTCGATGGCCAGAAGTGAGTGACCTCCGACGGCGAAGAAATTGTCTTCCACACTCAATGAATTATTTAAGAGCACCTGCGCCCAGATCGATTTGATTTTTTCTTCGACCTGCGGATTGCGGACCAAAAGCGCCTCTGGTTTTGCCTCTTGCTCTTGAGAGTTCCCCGTAGGAATCTTCAGATAAGGAAGTTCAAACTTCTTGATTCCCCTTGAAGGCTCTTTGGCAATCAAGTTCATCAGCTCAATAAAACACGCTACCCAGTTCTCAATCGTCGCCGCTGAAAAAAGATTAGTGTTATACTGGCATTCAAGAATAAGCTTATCACCGGAGCTCACAGCATTGATGAAGAGCTCAAAGTTCTCAAAATCTCTCGGGATAGTATTGTAAGAGGCCTTGATTCCTTCAAAATTTAAACCTTGATCTGGGGCTTGCTGGTCAATATTGAACACCACATTTAAAAGCGGCATCTGTGCAGGGTCTCGTTTAATATTTTTTAAATCCTTAACCAATGAACCGTAAGAATAAAACTGGTGGTCAAAAGCATCAAGCATTTTAGAGCGGACAGATTTCATGAACAGATTAAAAGGAATATCATCTTTAATTGTGGTTCTAAGCGGAAGCAAGCTCACCATGTGCCCGATCAGATTAGTCTTCCCTAATCCTGACTGAGCTGCAGAGGCCATTCCTACAACGATGTCTTCCGATTCTGTAAGCTTAAACAACAAGACATTAAAGGCAGACATCAGAGTGCTGTAGAAGCTGCAGCCGTTAACTGCACCTAGTTTTTTAATTGCTTTAACTGTATCAACAGGAATCACCACATCGTAACGAGCACTATTAAAGGTTCGAAAGCTCGGGCGCTTGAAATCAATTGGAAATGGATTGGTCGACAATGGCGCCGCGAACTCTTTTAGCCAATAGGCCTTGTGTTCCAGGTCCATGCCGTGTTTGTACTCATCGATGGCAAAATCAGCAAACTGATGGGCCTCTTCTTTTTCGATTTTTTTATTCTTAGCCAGATCCACATAAAATGAGCTCAACTCACTAAGCAGGATGGCAAACGACCAGCCATCACAAATAATATGATGGGCGGAAAATAGTAATGTATAAGAGGCGAAGCCAGTCTTAACCAAAGTGGCGCGGTAACATGGCCCGTTGATCAAGTCGTATTTAAACTCAACTTCAGCTTTTTTTAGGGATTCCAATTCACTTCTATTGCGGTTTGAATAATCAAGAATGCCGATTGGCGAATACTGGTATTCTTTAACAAAAAAGGTTTTTCCGTCATTGCTGAAAGCGGCCCTTAAAGCGTCGTGTTTTTTCAGTAACTCCTGAAAAGCAAGGTTCAGGATATCCGGATGCAGATGCCCTTCAAAATCAATGGCCAGTGATTCGTTGTAACAAAGAGTTGCGTTGCTATCCATAACGATCGAAGCCCAGATCTCTCTCTGGGCTTCGGTCGATGGTACTGCTCTTGCGACAGGGCCAGTCTCAAATGGATTATAGGTGACTTTCTTTTTCAATGTATCACCTTGAGAAACTTTCGAATCCATTCACTATCCCTTAAGTAAATAATATTCTCCGGCCTTTTCTGGGTCTTCAACAAACCAGGCCGGATTGCCTTTTTCATCTCTACCAATTTTAGCTCCAACAATCGGAGCCCCTTTCTGATCGAAAATTTTTGGATCTAAATTGATTTCCACGCTGCTTTCATTCTTTCCTTGTGGAAATAATCCCATTGCCTGCATTGTTTTTACCGAACTCTTGATAGCATTTAAAACTTCCGCTAAGTCAGCTTCAGTGTGGGCTAGATTCACGAACCAAGGGAAACCATCGTATACATGAACACCATTATAACGTAGAAGTGCGAATAACAAATCCCCACCGGCCACATCAGTGTCCCATTTAGGTTTCATTAAAGATCCGAAATTGTCCATATGAATTGGTGCATTTTCTGTTAATAAGAACAGATTCAATTCATCTACAAATTTTTGCGCCATCTTGTTTAACTTATCAAGACGGGGAGCTCCACCCTCCTTTAGAATCTCCAATGCGCCCTTTGCGGCAGCAAGAGCAAGTGGGTGACGGACGAATGTTCCAGCGAAATACGTTACTCCAACAGTCGGAGTTGAATCATCTCCGTATTGCCAGAATCCACCGTCCAGTGCGTCCATGTATTCTGTCTTTCCTGAAACAACACCAATCGGCATCCCACCACCAACGATTTTTCCGTAAGTGCAAATGTCTGCACGGATATCAAAGAAGCCCTGCGCACCTGCTGGGTGCACTCTGAAGCCTGTGATGATTTCATCGAAGATTAAACATGTATTCGATTCAAGAGTGATCTTTCTCACCTCTTTTAAGAAATCAACCGGGTGGAAATTACTGCGACGGCTCTGAACTGGTTCAACAAGAACCGCTGCAACTTCATGTGCCATATCTCTGATGATTTGCAATGACTCTGCAGTACCGTAATCTAAAACGATCATATTAGAAACGGATTCACCATTAATTCCAGGGGCGGCCGGGTATGACTTACCTGACTTAGATCCTCTTAGAATAACTTCATCATTGATTCCATGGTATGAACCGGAGAAACAAATGATCTTTTCTCTTCCTGTTACAGTACGGGCAATTCTCATCGCTCCTAAAACCGCTTCTGAGCCTGTGTTACAGAAAGCAGTTCTCTCATTACCTGTAAGCTCATTGATTAAATTTGAAACTTCAGCGACCAATGGGTGCTGAGGCCCAAGCTCGATCCCTTCTTCAATTTGTCTTAATACGTGTTTTTTAATTCTTTCATTTCCGTTACCGAAAAAGTTTGAACCAAAACCGCAAGTCATATCGATGTACTTATTGTCATCTAAATCCCAAAGAGTCTGAAGATAAGATTTCTTCACAACGATCGGATAAACGATTTCTTTGCTCTCAGGTTTGAATCCAGTTACAACTCGCGGGTCTGCGTGGTTTCTTCGGTTATCCTGAGTGAATTTTTTCGATCCTTTTGTCCTGTTAGTATAGCTTTCTATGAAAGCTTTAATCTTGGCGTCTTGAGCAGCGGTCATTTCAGCAGTTTTTTCTGTTGAAATACGCGCCTGCGCACCGAAAGCTTCTTTCACATTATTAACACTTGCTTTCAATTTTTTCGGTGCTTCTGCCTCTGTCGTTATTGCAGCGGCCGATGCTGTCGCAGCAGGTGCCGCAATAGGATTTGTAGCCGTTACCTGAGGAATCACTTGCTCAACTGCAGGCGCCGCTGGTGCTAGCGCTGTGATTTGATTCCCACTTAGTAGCATAATCTGCTGTGACATCAATTCAAGCTGACGATTTAAAATATTTTCCAATGCTGATCCCGAAGTTGCCGGCGCCATCGCTGGAGCGATCACTCGCGGAGAAGCCGCGACCGGTGCTGCCGTTAGAATTGGAGCTGCCTGAGTCTGAGCAACAGGTGTTGGTTGAACTGATGTTATCGGTGCAGAGGCTGCCACTGGAGCAGGTGCCGCAGGGGTCATCACTTCCTTTACTTCCACTTTATCAAGCAGGTGACTGGCCAGTAAATTGATTGAAGCATAATCTTCCATCAACTGCCTGAATGTTACGCTCGCTTTTAACTCTTTCTTAAGCAGAAGTGCGACTTGAGTTAAAAACAATGAGTCCATTCCCATTTCCAGGAAAGTAGTGTCATTGTCATAATTTCCAACTTCAATTCCAGACGATCTCTCGAAAATCTCTACCAAAGTTGTCTTCAGTGAATTAAGTTTTGCGCTCATGTTTACGTCCTCAGTACGGGTTTCTGTTACGATATTTATATTTAATTTTTCTTTATTCGCTTTTTTATGATTCAGCCACAAGCGGTTTTCTTCAAAGATATAAACCGGTGCAGGGACTTTTTTTCTGTCGCTTTCATTAAACAGGATACTAACATCACTGATTTTCAATCCTGAAAGCCATAGCTCTCCAAGTGCGCGGTTGAAACTTAAATTTTCAAGTTCGGCCTTACTGCCCAGAAGAGTCACGATTTTTGCGTCTGAATCTTTAACGAAGGTCATTTCTTTCTTCGCAAGGTTTGTAAGGATGTTTCTTGTTCCCACTTCCAATAACAAAATATTTGGAAGCGCCAGTAGCTTGGCGATAGTACGAGAGAACTGAACCGTATCAACGATATGGTTTGCCCAGTACTCAGGAGTCGCAATCAACTCTGACTCAAGATTAGTCGTGACTGTCGAATACATCGGGCCTATAGGCTTTTTGATATTTAAAGTTTTAAGAAAAGACATGAACATCTCAACTGCTGGCTTCATCATACGCGAGTGAAAAGCATGTGAGGTTTTAAGTTCAATCGAAGCAATGCCAAGCTCGGCCATCTCTTGTTTGAAAGCAAGAATCGCTTCAGTCTCTCCGGCCAGCACACACGAAAGGGACCCGTTAACTGCTGCGATATCCAGATTTTTCCCGATTAACTTCTGGCTTAATTCGGCCTGTCCCATTCCCACCGAAATCATCATTCCAGTTGGCAGCGACTGCATGATCTCAGCTCGCTTGGCGATGGCACGCAAACCATCCTCCAGGGAGAAAACACCGTTAAGTGTACCCGCCACGAATTCTCCGATACTGTGGCCGATAAATCCCTTTGGGACAAATCCTAAAGACTTCAAAGTCATTGCCAGTGAATATTCGATAATAAAGATGGCTGGCTGAGAATAGAATGTATTATTTAAATTATCTTCCGAGCTCTCGCTAAGAATGATTTCTTTAATATTGTAAGAGAGATGTTTATTAATCAGTGAGCAGCATTGATCAAAAATATCGCGGAAAAGTCCGCTTGTTTCATAAAGACCTTTACCCATTTGCTTGTAATGGGACCCCTGCCCTGGAAACATAAAATAAAGCTCAGGAGTTTTTGTGAACGCTCCTTTGCCTGAGTTAGATAGACTCAAGCGGGCCAGGTCTTCCTTTTTCTCTGCGGCAACAAAACCTCTATACTTGTACTCTTTTCTTCCCGTCTCAAGTGTGTAGGCGATTTTTTTCCATTCAGAGATGTCTGACTTTTTAAGGAATGATACGAGCTCCGCCTGCATTAGTTCAAGCTGCTTTTCTGTTTTAGCAGAAACTTTGAATAAGGACGATGTCGTATCCAAACGGAATGACTCATCGGCCTTTTTATACTCTTCAACGATGACGTGAGCATTGGTTCCACCCACTCCAAACGAAGAGACACCCGCTCTTCTGTGGGTATGATTTACCGGAAACGGGCGCGTTTCATTAGTGATAATGAAAGGTGAATTTTCCAGGTCAATCAACTTGTTTGGTTTTTGATAGTGAACAGTCCCCGGAATAACTCCAGTGTTGACTGCTTTAACCGCTTTGATAAAACTTGCCACCCCCGCAGCACCGGTTAAGTGCCCAAGGTTTGATTTTAAAGACCCAAGATAGCAGTAGTTTTTATTTTCTGTGGATTTTCTGAAAGCTTTGGTCAAGGCCTCAACTTCGATCGGGTCTCCCACGGGAGTCGCTGTACCGTGAGCTTCAATCAACCCGATAGTCTCAGCAGAAATATTTCCATCTCTTTGAGCACGCAAAATAGCTTCGGCCTGCCCAAAAACACTTGGTGCCGTGAAACTCATTTTATTAGCGCCATCATTATTGATTCCGACGCCTTTGATGACGGCCAGGATAGTGTCTCCGTCTCTTTCTGCATCACCTAATCTTTTTAAGACAACAACTCCACCGCCGTCGGTGAAAACTGTTCCTGTGGCCTCACTGTCAAACGAGCGGCATTCACCGTTTTTTGTCAGTATCCCGCCTTCCTGAAAAAGATGTCCGGTATTTGGAGCTCCAGAAATCGCAATACCACCAGCAAGGGCCATATCACAATTTTTCAGTCTCAAGCTTTTCACCGCTTCAATGATCGCCACTAAAGATGTCGAGCAGGCAGTGTGAATGCTTAAGGCCGGTCCTCTGAGATTTAATTTGAATGCCACTCGTGTCGCGATGTAATCTTTTTCCAACCCAAGCATGACATTGAAGTCACCAATCATTTTCACTTTTTCAGGATACTGGTCAACTAAACGATTGTATTTCGAGTTCCCCATTCCGGCGAACACGCCAATTGATCCGTTGTAACTTTCCGGGTTGTAGCCGGCAAGCTCCAGGCCTTCGTGAGTGAGTTCCAGGAATTTTCTCTGTTGTGGGTCCATCAACTCTGCTTCACGCGGAGTCATTCCGAAGAATTTATTATCGAAGCTTTCCTGACCAGGATATGTTCCTTTAACAAAAACATAGTTTGGGTCTTCCGATGTTTCAGAGTCAACATCCGGGTTTATTTCATCTTTTGCGAAAGTCTCTACGCTGTTTTTTACTGCAACTAAGTTCTTCCAGAAATCATCAACATTCTTTGCTCCTGGGAATCTTCCCGACATACCAATAACGGCGATGTCTCCTGAGAAATTTTCTGATTTTAAATCAGCACTCTCCAGGATCGCATCCAGTTCATCTTTTTCATTATCGATAAAACCAGAAATTTTTCTAATCGTTGGGTATTGGAATAAATTGACAACAGTAAGCTTCTTTTCTGAAATCAAATTCAGGTCGATTAAAATCTTGATGGCCATCAGCGAGTTTCCGCCCAGGTCAAAGAAGTTATCATCAATACCAATGCCTTTGATTTTAAGATATTTATTCCAGCACTCTAGAATGCGGATTTGAGTTGTGGATTGCGCTTCAGCGAATTCAACTGCCAGGTCCGGCCTTTCATTTGAAGGAAGTGGAAGGTTTTTATAATCTACTTTTCCAGAAGGCGTCAGTGGCAGTGTTTGAAGCCTCACAAAATTAGCTGGAATCATGTACTCTGGCAGTTCTGAGCGGAGTGCGGCCCTAAGGTCTGCCGTGCCGGCCTCTCCCACAACATAAGCACAAATAGTATTTTCCTGCTCCAACTCGACAACTTTCACCGCACCCGCAAGAACTCCTGGTTGCTTTAATAAGGCAACTTCGATTTCCCCAAGCTCGATCCGGTATCCTCTGATCTTTACCTGTCCGTCTTTTCTGCCAAGAAATACAATGTTTCCTGTACTATCGACGTAACCGATGTCACCTGTCTTATAGATGCGGCCCAAGGCCGTTTGCATGAATCTTTCATTGGTCAATTCCGGTGAATGTAGATAACCATTGGCCAGGCACACGCCGCCCAGGTAGATATCCCCTTCAGCTCCGCGGGCCACCTGATTTAAGTTCTCATCTAGAATATACACAACCGAGTTTTTAATCGCCTGACCGATCGTCGGAAGATTTGGCCATAACTCAGCATCACCATTCAGAGTCAAGCTGGTCACAACGTGAGACTCACTTGGACCATAATGATTGTACAAAGTCGCTCCTGAGAGCTTTTTAAAAAAAGACCTGATATTAGAAGTCACTTTCAACTGCTCGCCGGCCGTAGTAACTTCTTTCAAACTCAGCGGAAATAAATTGTGAGCAACCGCCACTTCAGATAAATGGTTTAGGGCAACGTATGGAAGGAAAAGACGATTAATTTTCTTTTCATCAAGCTTCTTAAGAAGCGAGTATGTATCAAGACGGAGCTCTTCAGAAATCATGACTAACTCTCCGCCAAGCGAGAGAGTTGAGAATATTTCCTGGAAGTGAACATCAAAACTAAGCGGTGTAAATTGCAAAGTAATGCTATTGGTTTTAAAAATTGTCTGCTCATTTTGCCATTCGATCAGATTCACCAGGGCCTTGTGTCCCATTGAAACACCTTTCGGGTTTCCGGTTGATCCACTGGTATAGATAACATAGGCCAGGTCAATGGCCGCTGTATCGACAACTAATCTCTCGGCAGAGTATTGATCAAGATTGATTTTTTCGAAAACCAAAACATCGGCGCTTGAATCAGAAAAAATTCCAGCGAAAGTATCGTGAGCGATAATTTTTGAAACGCGCGAGTGGGCCACCATATATTTTAAGCGCTCAACAGGATACTCGGGGTCAAGTGGAAGATAAGCGGCACCAGCTTTTAAAATCCCAAGCACTGTCGCCACCAATTCAGGAGAGCGCTTTAAACAAACACCGACCACATCACCGGGCTTCACGCCAGATGCACTCAATGCTTTAGAGATTTTATTAGATTTGATTTCTAGTTGGGCATACGTCAATGTAGTTTCACCCATCGACAATGCGATAGCATCCTTCAAACGATCTGCTGTATTTTCAAACAACGAATGGATGAACAAAACTGAACCCTGGTTAAAATCCTAAATAATTTAGTTGTAAAAACTATAACATTGCGCGACATCTTCTTGTCGGTAATGTGCTGAAAATGTAAAATTTTCATGTTAAAAACAAAGGAAATCGCCGAGCTAAGTTGCTGATTTTAAAAAGACAAAAACTCTGATTAAAAATCGAACCAACCTAGGGGATAAAATCGCTCAAAGGCGTAGGTTTTTAGGCCTAATCCTCATGAGAAATTTCTAAAACAGTTAAACAGGTTTTGTTTGTGATTGTAAAGCGACCTTGAAAGCTTTGGCGTGAATTTGGGCCAAAATTAAGAGTGAGATCAGTGAGTAAATCTATCGTAAATAATCCGTTATCCAAATCAATCTCTCTCAAGGCCGCATCTTCAAAACCAAAGAATTTTTTTACTGATGGGTACAAGGCCTTGTAGAGAGATTCTTTGCTGGAAAAAATAATTGTCAACAACTCTTCATCTGATAGTTTGGGATGTTTTTGTATGTCACCACTGCTTCTGATATGAGAAGCAAGTTCAATCTTAGTTCGTCCCATCACTTCAAAATCAATTCCAAGACCCATTAGATCTGTCTTTTTTGCAACGGCAGCTCCCACCCAATGTTGGTCGTGCGAAATAGCTCCAACAACATCTGAAGGCCACTCTGCCGAGCGGTCTTTGTTAGAAGGAAGAGAAAGCAGCTCGCGCCCTGTGCGCATCTCATGGGCCTTTGAGGCACAGACTCGCCCCAGGATAAACTCATTTCTCCTGTTGGGGTGATAACCCTTCACTGCGGGATCAAAAATAATTTTAGATTGAAGATCTTTTAAATCAGGTGCGAGCTCTTCTTCTTTATTAATTGCAAAAAAAGAGGAGCTCGAAAAAAGTTTAGACCAAGATGAAAGAGAATCCATAATCCTCTTATAGGGCGATAATCAACAACGCTGCTGTTGAAATAATCCCGGCGATTTGTCCGAAGCGATTTAGCCAGGTATCACCTTCTGTTTCGATATTTGAGTTCATGTAAACTGTATCGTTAGGAAGGATAACAGGGACTGTTTCTGGTTTATTAAAAGAGAAATTGATTCTCTTAACACCATCTTTCGTATTTCTGAAAACGTAACATTCATTGTAACCAAGACCCTGAACCAGTCCTCCGGACTTTTCGATGTAGTAATATAAACTGGCGTCTTTCTGGTGAAGGACTTTTCCAGGCTTGATCACCCCACCCAGCATTGTGACAAATGGAATCTCTTTGCTGGCCCCTGCAAGGCTGTCGAGTTTTGCAACAAATACGCTATCGCCGCCAAGCCATCTGATTTTTTCAACACTTTCCGATGATTCAAAATAGCGGTTAAGTAAAACCTGATACTCATAAGTCGTTTGCTTAAGTGATGCCGTGAAATAATCTACGCTGATATCTCCTTGAACTCCACCTGCTGCATCAACAACTAAGTCTAACGTATCTGATGGGCGCACTAGATAGCGTCCTGGTTTCTTAACCAGTCCCCTCACCTCTACCCAGTAATCTTTTGAAGACAAAGCAAAGTTAACGCTCTCAACACCTTTTTGAAAAAAGCGACGGTAAGAATTAAGGACTGTCTCTTTAACTTCTGCAAAAGTTTTATTGGTGACATCAACGTTTACGTTGTAAGGAAGTTGCAAAACCCCATTGAAATCAGCTCTGAATTTTCCGCTCAGCTTGGCGTCACTTGAATGAGACATGGTAAATAGATGTCCAGGTGCCATGTATTGAGGAATTTTGCTCAAATCAGGAACTTCTCCTGTAAGTGAGATTTCAGGATTGTTGGCCTCTTTGTTCTCCATAATTTTGGCAACATGCTCAGAGTAACGTGGATAATTGTCGATTGTATTACTTGAGCATCCCGCTAAGAAAAGAGTGGCTGTTAAAAGAAAAACTAAATATTTCACGTCCTGCTCCTCAAAATCGAAGTATATTTATATATTATAGGCAGTTTAAGAGTAACACGGATTTCTGTAAAGATGAGAATTATTCACGTAGCACAGTTCCTGGGAATCGGTGGACTCGAAAAAATTATCTATCACCTTGCCCTTGAGCAACAAAAAAGAGGACACACCGTCGCCGTATATATTTACGACTACGAACGCACTTGGGTGGAGTACTTCAGAAAAAGTGGTATCAATGTCATCACACCGGAATTAAAGAAACCAGGTTATGATTTCTCCCTGCTAAAACGACTCAATCATGACTTGAAAGACTACGATGTCATTCATAGTCACGACCTCAATCCCTTAATGTACTTAGGGCCATTGAATTTTTGGAAGAAAATAACCTTTCAAAAAAAACCAAGATTGATACATACGACCCACGGTCTGGACCACATCGACAATTACCCTCGCGGTAAACTTTATCAGCAAATTTTCTCCAGGTTCGCTGACAAAATGATCGGAGTCAGCGAGAAAATCGGCTTGTTTTATATCAGAGATATAGGCCTTGCTAAAAATAAAGTGGCCGTCATCCAAAACGGGATCTCTACTTACGAAGGAGTCATCACTCCTGAACTGCGGGCCGAGAAAAAATCCTGGATAGCGCAAAGACATGGATTGGATATCACAAGACCAATTATTCTCTCACTTTCACGGGTTGTTCCATTAAAGGACCAGAAGCTCTTAATGGAAGCTCTAAAAAAACGCCCTCACTATCAACTGATCATCGCAGGGCCGCCAAGTGATCCGGCCTATTATGAAGAACTAAAAAAACTGGAAGACCAAAATATTAAACTTATCGGCTCCCAGGAGATGGTGGCCGATTATAATATGGGCTCTGACCTGTATGTCAGTGCTTCCACCCATGAAGGAATACCTGTTGCAGTACTTGAGGCAATGGCCGTTGAAACTCCCTGCCTGATCAGCAAGATCCCTGGACACATGACACTTTTAAAATACGGCTCTTTTGTCGAACTCTTCACACTTCATGATGCCGAGGATTTTTTAAATAAGTTTGATGAGATGTTCGCGCGAATTCACCACACAAATAAAAACGCACAAAAGGCCAGAGGCCTGGTTGAAGATCACTACTCCGTTAAAGCGATGGTTGACAGCTATTTCAAGGAATACGAAGTATGATTGGCCTCCATAAACTTAAGGCCGGACATTGGCCGGTTTTTTTAATCAGCATGGTTTCAGCGATCACTAATCTTTTTCTTCCTGTTGCACTGGTGAGGATTCTCGATCCCATTGATATCGGTATTTATAAAATCTTTTTTCTCTACGCTCAATCCATCACTTTTCTTTCTTTGACCGGCGGACCGCTTTACAGTGTTTACTATTGGATCGGAAAAAAAGAAAATTCTCTTCGTTATGTTGAGCATGCATGGATTTTAAGTTTCGTCTTGAGCGTGGTCAGTGCGATTGTGGGTCTTGCTTTCTCTGTCCCGCTTTCAAAGGTAATCGCTATTTCTGAAACCCAGACTATCCTGTTGCTTTTATCGGCCATCACCGCCGCTCCGGCCTCTTTTTACGGTGAGTACCTGATTGCCAAGGGAAAAAGGATCAACGGTAGTCTATTCAACAGTGGTTTTGAAATCATTAAAGGTGTTGTAATTGTCTCTTTGGTTTATGTCACAAAACACATAAACGCTGCCTTCTGGGGCTTCACCATTCTCTTTTTAATCAAACTTTGTCTTGCTGCTTATTTAGGTAAAAGAGAGCATGTGCTCACTCTCGAAATCGACCGTCAGAAGTTAAAAGACGTCTGGAAATACTGCGCGCCTATCTCCATCGCCGGAGTCCTGGGATTTTTTCTGGAAAAAGTTGATATGATTCTTCTTTCATCCCAACTCTCTCCTGAAAGTTTCGCGTTTTATTCGATGGGATGCCTCTCTGTTCCTCCACTCTATATTCTTGAGATGTCTGTCCAGAAAGTTCTCGTTCCCGCTGTCTCTGCCGCCTATCATGCTGTCGATAAACTAAGCATGATTCAGCACTACCGGAAGGCCCAAAGCGATATTGCTTACTTGATGATCCCCGCTGTATTCGGCCTAATTATTTTTAACCGCCCGATTATCGAAATTCTCTTTACTGCGCAATACCTGGAGTCCGCCACTTATCTGCAAATCTTCGCACTGACTTACCTCGCCTATGTTATCCCTCATGATGCTATTCCAAGGGCAACCGGGCAAACCAAGTGGATTCTGAAAATGTATTGCATCCTCACTCCGCTTTCTATCCTGGTCGTTTATGTCTGCGCAGGACAATGGGGAGCAAAAGGCGCTTTGATCTCATCAATGGTTTTCTTTTATCTGCCTAAAATTCCGGGCCTGATTTATTCTTCACAGATAACTGGTTTTCCTATCTCCAAGCTTATTGCATGGAGAGCACTGATTTTCTACACAGGCATCAATATTGGTCTCGCAGCTTTGTGTTACCTGACACGGCCTCTATTTGAAAATGAGAAGATGTGGTTTCTAGTTCTCTCTCCCATCTACGCAATTGTCTATCTGGGATCAGTAAATATCATTAAACATTTTAAGGTAAAGTATGAAATCCAAAACTAACTCTTACCGCCCTGTTATGGTGCTGGCCCCTGGAGTGCTTGCTGGGGCTGAAAAAGTTGTGCTGACGGGACTCATGGCGCTTTACGAAGAGGGACTCAATCCGTTGATGGTTATTATACGCGAAACCAGGTCCCCTAAATTTGCCGAGGATTTTCAAAATGCCCTTCCTCCACAAATTGAGAGTGTCACTATTGATTCAACCAAAGCACTTGATTTAAAACTTCCCTACCGATTAAAGGCCGCTCTTCAGGGGCAGAAGCTCCCGATTATTTTGCATAGTCATGGTTTTAAAGCGCTGATTTCCTGCTATATGATAAAAAAAGACCGCCCTCACTTTCATACTCACCATGGTAATACAGCTCACACACTAAAAGTGAGGATTTATGAAAAGATTGCCATGATGACGATGAAAAACTGTGATGCAGTTATCGCTGTCTCTGAGAAAATGAAAGATGAATTAAGCCGCGCGCTTTCTCCATATAATCGCATTTCAGTGGTCGAAAATATGCTCTCGCTTTCCAATGCTAAAAAAATAAGGGAGCAAAGACTCTTGCAAAAGAGTGACTTATCAGTTGTGAAACTGATATTTGTCGGACGATTGAGTCCTGAAAAAGGTCTGCTTTCTTTTCTAAAAAACTGGGCGATTTTTTCAGACAAGGCCCGCTTTCACCTCACAGTTCTGGGCGACGGTCCTGAACGAATCGAGGCTGAAAAGTTTATTGCTGAAAATGGTTTCACCTCTCAAGTTACATTTCATGGTTTTGTGAAAGACCCATCTAACTACTTCGCCTCCCCCGATGCACTGATCATGCCCAGCTTAAGAGAAGGTCTGCCAATGACCCTGATTGAGGCCCTGGCCAGCGGTGTTCCGGTTATTGCCAATAATGTAGGTGCGATTTCCAGCATGGTCACTCATAACCACAATGGTTTTTTCTCCACTGACATTGAAAATTGGGATGATGTTTTAAAAGCGACTTTGAGTCATTACCAGTCGTGGAAAAACACGGCCATGACAGAAGCCCCGGGAATTGAAGAGCGCTTCAGCTCAAAAAAATGGGCCGAAAAAACCATAGCTCTTTATCAAAGTAAAATTAATTCTTAACTGAAGTAAATGCCTTCTCGGCAATGATCTTTGGTGAGTACATTGCCTCAAGCTGAGTGAATGCCTTGGCAGCGATCTCTTTTCCTTTGCTCCGCTCAAGCCCTGCCAGTGTGGATATCCATTCATCAGCACTCTCTGCTTTCAGGAAATCAGTCAGGCCACTTCCCTGCACTCCCATTTCTGTTGAAACAATAGGCACGCCTTTTGAAATACTTTCAATCACTTTAATTCTGGTGCCTGATCCGTAGCGGATCGGAATAATGCTGAAGTCGCAGTCTGCATACACGGCGTCCAGGTCCTTCACAAATCCAAAAAATTTAATTCCTTCCTGCCTAAAGAGCTCCGTCCCCCAGCTTGAATCACCACTGCCTACGATATGAAGTTCAAACTTAGTGTGATTCACTTTCGGCCAGACTTCTTCCAAAAACCATTTCAAGCCATCTCTATTTGGTGCCCAGTCCATCTTTCCAAGAAAAAGAAGTTTGATAGGACCGGTTTCACTTCTTATATTGTGATCGATTTTTTTAAAATCCAATCCCACCGGAACAAGCTCTAGCTTAAAATCCTTTGTCTGTTTTAACTCATCAAAGCGCTTTAAATCTTCAGGAGCAATACACCAGACTTTCTTTGATCTTCTGATTAAAGAGAGCTCAAGCTCCGTCATCTTTTTACCCTGCCACAGGAGCAGTTGTTTAATGAATCCGTTTTTGGTCTTAGAGGCCGCAGTTGACCACAGGTCCCCTTCAACATTGTGAGCGCGGTAAACCACCGGGATGTTTTCAAATTCAGGATGTGAAGCGAAGGCCGTAAACGGATGAAGACCGTCAAAGACAATCAGGTCATACTGGCGGTGAGAAAGCACTTGCTGAACTTCTCTCTTTTGTTTATCGGTGTGAAAATATCCGGTAGTCACCGGAAGCTTCGGGGAAGAAATAAAATTCATCCCCAGGAAAAAAAGTTTTTTAAATTTGTTTGGATAAGAAGCTCTTTTAAAAAAATAAACATTCGTCGGATTGAACTCGCGGTTGTATTGATCAAGATGGAGCTCGTCCGAGTCCTCTTCATTAAAAAGCATCAGGTCCAGCTCTTCAAAGTGAGGACGCACCGATTTCAGCAGCGCCTGGTTGGCCACTCTTGCTCCATCGCGGACCGGAAAAATACCTTTAGGAACCACCCACAAACATCTTTTCATTTTTTATCCAATTTTTAGTATACGTTAGTTTCCCAAGTCGCTTCCAGGTCTGTCGTCAAAGTCAGGTAAAGCGCCTTTAAACTGGCCGCATTGACAATGACGAAGTAAGTGGGAATAGAAATGATTTTTCCCAGGATTCCTCCTGGCCTCCACATCATTCCTAGAAGAGCTAAAGCATAACACATAAACTGCGCAACCATCAGCATATCGGCCAGGAAATTCTGACCAAAAATAAACAATGCAAGGTTTGTGATGAAAATTGAAATTAATGTTACCGGCATCAACCAACGCAGGACTTTATGTCCGAAGAGCTGCAGGAGTACCAGAGTATGGTCTTTGAAATTTAGTCTTCTGAAAGCGTAGATGAAACCTTTCATCCCGCCGCGGATAACCCTAACTCTCATATGGAATTCCTGCGAAGGTTTCTGGGTTGTGCGCTCATAGGAAATCGCTTCGCGTTCATAAACGATGCGGTACCCCTGGGCCACAATCATCAGAGGTTCTGTGAAATCCTCAATAATGTTTGGCGGAAGCACGTGATAGAGTTTTCTTCTAAAAGCATTGATGCAGCCGACGGCACCTGTCAGGGTATGAAGTCTGCTCTGAGCTCTTTTAATCGCACTTTCATATCCCCAATAAAGTTTTGTCGCCAGTCCCATCGAGCCCTGGGTTTTATCGAAATAAGTTAAGTTACCGCTGACCATCCCGACACTCGGATCGGCAAAGTTGCGTACTAGTTTTCTAATGACATTTTTCTCGTAAACCGCAGTGGCGTCTGAAAAGACAATAATTTCTTTTCTCATGGCCAGCACGGCCTGGTTTCTCGCTTCCGTTTTACCTACGCGCCCTTCAACCCTAAAGAGCCTTACTCCCTGATCAGCGAAGCCTTTAACAATCTCATCCGTCCGGTCGGTTGATCCATCAGACACAACCACTATTTCAAGTTTGTCTTTCGGGTAATCGAGTTCAAGAGAGTTTTTGATTTTATCCGCGATAGTCTCTTCTTCATTGTAAGCGGCTATCAAAAGTGAGACCTCCGGCAGGAAGCTGTCGTCTTTTTTTACTGTGCTCTTGGAAAAAAGAGAGAAGAGAAATAATGTCAGGGGATAACCCGCGTATGAATAGAAAATCACGAAAAGAAGGAAAACTAAAAAACATTCCATTGTCACAATCCCTTGGCCAAGACCGCCGCCTCCAGTCCCTTAGTTGGAACCTTCGACTCTTCCTTAAGATAAAACTGTCCTGAAGCTACAGTTAATCCTAACAAAATATAGGGATACAACATATAGGTATGTGATAAAAATGTGATGGCCGTCCCGTAGGATATCATCGCCAAAATAAACTCCGGATGTTCCACTCTCATTGCCCATGCTGACCTGAAAGAGAAAACCCAGATCCCCATATAAAAAATAAACCCGACTATTCCTGTCTCGGCCAGGGCCAGAAGCCATGTTGAGTGAGCGGTTTTATGTTTTCCTTCCGTTCCAACGTGCCCATTAGTGTAAGTTAAAAGATTGAGCGGGTATCCATCGTAACCGACACCTAAAAGCGGGTGCCTGACTCCCATGTTAAGCGCGGCAGTCCAGTAGATCTTTCTATTATTCGTTGAACCTTCAACATCCTCGGCATCTCGCTTAATCAGTGACATCGCTCCAATACTTAAAAGAAGGCCGACACCAACCATGATAGTCGCAAGTTTTTTATTACTTGCCTTAAGCCAAAACCAGGCAATGATCAACGTCCCAACTCCTAAGACCGCTCCACGGGATTTCGACTGCCAGATCAGGTAAGCATAGAAAGAAAAAACAATAATCCCTAAAAGATAGCGTAAGAAGGAAAAAGTGATTCCCTTTAGAAATGCGAAAGTGAAAGGAATAACTAAGATCATAATGGCCGCGATGTCATTGGAATTTTCAAGAATACCTACGCTGGTTAAACGCTCACCGTCGGCAACTTTTCCCAGGAAGTAAGAATTGTAAAAAGACATAACCGCTTTTTCGGTGATCCCTAAAACCAGCGCTGTCTGGACAGGTAGAATATATTCTTTTTTATCCACAACATTCACGATCAGGAAATAAACGATGATCCCTTTAATGAAAATTTCATTGTAGTTGATCAAGGCGCCCACTAACTGAAAAGAAGGGATGATTGAAAAGAATGTCCATATGGCGAAGAATAACACGAACGAACTCGCCATGTTCCACTGAAAGTAAAATCTTTTTCTGATGATCTTATGCCCGATGAAACTCAAAAAACAAAGAATGAAGACATCCCTTGGCATCCCGGACATCATCTGGTCGTTCTTAAAAATCTCCCACGGCCTGGAGATCAGGAGGAAAATAAAAAACGACACCGCATATTTCGGGTCAAAAATTGAGAAGGTAATCAGGAATGCAAAAGCAAATGAAAGGACGACTCCGATACTTCCCCATTCATTTAAAAGCAGGAAGTACAGTCCGATAAAAAGACCAATCAATAAAGGTCCGATGAATTTCAGGGAAACGTGCTGAAGTCTATCGTAAGTGTTGGCCGCCTGGTCTCTCCATGCAAAATACATGAAGAACACACAAAGGGCCATGATGATAAACTGATGAAGTGTGAATAAAAAATCATCTCCAGCTATCATATGAATAGGCCTGCCACCATTATTTAATTAAGAGTTCTCTAACTTCAAAGAATTCATTCTGGCCGAGCTTTCCAGCAGTTTGCGCTCTTCCCAGATGATCGCCTTATTAGTCATCAACCCCGCTTCTTCAATGTGCGGCATAGTCCCGAAATACTCACTCTTTAAATCGCGTGCCATCATTTTCGCTCTCTCGGTTGGAGAAAGTTGCATGATTTCGTTATAAAAAACATAACCAAAACAAAGCACCAGACCGATCATAAAACCAAGGCTGGCAAAAAGTCTTTTCTTCGGAAACAACGGTGAGTTCGGCACCTGTGGAGCTACGATAACCCCGATATACCCCGGTAAACTTTTTCTTTCGATATCAAGAGCTACGTTAATATCGTTGAACTTTGTGTAAAGTTTTGAAGCGATATTCTGAGAGATTTCTTTATCTCCGGCCATTAGAAGAGGGGCGTCTGAGTATTCTTTTGCTCCCGTATCTGTTGCCTCATCCTTGTTTCTCTTTAAGTCTGATTCGTCCTCTACTTCTTTCAACCAGTTTTCGATGGTCGATTTTCTCTGTTGAAGTTTCACAATGCGCGGATGTTGCACGTTAAACTGCATTTTTAATGCGCTTAAGTCTGAATTGATTTTGGCGATCTCTGATCTTAAAACATCAGGATTTTTAGACGCAAGGGCATTGGCCGAAATTGAGTCTTCTGTAATTTGTTTTGTCACGTTCACTGACTCAAGCTTTTGCTGAATCGTCTTCTTTGCGTTCTCAATTGTCTCGATTCTTGTATTAATGAAAGTCGCTCTTACTGCGTCCAAGACTTTTTTCGTCACTTCAAAAGTCACGATCGGGTCACCGTGAGAAAATGAAACTTTGTATGACTGCCCACCTGTCGAGTACAGCTCAAAACGGTTGCGTAACTGCTCGCGAGCCTTTGAAAGCTGCTGAGGAGTCATGTTTTTGTCGTAAATTTTAAATTCGTTTCCGATCTGATCAATAAGCTCGTCGTTCAATGTTTCTTTAACCATCGAATCCGTTGTCTGGGTCATTTCCGCGATAGAGTTCATCCCTGGAATAACTTCGCTAATCAGAGCGTTCTTGAAATACTTAGAATAGATATTTAATTCAAATTCAGACCTGTACGTTTTTGGCAGAATAAAGCTCAACTGTACCAGGCACAGGACACTGGCCAGCATAATAATCGCCAATGGTTTTTTGTAAAAAACTAAAAGGCTTAAAAATTCTCTGACATAAATTTTTTCTTTCATTATGATCTACTTGTTAAAAACAACACCTAAAACATCTTTGCGGTTCTGCTCTAATTCCACCTGTAATTTGTTAGCCTTTCTACCAAAAGACTTATCAGTGCTCACGATGATATTTGAATGAGTGCTTACTCTCACTGAATGATCATTGGTTCCACCGGTAGTCATTGTATCGACAATAACCAGGTCGTACTCTGCGGAGAATGTATTTACCAGTTGGTTGGTGTAAAGACCGTCATACGCGTTCTTCAACCAGTTCATGTCGATATTCTTTAAGCGGAAAATCTCAAAATCAAAAGGGTGCCCCTGAACCATTCCGTCCTGGGTTTTCTCTTTTTCATATGGACTTAAATATTGATTCAAAAGTGGATCGCCATCAGGGTTGAGGTCGATTAAAAGAATTTTGAAATCGTAAACTTCCTTAAGTCCACGGGCAAGTAACATTGAAACAGTAGTCTTGCCTTCAGAGCGGTTTTCGCTCACAACACTGATCGAGCGCAGACCCTTTGTCCTGTGCTTAAAATGAATACGCTGAATAAGTGAGCTGATTGGATCAACATCCCAAATCGTAGCCGCTCTTGGTCCATTCGTCATTTCGACACCCTTCTTTCAAAAAATACTATTTTTTTGAACATATCAAAACCCGGGATTCATAGATAGGGACAGTGTAAATCTTTCTTCCTTATCTTTTTAGCTTCTTTTCCCACTCGATCGCTGATTTAACAATATAGGCAAGATCGTTGTATTTCGGGGTCCAGCCCAGGATTTTTTTAATCTTTTCGGCGCGGGAGATTAACTCCACCGCATCACCTGCACGTCTCGGGCCCATTTCTACGTTCAATTTTTCCCCGATGTAGGTTTCAACCTGCCCGAGGACTTCCTTTACCGTAAAACCATGTCCATACCCACAGTTAAGCACTTGCGAATCCCCTCCTTTATCGAGGTAAAGAAGTGCGTCTAAGTGGGCCTGTGCCAGGTCATCTACGTGGATATAATCGCGGATACAAGTCCCGTCTTTCGTATTGTAATCTGTCCCAAAAATGGACATTCCGGCCCTTTTTTTCGTTACAACTTCCGCAGCTGTTTTCAACAAATGGGTCGCTCTGGGAGTCGATTGCCCGATTTTCCCCGTCTTGCTTGCTCCCGCAACATTGAAGTAGCGAAGGGCCACATAAGAGAAATCGTGGGCGTTTGAGACGTCCTCCAGCATCCATTCAGTCATTAGTTTTGATCTTCCGTACGGATTAATCGGATTGGTCGGAGTCTCTTCAGAGGCCACTCCACCTTCAGGCAATCCATAAACTGCTGCTGTAGATGAAAAAATAAATTTCTTCACGTTATGCTTTAGACATGTCTTGATTAAATTAAGCGAATTTTCAGTGTTATTCTTGTAATACAGAACCGGGTTCTCCACACTCTCTGGGACAACAATACTCCCGGCAAAATGCATGACCGCATCGATCTTGTGGTCAGTGAAAACCTTATCCAATAATTCGAGGTTATTTAAATCGCCGACAATTAACTCTCCAAAGAGAATGTTCTCCGGTCTTCCCGTTGTCAGGTTGTCATAAATGATGATGTTTTTTCCCGCTTCTCCCAGGAGACTTACGACGTGAGAACCAATATAACCAGCTCCACCTGTGACTAAAATGTTCATTTTCCATATCCCGGTTAAAAACAATAATTGGCCTGATATTATCATTAATAACTTTAGAGCTGAGCTTTTTTTGTATTAATTACACACCAGGTTTTCTTGATGTTGGCTGAAGCTTTACTGGTTAATTGCCTTCTCGCGGTAGCCAAACAAGACCTGATTCACAGCAAAGCTTGTCGCCACGTTGAAAATGACCGCTTTGGTAAATGATAATTTTGGATTGTCCTGCCCCATGCACAGCATGCGATAGGTAATGAAATTCTGAAAAATGCTCTTGGGGATTTGGACTGCATAAAAAATAGTATTGAATGCATAACGATCAAGACCTGTATCGCCTGTGTCGATCCACTCGCCTTTATTCTCGTGATAAAATTGTGCCATACTAGCGGCAATTAACACTTCCTGAACCTCTGGACGGTCTAAATCAGCATGGCTTAAATTGTTCCAATCCACTCCGTTCTCATCTACGGGATTTCCACGCACCCCCATGCTGATTCCTTCCGGAAGCTGCTTTAGGGTTGAGATGATTTTTTCTTTATACTCACGATAAAACCCGCGCTCTTCATAGCTCTTTAAAAGTTTGTCGATCTCTGCCTGATAGGCCGGGTTTTTCTTAAGTTCGGCCAGGCGGGCCTCAGCTTTTTCTCGTTCATTATTAAAAATTGGATCGTAAACCAAAATATCCGTCATCCCCAGCACTCTGCCCATCAGGTAACTCTTGAGAGATTTTACAATCTGGGTGTCAGTCGCCTTGGTCTGGATGCTTCCACCAACGTAGGAGAACATCACGGTGATCCCGATATCGTAACCAAGTTTCCCGAACCACTCGGCGTTGATCTCTTTATCCATGTTGTAGAAGGCATAACTCGCCCCTAGTGTCCCCAGGTTTAACGCCAGATTAAAGCGTTTAAAGTCGCGGGCGGCATTCCTGTTAACATTGTTGGGGCTCAGCGCTCTACAGCCGTAATAGAGCTCCTGATAGCGCGCCTCTTGAGCAGCATTCAAATTTTTCCTGGCCGCATTTTCTGCAATTTTCTTTTCGTGCTCGATGAATTTATTAACCAATTTAGAATTGATCTCTCTGCCATCAAGTTCGGCCAGATCAAGCAGGGCCGTCCTGCGGTTTTTCTCATTCAAACTCAAGGCATACGTGAGGTACTTTCTCACTCTTAGCGAATCAACTTTCACTGTCTGCATATTGAGACTGTCCACAATCAACTTCACTTCCTCGTCGGAGAACTCTAATTGCGCCAACTGATCCAGGAATTTCTTTTTCTCTGAATTCGACCAGTGATTTTTTAATAATTCGGCATTTTCTTTTTTATTGGCACGGGTGAAAAAATCAGACATCAGTGAGCGGCAGTCATCACTGACTTTCGCCTGGACCTGGAATGTGACTCCTAAAAACAGGAGCAGAAATAAAACGTTTAAACGCATACCCGGATTTTAACTAAAATCCGGGTGCTATAGAGAAAACCTGAAAAAATAACAGAGTAACAGAATCCTATTTAGGAGTGTCTCTCCAGACCTGGTCCTCTCCTAAGTACAGAGTAAAGCGCTGATTTCCGTATCTTAAGTACCAGGCACCATACTCTTCCCATGAAAGACGTTTAGCTTCCATATGCTCCTGCAGGGTCGCCGTCGCGCTGTCTGGAGAAACCATAAAACTAAATTGTTGAGAGTTGCTCAGGAGGCCGGCTTCATTTTCCGCCATGACGAAAACAGTGTGATCACCTTTTTCCAGTCCGCAGTTCTTGAAGTCCCACTTGGTATTTTCAACAGCGGCTTCAAAGTTCTGAGACTGATCCAAAACGATCTTCACTCTTGTGACTTTATCTCCGCCGTTATTGAAGGCCTGACCGCTTAGGTACAAGCATCCTTGCACACTTTGGAAATGAGAATTCACCAGCTGAGGAAGATTGATCCCCGGGACTTCTCCAAGCCATGAGTTACGCCTGAAAACGCGGCTTAACCCCATTGAGTTTTTTACCGACACTTCAAAATTATACTCTCCATCGGCAAGGCCTTTTGAAAAGCCGATAAAACGGCTGTCCCTTCCAAGAGTTGCCTTAAAAGTGTCGACCATTTTGCCATTTTGTTTGTTTTTAACTGCAATGTTAATCTCTCGAATCCACTCTTTTGGAACAGTCACGACACCTGAGACAATGAATTTTGATTCCTTGCTCTCGATCGGGTCCATCATCACTTCAGGAAGCTGGATTGATTTTGAACGGCGGTTATTAGTGAAGAAGAACTTCGCTAGGTAGTGGGGATAGTTAATACTTTTTTTGTTGATGAAGGCCCCGCCGTTTCCACCTTGTCCTGCCGGCCAGTTGTGGCCCAGGTTAGTGTTCATGATCAATGAAACTCTTGCACCACCAGCGTCCGCCCACTCAGTGCCAGTGCCGTCAGTGTTGGTTCCTTCAAGCTTTTTTGTATCGAAGCTTGTCTTGTTGTCTGCCCCATAAATCGTGCGCATGATTTCTGCATTGTTTGTGTTGAAAGCAGTGTTAACGATAAAGTCGTTGTTGCCGTAGATAATGGATGTCAGCTGGGTTTTGAAAAATTCTGTTTTATCCTTACCCAATTTTTTACAAGTGTTGAGCATGGTTTCGTAAGAAGTTTTTGGTCTTCCGATTTCACTTGATGCAGTTCCAGTCGAAGGGCCCGCATTGATCCCCACGCCAGAGAAAAGATCCGGAACCATGCAACCCAGAACCATCGCCTCTCCTCCACCTGAAGAAAGGCCTGAAACATAAACCTGATTGGAGTCGATATTAAGCTCGGTTTTCGCCAGAAGTGCTTTAGTTAATTTAATCACAGCACCGTTATGACGATTAGTAGTCGTATGATCTCCACCATAATAATCCCAGCATCCTGAGATCACTCCACCATTTGGAACTTTTGGAAGTGCGACGATCATGTTGAACTCATCTGCTGTCGTTTCCCAGTTCCCGTCTTTTTTTAAATCTTCAGCTTTCTGAGAGCAGCCGTGAAGATTAACCATTAAGGCCCTTCTGCTCGACTTTATGATTAATGGTGTGATGTTTTTGGGGACGTAATAATGAACCTGAACGCCTTCGATGGTTTCAAATTTCCATTCGGCGTGCACACTTTTTAAAGGTATTAAAAGCGCAAGAAGTAAAAAAAATTTCATAATAATCTCTCGATAAAAATGATTGGGGGCAATTTTACGATACATTCCCCCAGGGGCTTCGTCATATTAAAAAATGTTTCATTTCCCTTTAATCTCTGTATATACTAGCGCTATGAGAAACCTACTTTTCGCTCTTGTAACCCTTATTCTACTTAGCGCACAAACTTTAAGTCATGCTGATGAAGCCTGTAAGAGGAAAAACCGGGAGAAATTCCTGAAGCTTGGCCAGGATCTCTATGCTGAGTACACTGCACTTGATTCAGAGCAAAGTGTTCCCACTGAAAAAAAAGCTTTTTGGATCGATGGCGATCCCAAAGTTAACAAGGCCCTTTTTGTGGCCCACGGTTATATGGGAAGCCCCGGAGAGATGCTTTTTCTGGCCGAGCCGTTTATTAAAAAAGGCTGGTCGGTCATTGGTTTTCTGATTCCCGGGCATGGATCGACTTATAAAATTTCCAACGAATATAAAAACACCAGATGGATCAAAGACATTAAAGAGCAACTGGAGTTAGTGACGGAGTGTTTTGATGAAGTCCGCGCTTCGGGGTTCTCTACTGGAGGATTACTTCTGCATCACTACGCTCTGACTGAGACTTTACCAAAGAGTTTAAAAAGTTTTCATCTAGTTTCACCTTATTTCATCCAGCGCTTCGGCGGTTTTTTTGACCGCATTCTCGGATTTTTAGTCAACGGAATGTCGGTTGATACAGCTTATTTCATCAGCCGCTTCAAAGACCTGAAGGTCATGACCATTGATCGCAAGTATTACCACCAGAACATCCCAATCAATACAGCAATGCAGGTAAAAGAATTGGGACTAAAAGTGTATGGAATGAAGGCCCGGGAAAAACTGCAAATCCCGGTACAGCTTTTTCTCTCAGAGGGAGACTGGACGGTGGATACTGCCGCCACCAAAGAAGTCATCAACCGCGACTATCAGAATGTCACACTTGTTTGGTATAAAGGTGATGAGCCCCATCACTTGATGATGCCATCGGTGAGTACCGTGGCTGCCGAACTTCAGCACCTGATATTTAATTTTTAATTTATTTAAGAATTACGCCTTGAAGAAGTGTCGCGTTCATCACCTTCACTTCCTTAATCCCCAGCGCTTCCATAAAGCCTTGAACCAATAAAAGATTCGTGACATCTGTCGAGCGGTAGTCGCCCTTTAAATCACTATCGCTTTTTTCCACCTGAGTTTTAGCGGCCGCAGTTAGTTCCTCTAGTGTGTATTTTGTCTCTTTCGTCTGCAGCTGCCCTCTGATTGAATGACTGTGAACACCGCCTACTCCAACGACTGTACGGTCCTTAATATCAAATTTCAAATTTGCCGGGACATGCAACCTGGCGTATGACCTGGCCAGCGCCACGGCCTGCTCTCTTTTATCTCCGATTGGATTTGGCGTTGAGGTCGTGTCCGGATTTTTAGACTGGATTACTTCAATCACCATATTCTTATAATTCACTGAGGCCAGATCACCCAAATATCTCAGAGGTTTTTTATTTTCATCCAGGCTGAACATCTGCATGGACCCGCCTCCGATATCCCAGACTACGATATTTTTTGGTGAAAGCTCTTTTTCATCCATTAAAGACATCACAGAAATGTAACCCAACAGTGCTTCTGTCTCCTGAGAGATCACTTCCAGTTTCACCCCGGACTTCTTTGAGAAACTTTTAATGACGTCGCTTCCGTTTTTAGCTTTTCTAAACACCGAAGTGGCAACCCCGTAGGATTTTTTAGGTTTAAAAGTTTTACCTTTAGCAATCATTTCGCTTAAAGACTTATATCCTGACTCAATAATGCCATCGCTTAACTTGCCGTCGCTGTTTTTCTCCAGGTCCTCATTGTATGAGACAGGTTTACTTTCATTCAAAAGAACCTCAAGCACTTTGCCCTGACAGAAATCTACTTTGGCGACCATGACCTTTGTCGAGCCCGAGCCAACGTCCAATCCCATCCTTGTTTCCTGACAGTTTTTTGCCAGAGAAGCTGTTGAAAACAAAAAGCTTAAAACCAAAAATGTATATGAATAGATCTTCAAGTGAACTCCTAATAATCAGTCAAACGAATTATTATTCTATCCTCAATTCCTTGAAAAAAATACACTGTTTCTCATCGGTCTCCATTTTTCTGTTATGTTTCTCCCGCAACAAACACACAATGGAGAATTATTATGAAAACATTATTATTGGCAGCTTTAGTTTTAACCATCTCTACAGGAGCGCAGGCCCGCTCAATTCTGGTCTTCAAAACTGTCACTGCGTGTGAGACGGCCGAAAAAGTGGCTGGAAACGAAGTTAAAATCGATATCCAGGAAGCTCAAGATGGACAGTCGCAACTGGTATTGAAACTTTCTACTCAGAAAGAGGTTGTAAAAGTTCAAACGAAAAAAATTCTGCCTCCGCCAATGTCAGCAGGCACTCCATTAAAGTATGAAGGAACTGACCCTGAAACAAATGGTAAGACGACTCTTGCGATCGGAACTCGTCCGATTAAAGTTGGAAAAGTTGTTGGTAGAGCGGCGACAATCACAACTGAAGGTCGTTTCACTAATTTAAAATTAGTTTGTGCTTCGGTAAAAAAATAAATATTGAATACTCAATCCCTGTGCCTAAAAGCACAGGGATTATCAAGATGGCAATTTTGATAAAGCTAGAAGATCATCCAGAAAAAACGCACTCAATTCCATACGCCCTCCCAATGAACTCTTTTTATAAATCTGGCTGGCCTGCTGGCGCACAGTATTCTCATTTGAGCCTCTGATATCAGCAATCTCTTTCATTGCTAACCCTTTAATAAGCAGCAAGGCGATTTCTTTTTCCCCTCTGGTAAAGCCCCACTTATTGAATTGTTCATCGATATGATTAAGGAACTCGTTTGAGAGATGAGAGATTTTTTTTTGAAAATCCTGCTGCTCAGTTTTTAGCTGAATATTCAGCTTATCTAACTCGGTAATTTTTTGTTTAAATTCATGCATTTCCTTATTCTGCCACTTTATAATACGAAATTGGTAAATCGCTCCAATCATCGAAAAAAGCCATAGGGCAGCCTCATGAACTAAATGGCTGAGAGACACCCCTTCCTCCATATCAATTATTATGTCGCCCAAAGCAAATAAGCTCGTTCCAAGTAATAGAATAAACGTAATAATTTTGATCCGATTCTCTTGTACATTTGTCATATTCTTTCAGCTAACCCTTTAATAATTAAAATTATATCACATCTATGCGATCGATTTTTTCACAAGTTAAGGCGATTATAGCACTAACAGGAGACCCCATGTCAGTTGAGAAATCAAAAAATAACAGGCTATCAATAGGAATTGTAGGAGCTGGACCCGCAGGGGCCATGGCCGCCCATCTTTTGGCCAAGGCCGGCCATAAAGTAGAAATACTTGAGCGAAAGGCTTACGGGGAACGTAAAGTTTGTGGCGAATACCTGTGTCCAAAAGGCGTAGAGCTTTTGGAGGATCTAAAATTGGCCGACCTTCTTTGCCAGGGTTTTTCCCCCCTGCATGGGATGGTTTTAGTCTCTCCAGAAAATGACATTGTCCCAAGCTATTTTCCTCGACCAAAAATGCGCGAAAAAGGACTCTCACTCAATCGCCAGGTATTCGATCAAAGAATCTTAAATCTGGCCTTGACGTCCGGGGCCATTCTGCATTCGGATAAAACCGTTACCGACGTCATCTTCGATAAAGAGCAAAAGAAATGGACGGTTTATACACATCAGGATCACTTCACTTTTGATCTTCTAATCGCTGCTGATGGACGACAATCAAAAGTCGGGCATATTTTGGGCCACATTAAAAATATCAACACCAAGAGAGTGGCCTTGCATTGTTATCTGCCAAGAAAAACACACCACGGATTAAGACTTGGTGAAATGCACATTTTTGGAGATGGGAGTTATTGCGGTCTGGACCCGATCAGTGACAATGAAGTGAATTTCTCAATTGTCTGCGACTCCAGTATTTTGAAAACAAAAAAGCCCAGAGTCATTGTTAACGACTTCATAAAAAGATCAGGACGCTTAAGTAAAATGTTTGATCCCGTTGATGAAAGTCAGCAAGTGGAAATACGCATTGTGAGTTGCTTAAAAAATACGAACAATTTTATTGCTGGAGACCGTCTTGCATATATAGGAGATGCTGCAGGCTTTATTGACCCGCTGACAGGTGAAGGAATCTACAACGCACTTTTATCGGGCCAATTACTTGCCAGGGAAATTGAAGAAGCAGGCAACCTTGAGATGTCTTTACAGAAATACAAAAAAAGTAAGAAAAAACTAAGCTTGCAAAAAAATATACTCAATCATTTTTTTCAGTTTCTGATTAAAAGCCCGCTTTTGATTTCAATCGTAACCAGATACCTGAAAAAATCACCGGAAAAGGCCAATGAGTTTATCGGCATTATCGGAAACATCAACAACCCGATTAAGGGTTTTATTAAAATGCTAAAAGCATAAGTGAGGATTCATGAAATCTGCAATTCATTCTGTTAGTACGAGTTTTCCAAAAAATTACGTCTCACAGGAAGAGATCAGTAAGGAAATAAGCTCATTGTGGCCGGATAAAAAATCCTACGTCGAGCAATTTCATTTTTCCTCTCAGGTCAACGGTCGCCACTTATCTATCCCCCTCGCCGAATATAAGAACCTGGGCGACATCGGTGAAAGATCAAAAAAGTGGCTTGAAGTCGCAACTGAACTTCAGACAGAAAATATTATTAAACTGTTAGAGCAATCCGGGCTGAAACCTGCCGACATTTCACTCATTGCCTCTACCACTGTCACCGGCCTGGCCATTCCAACTCTCGAAGCGCGCCTGATGAACAAACTTCCCTTCAAACCAAATCTTAAACGACTTCCTATTTTTGGATTAGGTTGCCTGGGAGGGGTTGCAGGCATTAATCGAGTAAATGATTACTTAAAAGGTCATCCGACAGAGGCCGCTCTTTTACTCGCGACCGAGCTTTGCACTTTGACTTTTCAGTTTCATGATAAGAGTGTTGCAAATCTCGTAGGAACCAGTCTTTTTGCTGATGGGGCAGCGGCCGTATTAATGGTCGGAGAAAAGCACCCTCTTTTTGAAAAATCACAATTTAAAATTCTCTCCGGAGAAAGTTTTTTTTACCCTGACACGGAAAGAATTATGGGGTGGGACATTATCTCATCTGGATTTCAAATTGTTTTAAGCGGTGATGTTCCAAAGATTGTGGAGGAAAAAGTAAGGCCAAATCTAACTGATTTTCTTGCCGGCAACAAACTCACTGTTAGCGACATAAACTTCATGGTTTCCCACCCTGGAGGCCCAAAGGTACTGGACAAGCTTAGTGAAGTCTCTGGAAAACAGCCTGAGGAATTCAGACATAGCTGGACCAGCTTAAGAGAAAAAGGAAATATGTCATCAGTATCCGTGCTCCATGTAATGGAGAAAACTATTATCGAAAAAAGAAAAAGTCATGAGATAGGTTTAATGTTGGCAATGGGTCCTGCATTTTGCTCTGAAATGTGTCTTATCAAGAAGGTTTAATATGGAAAAGAGCATTGTCCTAATGAACGCAATTATTTTTTTTTACATTGTACAAAGAATAAGTGAAATATTCATAAGCAAAAATAACGAAAAATGGCTTAAAAAAAATTTCCAGGCCATAGAGATAGATTCCAAGGAGAGCATCAGAATGAAAATCTTTCACACCCTATGGTTTATATCTCTTTTTATTGAAGCAAACATAAAACATGACTTACAGCCAGACGAGACATCCGCAGTTATTTATGGAATTTTAGGATTATGCCTTGTGATTCGTTTTCATTCGATGGAAAAGTTGAAACATTTCTGGACCATCAAAATTTTCTCACTAAACCATCAACAAATAATCACCAGTGGTCTCTATCGCTATATCCGCCATCCCAACTATATCGCAGTTGTGCTGGAATTAATTTTCATTCCTCTGCTCTTTAAAGCATACATTACTCTTTTTACTTTTTCTTTGCTGAACATTCTGGTCCTGAAAAAAAGAATCAATCTAGAGGAAAAAGCCTTGATGTCACATAAAGGATACAATCTTTTCTTTGCGAGAAAAAAGAGATTTATTCCCTATTTCTTCATGCTTCTTTTTTCATTTTCTCTAAAGGCCAGTGAAATAACCTATCACTTTAACAATTATCATGAGGCGGAATCGTCTAAAAACTACATCAAGTTTGAAAGCATCAGCACCAAACTGGGTCTTATCTCTACTGGTTTTGACGGTTATGCCAAAGAAATAAAAATAGACTACCAACAAAAGTCGGATGAGATTTCAAACCTGATCGTCATTATTCCGGTTAAGGGATTGGACACAAACAATGCTTCCCGTGATGAAAAAATGCACCTGCAGATTATGGAAGCTGAAAAGTACCCGGTGATCGCAATATCCACAAATGAAGCGATCGTGCTTAAAGAAGGTGAGTATACAAAAGATATGGTGTTCAAAATTAAAGACAAACAAACGACTCGTCCTGTAAAACTCATCATAAAAAAAGACAATGGAAAGTTTCTGGTGAGCGGAACGGCTTCAGTCGGCCTTAGGGAGGCGGGTCTCCCTGATCCAAGCATTCTGATCGCCAAGGTTAGAGATTTGTTTGAGCTGAAGTTTTCAATTGAAATGCCAAATTAAATGGCCCCAGGTTCTTCGTAAGCTTTTTTATGCTCTTTGGTTCCATATAAGAGTGTGGGCAAGACATACAAGTCGACCAAGGTCCCAAACAGCATAATAATGGCAAGAATTCCACCAAACTGTCGGATTGGCATAAATGTGTTAAACGTAAACATTCCAAAACAAACGCAGAGTAAAAGACCTGATCCTAAAACTGGATAAAGCACCCCGCGACCGTACTCATCAAAATTTTTGAAGCGAAATTTTTTGGCATAAATGATGTGAAAGCTGGAATCACCAACCAGCCCAAGCGAAATTGAAAAGGTCATCACTGTGGCAATATTTATTGAAAAACCAAGAAAATACATAGCTCCGAAAGTAAGTGCCACTGGAAGTAAGCTGACAAAAATGAAAATCAAGTTGTATCTTAATGAGCGCAGGAAAAGCGCTGAAAATAAAAAAATGATTACAGCACTTGAGATAAAGCTGGATAATAGAACATCTATCATCGCATTCTGAGACACCATCAGATTGTGATGTATTCCATTAATTTGAAATTTAACTTTTTTTTCATTCAAAAAAGAAGATAGCTTCTCAAGATCTTTCATATATTCTGTAACATTTAATGGATTTCCAATAACCGTTACACGGTATTTACTTTCAAGCGGGTAACTTTCCTGCAGACTGGCCGGCAACTGCCCTCTAAGCAGATAATAACCAGCAATGCTATCTGGAAGAGCATCATTTCCTGAGTATTCATAGTTCACTTTTCTCACAAGAGCATTGTTGGAAATGAGCTTGTAAGACTGGCTCAACTGCAAAGACCCCAGTCCCCGCTCTAGCTCCTGCAGTCTTTGGACATCCTCAATTGCCAGGTCATGCCCAAGATCCAAAACGACTTCCATAATAGGCATTCCAGAAACAGATTTAGTCACATCCAAAATCTTTTCCCTGATTTGCTTGTCTTTGGGGAAATACACTGTTGCATCCGTGATAACATCCAACTTACCTGGCACCAGAGTTATGCCAAGGATCCCAAGGACCGCAAGAATCCAGATATGGCCTTTCCCCAGGGTGTATGCAAAAAACTTTGAAGAGAAAAAATCGAGCTTAACTCTCTTTTTCGGTTCAGACAGAAAGTCTTCCCACAAAAAATACCAGCCGAAAGAGAAAATTGTTGCTAACAACACCAACTGAGATGAGATCACGCCGAATTCGCGAATAACCGATATTTCCGCCCAGCCAAGACTTAGAAAGCCGATATAGGTTGTAAACATCATAAGAAAAATTGGCGCCCACTTTACCCTAAAAACATTTTTCAGGCTTTTTAGCTCGAGCAATGAAAAGTACAAATGAAAAGAAAGGGAGAGGGCCACGGTAAACACCACTAGAGGTATAATTGAAGTCACCATGTTCATTTGGCCATTTATCAACTTCAGGGCCGTTAATGAAAAGCCTGCTGAAAAAAGACAGGGTAAATAAACGACAATTGCGTTTTTTAAGCTTCCAATGAAAATAAATGCAATCACAAATCCGAGTATAAACATGGCCGGAAAAAGTTTTTCCTGTATGGCCAGAGAGTACTTATCCAGCAGGTAGTTAGTGTAAGGTATTCCTGCAAACGATACTCCAGTGCTCCAATAGCTATCCGATTCACAGTATCTTAATATCTTCTTGTGAATTTCATCATTTTTATCCAACACAAGTGCCGCGACAAACTCATTTGACTCCAGCTTCATAAGCACGTTCTTTTCCGGTCTGGCCGCCGCTGCTCTCTGGAGTTTCTTTTGAGTGATAATTTCACAATCGCCATCACATAAGAGCTCAATTTTTTCCAGGTGCCGATAAAACTCTTCTTTATTGATAGTCTCTTTCTTTATAACCAGCGAATGTTTTTCAACAACATCTCTTTGAAAGACTTCATAATCTTTTAGGCTATTTTCTGTTAAGAAAATAGTCTCTGGGTTCTTCTGGGTTAAATCGTGCGAATACAGCAGTGCTGAGAGCCCAATAATTACCAGGATACCAATGAATATCTTTTTTAATTTCAAAGTGAGTAATTCCAGATTTTCGCCTGGGTCGCTGAATTGGCCGCGACATCCTCATCAGTGATGCATTCCTTGAATTTTTTTCCGGCTTCCGGGTTGGCCATTTTGAAATCCTTTATATCTGCAGACTGATATGGGTCAGAGACAACATAACCTGCTTTATCACTGCAGCCTTTATCATTGCACTCTTTCCAGTAAGCTCCATAGACAATTCTTCCATCATTAGTAAATCCTGGAAAACTGTCCGCGCGCACTTTTCGATCAGGGTCATCCAGTGTGAAAGTTTTTTTCACGTCGCGGTCAAAGAAATAAATCCCATTTCCCCGGTTATCCATCGATCCGCTGGCATAGAATAAAACCGCATTCAATTCGGGTCTCGAAAAAATAACTTTCGCCACGGCCACTTTTAAATCCTGAACTCTTTCACAACTTTTATTGTCGGCCCCGAATTTATAAATGCGCATTGATACTTCTGAGTCTTTCGGATTTTGTGGCATTGAGGCGAACTCTGCCCCATCCATTGAGATCATAGGAAGACTCATCGTTTGCCCGTCAGACGAGCGTAGGTTGGCGCACATATAATTGGTCGATCCGTTGTCAATTTTTGAGGCCACGCCGTTCTTATTAATACTGGCCGTGATCACACGATTTGAAAGAACACCCACGCCTTGATTGTCCGCATTGTCTGTAGGCCAGGAAAGAGAGCGGATTTTATGGTTGGCAGCTGTCCCACCAGAGAGTTCAGCTGCGACAGTGTAAAAGCCTGTGATCCCACCTTTAAACTGCTTGTCGGCTTTTTTCTGTTCTTTTACGATATCAGAAACTTTGTAGTGCTCTCCTCCGATATCAATGATGTATCTCCACGAGCCTTGAACCGGGAAAGCTTCGTTTTTCATTGATGTTTCATAAGGCTTTACAGAGTTTTTCTCTCCGCGAACCAGTTCCATTAATGTCACCTGACTAAGGCCTTGTCCGGAAAAAGACCTGAGTACATATTTTCCATCGGGGCTCATGCGCGAGTACATCCCAAGGATGATTTCGCCTTGTTCATTTTTCGCCGCCCACTTCCCTTCAAAAGGAAAATATTCATGGGCAGGCACACAGGTTGCGGCCAGGGCAGTATTAAAGAAAGAGATTGTAGATAACGCTAAAAGTAGTTTCATTATTTAAGCTCACTTGAAAATTCGTCTGCCATCGACTTAAGCCCCTTGTCGGTCATGATTCCGGTGATCCATCGCGAATGGATTTTTTTATTATTGTAAACATAGACAATCGGGAAATGATTGAAGGCCGAACGCATATACAAGTCCACCGCGACATTCCTGTTGTATGCCTTTGCACTGGCAAGCTGTCTCGCCTTTTTCATTTTGGCATTCTTATACATGACATCGAGAGCTCCCATGACTTCTTCTTTGCTTGCTCTTGGGTCAACCACTGAGATGAATTCATAACCAAATTTTTTCGCCAGCTTTTCTGCGCGGGGAAGATCGTAGACAGAATAAGAAAAACGCGGAGACCAGTAGTAGATCATCCCCTGCTTCCCTGAAGCGACCTGGGTCCTCAAATCGTCATTGCTCCAGTCTTCGGTTGTTTTTTTTGCGAAGACTTCCTCCATGTGCCAAGGCCATGCTTCGTTTTTACTTACCACTTTGCAGTTCTTATCAAAACTAAAGCGGGTCATTGTACTTTCCTGAACCAATACCACTTCTGGAGAACTTTTAGTGATCAGTTGCACTTCCACCCACTCGCCAATTTTATTCGATAGATTGCGGTAAGCAGTTTTATTGTATGCACCGGCCACCTGCTCGCGGTAATTCTCTTTATCCCATCCTTTTTCCTGCGCCACTTGTTCGAACTCTCTCTGGCATTTCATCTCGGGCACATTTTTCCAAGGTGCCATTTCCGCAGCCGAAACTGATTGAGCAACCGACATCAAGGTCAGGCCTAAAACGAATTGATTAAACATCTGTCTATCCTTTGATTAAGATGGTCATAAAGCTGAAATTATTTTCTCATCGAGACCGCTTGATTTCAATCACGCAATAATGACCTAAGACAAAACCCGAGTAGGTCACTCGGGCTTTGAGTTGGTATCTTTTGCTAGGGAGAAAAAAACCACAAAGTTATCTATAATATATTTATGAAAAAACCCTACGCCATGGTTCTATTTTTTATTTTTGCTCTAGGTCTTCTTACCAGTGGTCTGCTCCACGCAGTCACGGTTTATCAGGCCTGTGGCGCCAAACCCAGCTTCCTTGATCGCATGCTGACCGACGCTGAAAAGATTCGAATCAAATGTATTGATGATTATTACGAGAAAGTAAAAGAAAAAGTCCGCCTGGAAGTGGAGGCCCTTCATGAGGCCCATAAAAAACTAAATGTTGAACTTAAAAAAGTGGCGATTAAAGTTGAAGTCGGCCGCGTGGAATGTTCACCCAGAAGAGGCGAAGCTGAGCGCAGTCCTGAGCTAATCAAACGTTGTCAGGAGATTGTCCTTGCCCAGAATGCCATTCTCTACCGAATTGATGAACTCATGGGTTGGAATGAAAAACCCAGGCCACAGCCAAGCGCAAACACAACACCCGCGAGCATAGTTCCCGATTGTCCTTCAAAGCAAAAACTAAAAGAGATGGAAGTCTCAAGAATGTTTAACCGCAAACTTTTTCAAACATGGGAAAGATGTGTTGCCCTGGGTGACCCTAGCGAGTACTACCAGTAGTAAAAATCTTGAAGCGCTCGTTTCCTCTCTTCCAGATAATAGCATCATAGATAAAATGAGCGATAAGCGGTGTGGTTAACAGTGCCATGGCCAGCGAATCAAGCGGCTCAAAAAATCCCACAATCTCCTGCTGGTTGTAATCGATCCATCCTCCGATAGCGAAAATAATCAGGAGAAAAATCCAGGCGTATCTCTGCATGAAGTTCACTTTATGAGTGAGGCCCAGGCGCTTTTCCATCAAAAAATAGTAAGGAATAGCATGGGAAAAAATAAGAAGTGCATAACTCTCCATTTCGTTTTTTGAAACGATGAAAGCGTATGAATAAACCGCAGCGAAAAAAATCATTGAAAGAAGCCCGCGCGCGTTCTTTTGCCAGTACAGGTAACCGGCCAGACAGAACGCTCCAATGAGGTATACAACTACACCAGATTTAAAAGCCGTCTCCAAAGAAGCTGCTGAAAAAAATTGATAAAGATCCACTGGCATCAAAATAGACTCATCCAGCTTAATTCCTTGAAGCCTTGGCCTTAAATGAAAGAGGATGAACGGGAGCATGGTCAAAAAGTAGTATCCCCACTTCACCACATTCACCGCACGCTTCTCACCGAGGCGGTAAAGGAATGTGACACCTAACCCCTGCCTCATATTGTGATAAACAGTGAAGTAGAAAATGTAATAAAAAAAATAAGGCCCGAAAAATAGATGGATCACAAGATTGAGAAAAAAAGATCCTATGAGCACCAGCCAGACGTATTTCTTTCTCACCTCTTCCGGGTCACCAAGAACCTCAAGCAGGGTTGAATAAACATGTCCGCCATCGAGGAAATAAACCGTTATTAAAACGAAGGCAGTGGATGTCAGTGCATTGGTCATCAACATAAAAATGAAAACTAAAAAAGTCGCCAGGAATATCTTGGCGAAGTCTTCAAAGTGATTTCCAAAGATCTGGCTTCTCTCCATGACCTATTTTACCATTTCAATCCAAAGTGGCAGGTTGTAATAAGTGGTCACACGAGAAATTTTATTGTCTTTAATATCGAAAAAACTTCCGGCGCGGATGACATATTTTTGGTTGCGGGCCGGCGGCAATGATCCATCGGTTTTTAAATAAGTTCCATGGACCATAAACTCGGCAGAGGCTTTTTTGCCATCAGCACTTACCATGATCGTCAGGTCTCTAAGTTCTTCTTTGTAACACTCATTCATATGGTGAAGAAAAGCTTCGAACTTCGCCTTTCCTATCTGCGTTTTCCCTTGATTGATATCGTGCTCAATATTCTCATCCACCAGAGACAGCATTGCTGCCGCGTCACCAAGGTTGAAAACTTCAAAATAACGTGCGATTAAATCCTTCACAAAAACTCCTCGAAAGACCGTAAAAATGTGTCTTTAACTGTATCTTTATTGTTTTATTTTTCCAAGCCTAAGCGTATAAATAGATTATGAAAAATACACTATTTGGCACACCGAAACTTAAGTTTCTTTACTCTCTGTTGATCCTGCAGATTCTTTTATACACACTATTTAGAATCGGCTTTCTCATTTATTTTAATGACAATATTACCCCGGGGTCACTGACTTTGATTCTGCAGAATTTCTGGTTGGGGTTTCGCTTTGATGCAAGACTGGCAATGGCACTCTTGCTTCCGGCCATGATCTTCATCAACCTTCCGCTAAATCCGGCCTTCAAAGTGCGCATGATGAACTGGTTGTACACTACCTTCATGGGACTGATCACTTTTCTCTACATCGTTGATATCGGCTACTTCGCTTATTTAAAAACGCGCCTGAACGCCACCGTTATCCAATTCTTCAAGAACCCGTTGATCTCTTTTGAAATGGTTCATGAGTCTTATCCATGGCCTGCACTTTTAGTTCTGATAATCGCGCTCAGTGCTCTATGGGGATTTTTGATCGTCAGGTTTGTCACACCCAAATTAATGGGCTCTCCACTGGTCAAAAACAACAGGACCCGCTTCTTAGGTGGAACTTTCTTCGTCCTGCTTTTTGCGTGGGGGGTTTATGGAAGTGTGAAATGGTACCCGCTAAGATGGTCTGAAGCCTTCTCTACTCCGGATGCTTTTGCTTCCAATCTTTCATTAAACCCGGTTCTCTATGTCGCCGACACTTACACTTTCAGGAATGCCGAGTTTGAAAAAAATAAAACCCAGGAATACTACGATGTCGTCGCTCCTTTTTTAGGAATCGACAACCCAGATATTAAAAATTTAAATTTTGTACGCTCTTTCCCGGGTGATACCACCAAGAGCTCTCAACGGCCGAACATCGTGGTGATCGTCATGGAGTCCCTGGCCTGGTATAAAACAGGAATTGGTGGCTCTGAAGTAAACCCTACTCCTAACCTCGACAGCCTTGCCAACGAGTCGATACTCTTTTCAAATTTCTATACTCCGACCGTGGCCACAGCGAGATCTATCTTTGCAGCCGTCACCAGCTTGCCGGACACATCGAAAGTTAAAACTGGCTCAAGAAACCCGTTCTTCGTAAACCAACATGCAATCATGGGTGAGTTCAAGGGGTATGATAAATTTTATTTCTTAGGTGGAAGTGCTAACTGGGGAAACATCCGCGGAGTCTTCACCTACAATATTCCTGGACTCAAAGTTTTTGAGGAAGGCTCTTACAAATACCCGCGCGTTGACGTGTGGGGGATTTCAGATCTTCACCTCTTCAAAGAGTCTCATGAAGTTATCACTAAAACCCATAACGATACAAAGTCGCCGTTTTTTGCATTCATCCAGTCTTCAGGGTTTCACCGTCCGTACACTATTCCGGAAGACAGTGATGGATTCGTGGTAAAAACTCCGAAAGAAATTTCAGAAGCCGAAATCAGGAATTTTGGTTTTGAGTCTTTTGAAGAATACAATGCTATGAGGCTGCAGGACTTCGCACTTGGAAAATTCTTTGAGATGGCCAAAAAAGAGGATTGGTACGACAACACGATTTTCGTCATCTTTGGAGACCACGCTCTTCCTCACAACAATGCTAAAAACGTTCCGGACTGGCAAAGAAACTTAAATAACGGCTTCCATGTTCCATTGGTCATCCACTCACCAAAACGTTTCGCCCCAAGTGTCGAAACCAAGATCGCTTCTGAGATGGATGTCATGCCTACCATCGCAGGCATGGCCGGAATCCCTTACAGGACCAGAGGACTTGGGCGCGACCTCTTTAACCCAAGATATGACCATTACCGCGCGGCCTTCTCGTACAACTGGAATGCCCCGTTTAATATCAGCTTACTTGATCATGAATTTTATTTTGAATACATCCCCTACAACGGCCAGGGAAAACTGATTAAACACACTGACGGCCAGGATGATATTAATGTCAAAGACAAATACCCTGAGAAGTATCTTGAAATGGAGAGATTAACAAAAGGCCTGTACGAATCGGCCCGCTACCTGCTTCACAACAATCCAAGAATGAACTAATAATTATTTTCTTTTCTGCCCTCGCGGATCCCATCTCGGGTCCGTCAGGGCCTCACTTAAGAAAGCTTCCAGCTCATCCTTCTCCTGATTAGAAAGCCCCAGGCCTGCTCTTAAAAAACCCGCTTCAATTGAAGTGAAGATTTCATTTAAGTCCTGAGCGGAGTTTCGGACTTCCATCTCAACCGGAAATTCTTTTCTTCGATCAATTGAAAGAGAAAAAGTGTTGAGCGAAGTTTGAATATCGCTGTAGTGATCGATAACTTCCCTGATTGTCCTGAAGGCCCCATTGTGCATATAAGGAGCACTCAAGGCCACGTTGATCAGGCTGGGAGTTTTAAAGAAGAAACTCCTGAACTTCTCTCCCGGCATTTCTCCACGGCCAATATCAGGAGTAAATGGTTTTGCTCCGTAACTTGGAACTCCCACCGAAGCAAAAAAGCTGTTTAGCCCCAGAAGATTTCCCTGGTGACAGGCAATACAGCTTCCACGCTCCATGAAAACAATGAAGCCTCTTTTTTGTTTGTCGGTCATGGCCGTGTTGTCGCCGGCGACGTAGCGGTGAAAAGGAGAAGTATTCGACTGGAACTGCTCACGCATGAATGCACTCATCGCCTCTCCCGCGTGCCCGATATTAAAGTCGGGGCTCTTCGGGAACGCGCGGTTAAAGAGATTCACATAAGTCTGTGAACTGCTTTCTGTTTTAATTCTCTTGATGATCAAATCCCAGGCCTCAATATTATTTTTTGCGTTGGCGATTTCATTGTCGCCCACTTTCCCTCGCATCTCCTCGTGAGAGACCAAAGGGAAAAGTGCCTGCGCTGAAAGGGCACTGGTCATTGCTCCGGTGATTTGCGGCGCTTTTGGATTCACTCCGTTTAATGCCGGCTCAGGAGTCGTAAAAAACTTTTTCTCCGGATGAAAGCGAACTCTTCCATCCCAGAACATGAAGGTGTTGAATTTATCGCCGATATTAAACAAGCTGCTGGAGTTTCTTTTTAAAACCCCTTTTCCATCTTCTGTTTGCGAAAGAGGAAGGCCATCACTAGTTCCCTTCATCGGATGATGACAAACCAGGCAGCTGATATTTCGGTTTCCCGAAAGATTGGTGTCCATGAAAAGTCTTCGGCCTAAAACAAATTTCGCGCGGGCCTCATCACTCTGGTCAATCTCCAGCGATTTGTAGGGGGTAATATCAAAGAGCTCAAGGCGAGACCTTAGATAATTGTCCATCGAGGCCGCATATAAAGTTGGCACACCAAGGCTTGCGCCTAGCAAAATTATTTTGAAAAACTTCATGCCAGTGATGCTAAGGAACTCTCATTAGTTTGACCAGTCAAACTTTCTAACACCTGAGAGAAAAAACCTTACTCGATCAAATAATCTGCTGACACTTCGCTAGAAATTTTAACTTCGCCACTCATAAGCTGAGTTGAGCCACCGCCCTTGGCACGAGGTGCAGCATCCTCATTCATCGCGGCCATCTCGTACATCGGCACTGGTGAACTCACTCCACGCGGCGACAATCGATAAATTCCTTTTAGCTTTACCTTGCCGGCCTTTGCCAAAACTTCGGCCTGGGCCTCTGCCGCGCGAACAGCATCACCTAAAAGGGCGCGCACCTCATCGTCTCTTTTATCTAAATCAAAACCAAGCGAGTTCACTGTCACTCCGCCGGTCATGGCCTTTGAATCATTTTGAAGTGAATCAATAAAAGGCCCGGCTTCATCTATTTTTCTTAATGTCACTACCAGTGTTTGATTAGCAATGTATCCATTAATATCATTTTTATTGGTCTTAGGATTGAATACATACTCAGGATTTAAGTAATAAGACGTCGTCTGAATGTCTTCTTTTTTAATCTTATATTTCTCGACACTATTTTTTAATGCTCCATAATGATTTTGGTTATTGGCCTGGGCCTTTTTGGCGGAATCCCCTTTGCCCCACACCTGAATGTTAATGCGAACGATATCTGGCTGAAATGATTTTTCAACAAGGCCGGTCACAGAAATCAGACGGACAGTGTCCGCTAAAAGTGATGAGGAATAGACCATAGATAATAGGATAAAAAGATTTCGCATAAATTCTCCCTGTGATAATCTGGCGCCGAAGAAAAGTATGACGATAAAAAACCGAAATTGGAAGCCATCTTATGACAAAAAAAGTAACTGCTAAAAAAACTAAAACTCAACCAGAAACCAGGACAGTCATCGACCCTAACGCAAAAGCGACCAGCGCTGACGGGATCTATGGTTTACCCTTCAAAGAAAAAGAAGCAAAAGTCGTCTATCTTCCAATTCCATGGGATGTGACAACTTCTTACCAGGCAGGAACATCAAAAGGTCCAGAGGCCATTTTAAATGCCTCTGAGCAGATCGATTTTTTTGACCTGGATTATATCGATGCTTATCAGGCAGGTCTCTTCATGAAAAAAGAGAGCGCAAAAATCAAAAAATTAAACCGCGAAGGCCGCGCCCTTGCTAAAAAAATCATCGATGCCGATGATGCGACAATGGCAAAGAGTAAAACGCTTCAGGCGAGTTTGAAAAAGGTAAACGCTCTTTGTAACGAACTTAACAATGAAGTCTACAAAGAAACAAAGGCCTTATTAGACAACGACCAGATGTCTGTCGTCGTTGGCGGGGACCACGCCACTCCATTCGGAGCGATTAAAGCTTACGCTGAAAAATATGAAGGCCTGGGAGTGCTTCACTTCGACGCCCACTCAGACACGCGTATCGCCTACATGGGATTTGAAAACTCTCACGCCTCAATCATGCACAACGTGATGGAGAAAATCCCTCAGGTGGGAAAACTGGTTCAAGTCGGTATCCGCGATTTCTGTCAGCAGGAATACGAATACACGCAAGCGAACCCGAAAATTGAAGTGTACTTCGATCAGAACTTAACCAGAAGAAAACTTGCCGGTGAAAACTTCGAAAAGATCGCCAAGGAAATCGTCTCTCACCTTCCAAAGAATGTTTACATCTCTTTCGACATCGACGGTCTAGACCCTCGCTTTTGCCCTAATACAGGGACTCCGGTACCAGGCGGACTTGAGTACTCGGAAGTGGTCTTCATCATCAATGAGCTGATTAAATCAAAGCGCACACTGGTTGGATTTGACCTGGTAGAGGTTGCCCCTTCACCAGACAAGAAAGACGAATGGGACGCTAACGTGGGCATGAGAATGCTCTATAAGATGACTTCGGCGGCCCTTGCCAGCCAAGGCATTATCAAGACTAGATAGATTTTAAAATAAAAAAAGGGTCATGTTGAAATGACCCTTTTTTTATACATCCTTTTAATTCAGACCTACTTCATAATTTGTGGCGTGAGCATGCGCGAACGAACTTAAGCCCGGGTGGCGACTCTTTGGCATGGACGAAGACAGTCGCAATCACAAGGGCAAAGGCCACAGCATATTCGTTAGAGTGCCTATATAGCGACTCGCGGATTAGACCTCCAGTCAACACATCTGCAATGGCGAATGTCACAACCATTGCAATACAAGCACTCCAAAATGAGAGCCCGATTGGTGTTTCACTGTTTTCTTTTGTCATATGCATAGACTTCACTCCTATCGCTAAACCTGCCTGATGGTTTGGGTGGCAGATGCGATGAAGTCATTATAGGTGGCATTGGGGAAAAACCTAAACTTTCTTAGTGCGAGTTATGAAATCCGATATTTAGGATGAAATAGTACGAGGTTTTTATTAGTTAAAGTGCCCATTTTTAGAGGACAACTCCTGTTACCTATGAGAGATTTTTACCTATGAAAAAACTAATCTTGATCACCCTGACTTTAACCATGACTCTTGCCTGCTCTCATCGTCCGCCTAAGGACCTCCCGAGCAGAAATATCTCCGCCTACACTCATACTCAGGATCAATTCTGGAATGAGCTAACATTAGAAGCACTTGAAAAGAAAAGTTCATTCTTTGATGTCTTGGAAGAAAACCACCCGGCCCTCTACAACCAGATTGTGGCAGATACCAAAGACCCGTATCTTCCGATGTTCTGGGGTCAGAGTTACAACTTCGATTCAAACGCCAAAAAAGTCATCGTTGATCACAAGATCATGAAAGAGCTTCAGGCCCACTTCAATATTAAAAATGACAACAATATCGTTCACGCTGGGATCATCCACACTTACGGCTATCTCTTCAGCACGATCGAAACTCCATACGGCTACAAAAGAGAGAGATGGATTTCACCGACTTTAAACTATGGCTTTGGTCTGAAGTCAAACAGCCTTTCACCTGAAGCGATCGATGGTGGAATGCTTTCAAACGCCACTTACTTCTGCGGCTCGATTGTCTTCAAGGACAAAACACAACTCAACCTGATGAAGAACGTCTCCAACGAAATCTTCACTTATGATTACTCGATACTCGATGTCACTCGCGTGGAGGAGACTCTTCCGAATTATGTCCTGGTCACCACTCTGGTAAAACTTCCGAAGAAGAGAAACGGCGAAAAGAACGACTACCTTCTCATCTATTCGACCATCGGCCGCAAGCTAAATAAAGAACTCTTAGTGACGGCCTTCCCGGTTAATCAGGATTCTTTTGATAAGATCACAGCAAAAGAAAGCCTTGGCCCTAACCAGAAAATCACACTTCGCTACAATGCTTATTTAGAGGGCATGCCAAAAGATCCAAAAGGCAGCAGAAACATTATTAAGCAGTAGACTCTTTCAAAGTTTTTCACTAAATTTCCCAAAAATTCAATGAGGTCATTTAGTGAAAACTTTGCTTATCGCTTTAGCGTTTTTTCTTGCTTACTCCACTTCCATTTCGGCCGCCACTTACGAGTGTAAAAATAGAGACGGTGCCGTTGTTAGCGGAGGCCTCGGCCAGCTTCTGTCAGTCATGCATAACCAGAGAGCAAACCGCGCTCAGGTGCTTGTGACAGGTGTGATCACTAGAATTAGAGCGGACGATTTATCCGGATCTCCTCACCAAAAATTCACTATCAAAGTTTCAAAAGACATCGATCTTGAAATCGTCACAAACCTGGACTTCGGAAGAATCCCGGTTGTCGTCGGAAAAACCATCACTATTTGCGGTGAATATTTAAGAGCAAGTGGTGGAATGGTTCACTGGACACATTTTGATCCACACGGAAATCATCCGGATGGATTTTCTATTCTTGATGGTGTTCTTTACGGCGATACTGAAAACCCGCTATAAAATTCCCACAGGCTTTGCATCCTGAACATTTGGCAACTCTTCCTGTTTGCCATTACCATTCATCACAACCATGGTGTTGTTAGGGAAAGCAAAACGCACCCCTACCTCATTGGCGATTCTCAGGATTTCGACGATCATCTTATGCCTTTCATCCAGCTCAACGTTGCCTTCGCGGGTTTTGAAAAAAACGTTTAGAAGAATATTGATCGACTTGTCGGTCATATCGTTGATGTAGACCTGGGCCGTGGTCGGTTCAATCACCTGATGGATTTTACAAAGGTAACGGAGCCTTTC
>JBEIPI010000149.1:0-6080 GCA_040377165.1 Bacteriovorax sp.
ACTGACACCGCCTTCCTTGTCGCCGTATTGAAACGTGATAAAACCCTCAACGTAATACTTATCCCCGTCAAATTTAGAAATTTTCTCACTGAATGCTTCGTTAAACTCTTCCTCGCTTACAGCTTCATTGACATGAAAGGACAGCGCTTCAAAGTCTGAAAGCCAAACTCCTGCGATGTCACATTCATCCCAAACGTACTGTAGCGCACACTTCATCTTTGGTTTAAGCTTTCTATACCAAGCTCGCCCGTGCTTATCCGCATCTGTAAATCTCTTCCTCAAAACCCTCTTCCTTGTGAGATAATTTGACCCCGCCAAGGGCCATCTTGTTGTGTGTAAAAATACTTTGAATTTAGAAATGCATGGCCGTTCCTTTGTTAAAAAAACAAAGCAAGGATTGAAAAAATGATTTTAAGAAATTCAGAAAAAGAGAAGGTGAAGACTTTCGTCCGCACCTTTTCCGCACCTCAAGCTCGTCGAAAAGTTAAGGTGTAAATGTTTGATTTATTGGAATTAAAATGGTGGGCGTTGAGGGGTTCGAACCCCCGACATCTACCTTGTAAGGGTAGCGCTCTCCCAGCTGAGCTAAACGCCCATTTGAATTCTTCGAGTGGGTAAGAAGATAGTCAAAGCCAAAAACTATGTCAACAAAATATCACAAAAGATCGCTGATTTTCGCTTTATGTTTGCCTATTCAAACATAAGGCCATATAAGTAAACCCTAATTATTTTCAATACGTTAGGGGACAATATGAAATTAATCTGCGCTTTAATTTTTACCTTTTCATCTACACTGTTTGCTGAAGAAATCGTTATCTATTCTGCGAGAAACGAGCAACTCATTAAACCTATCTTCGATCTTTATAAAAAAGAAACTGGAGTTGAAATAAAATTTATCACTGATAAAGAAGGCCCGCTGATGCAAAAATTAAAAGCTGAAGGCAAAGACACTCCGGCCGATATTTTGTTAACAGTTGATGCTGGAAATCTTTGGCAAGCGGCCAATGAAGACTTACTAGCGCCGGTTACATCTAAAACTCTTACTAAGAACATTCCTTCACATCTTCGCGATCCTAAAAATAGATGGTTTGGTTTTTCAGTAAGAGCGAGAACAATTTTCTACAACAAAGACAAAGTTAAAGCTTCTGATCTTTCAACTTACGAAGACCTGGCAACTGAAAAATGGAATAAAAAACTTTGCCTAAGAACTTCAAATAAAGTTTACAACCAGTCGCTCGTAGCCATGATGATTGCGGAACATGGAGAAAAAAAAGCAGAAGAAATCGTGAGTGGATGGGTTAAAAACTTAGCAACAAATGTTTTTCCAGATGATACAAAACTCATTGAAGCCATTGATGCCGGTATTTGCGATGTGGGTATTGCCAATACTTACTACTATGGAAAATATGCTGCAGGAAAAACTGACACTAAAGTTGCTCTTTTCTGGCCAAATCAAAAAGCAAAAGGTGTTCACGTCAATGTCTCTGGTGCTGGAATTACAAAATTTGCAAAAAATAAAAAAGCTGCCATTCTATTTTTAGAATGGCTTTCATCTGACAAGGCCCAAAATCTTTTTGTTGATGAAAATTATGAATTCCCTGCTAATGACAAGATTAAACCAAGTGATAAAATCGCAGGATGGGGTGCATTTAAGCCAAATGTTATCAACGTCAGTCGCGCGGGAGAGCTTCAGGCCAGCGCTGTTAAATTGATGGATCGTGCTCAATACAAATAAAAATGCCTAAACTCAGTTTTTCAAAGATAGTCAGTTTATTAGTGGGGATTGTTGTTACAATCCCCATTTTTATTATCTACACATCGTTTGTGAATATCGACTACGAGATCTGGGCGCATCTTAGGTCCTACGTTCTTCCTGAGTTAATCATCAACACAATTAAATTGGTCTTTGGCGTTTCCTTTGGAACCTTAATATTAGGTGTGCCTCTCGCCTACTTTAATGCTTTTTATAATTACCCTGGGAGAAAACTTTTTTCATTCTTAGCGGTTTTACCAATGAGTCTTCCTGCATATATAACAGCTTTCGTCTATATTGCTCTTTTTGATATCACCGGCCTTTGGTCACTTGGACTCAAAAACCTCCTAGGACTTGAGGGATTTTTTCCGGGTATTCGAAATGTTTACGGCGTCTCACTTGTACTAAGCTTCTGTTTTTATCCCTATGTTTATCTCATGGCCAAAAATGCTTTTGAAAGCCAGGGGCGACGGGCCTTTGAAGTCTCGGAAGTGATGGGGATCTCAAAAAGCAAAACACTTCTTAAGATTGTCCTGCCTCTTTCAAGACCCTGGATCATTTCAGGATTGATGTTAGTTATTATGGAGACACTTGCAGATTTTGGAGCTGTTTCGATTTTTAATTACACTACTTTTACTACAGCGATATATCGCTCGTGGTTTGGACTATTTTCACTTCAATCGGCCCAGCAACTTGCCGCCCTCTTGGTCAGTGTTGTCTTCATTTTTATGACAGCAGAACATTTTGCGAGTTCACAGAAAAATTTTACCCCTGTAGGAAAATCTCAAGCAACATTGCGCAGGAAAAAGCTCTCCCTCATTCAGAGTTTTTTAGTTATTATGTTTTCATCCACAGTAAGTCTTTTTGCCTTTTTCATACCACTTTTTATGGTCGGAAAATGGGCGCTTAAAGTCGCTTCCCGAGACCTGGACTCTCGTTATTTTTCTTTTGTTTTCAATTCCATCGAAATTGCCATTCTCGTGGTCATTATCCTACTCATCTTAAGCAGCTGTATGTCTTATGCGGTTAGAAAATACAAGGGAGCGATTGGCACGACCATCAAACACCTATCCTCTTTAGGATACGCCGTCCCCGGGTCAGTGCTTGCTGTCGGAACATTTTTGTTTCTTACATTCGTCGAAAGCTCCTTAAAACTGCCACAACGAATTTTAACGAGTGGCCTTGTTGCACTTCTTGTAGGACTTTCAATTCGTTTTTATTCAATTGCGCTCACTCCACTAACTGCTTCGTTTTTAAGAGTGAGTGACTCACACTTTCACATCATCGCTCTATCCGGACAAAAAAAAATCCAAGGCTTTTTTAAAGCAATCTTGCCAATGATAAAACCCGGATTGCTAACGGCTGCTCTTCTGGTTTTTGTAGAAGTGATGAAAGAGATGCCCATGACTTTAATGACCAGGCCATTTGGTAAAGAAACCCTGGCCATCCGTATTTTTGAGATGACTTCCGAAGGCGAATGGGAGCGAGCGGCCCTTCCTTCTTTTTTTCTGATTATCGTTAGCCTGATTCCTACAATTCTTCTTTTTATTCAAAGCGAGAAAAGTTATGAAAAATAAACTTGAATTACAAAATGTAAATCTGACTTTAGAAAAAAATAGAATTTTGAAGGATGTTTCTTTCAAGTTGGCCGACGGAGAAATTGCTTGTTTACTCGGACCCTCTGGTTGTGGAAAAACGTCACTGCTTAGAATTATCGCAGGTCTTGAAGAGCGAGCGGTTGGAGATATTTTACTCAATCAAGTCCAGATTCAAAGTGCTAATGTTTTTTCTTCCCCTGAAAAACGCCGGATTGGCATGGTCTTCCAGGATTTTGCACTCTTTCCACATATGACAGTCAGTGAGAATATAACTTTTGGACTCTCTCACTTAAAGCGCTCCGAACGCGATAATAAACTACAAGAAATGCTTGCACTCACCAAATTGACCAACTGGAAAGACTCTTACCCTCATAAACTTTCAGGTGGCCAACAGCAAAGGGTGGCACTGGCCCGCGCCCTGGCGCAAGGCCCCTCCATTCTCTTATTAGATGAGCCCTTCTCCAGCCTCGATACCGAACTTCGCTACCAGCTTGCCCAGGAGATTAAAGAAATTTTAAAACAGTATAAAATGACGGCAATTCTCGTCACACACGACCAGACAGAAGCTTTTTCATTTGCCGACAAGATCGCTGTAATGAAAGAAGGAGAGATTCAACAATTTGCTTCCCCTTTTGATATTTACCATCGACCGGCCAATAACTTTGTTGCTAACTTTATCGGTGAAGGCGTCATCGTTCAGGCCAGACTGGTCAGTGAATTTTTACCCGGATATGTACCCCAAAACGATTCCGTCTTAATCCGCCCAGAAGACATCATCTATGATACGAATTCACCAATAAAGGCCCGGGTTGCCAGGAAGTTTTTCCGGGGCTCCCACTTTCTTTATGAGCTGGACTTTGGAAACGGACTCAGTGTTTTATCTTTAGTCCAAAGCCACCATGTTCATAATATTGGGGAGTTAATCGGTGTGAGGATCGACCTGGAGGACATTGTCGAATTTACACGATCTACATAAGACTTGCCGACCCTATTATTCTGCGGTATTCCAACCGCACAAAATCGATTATAGGAGTCTTCATATGAAATTATTCAGTATTCTTACGGCACTAGTTTTCTCTTCAGCTGTTATGGCAAAAACACCAGCAACAGAAGCATTCAAAAACCTTATTCCTGCAGGAAAGCATGAAGGTGTTAACGGAACTCAAAAATGTTTCGTAGAAGTTGATTACGCTAAAGATTCTGTGACTGTATCAATCACTTCAAAAGGACAAGCGGACGCTTTCTCGGTTTTAAACAACTCTTTAAGTTACAACGTAAACGCTTTAACAGGCGAAATTTCTGCGACAATGGCGCTTAATTTTCCTCACTACCTAAAAGGTGGAACAAAAATCCTTAACGTAAAAGAAAACGATATCTACCAGGTAGAATTCTATATCTCAAACATCCTTCTGGACCACAGAGGAAACGACGCCAGCACATATTCAGCTTGTACAGTTCAGCAATAATAAAAAAGGCCCTCGTAAGAGGGCCTTCTTATTTCTTGGTAATTTTTAAAATTCTTAGTTCGCCACTTCCATTCCTCTTGCACCTTCCACAACCGTAAGGCTTGGAGTAACTGCTTGAAGGAACTTTTCTGGATTCGTCAGATCAAGTGCTACTTTTAGAACTTGGTCTACGTGCTCACATGGACGGATATCTAATCCTGCCTGAATTTCTTCAGGTACTTCGGCCAGGTCTTTTACGTTCTTGGCCGGGATAATAACCGTCTTCACGCCCGCGTGTTTCGCAGCTAGAAGTTTTTCTTTTAATCCACCGATTGGAAGAACGCGTCCTCTGATCGTCACCTCTCCAGTCATCGCTACGTTCTGAAGAACCGCAATTCCTGTAATCGCTGAAGTCAACGCCGTCACCATCGTTACACCTGCAGATGGACCGTCTTTTGGAGTCGCCCCTTCTGGTACGTGAATATGGATATCATTTTTTGTGTACCATTCACTTGAGATACCAAGCTTAGGAGAGATTGCTCTCACGTAAGAAAGAGCTGCCTTAGCAGATTCTTGCATTACTTCCCCAAGTTTACCTGTGATCTGGATTTTTCCGTTTCCTTCTACTGTCACAACTTCAATGTGAAGGAGTTCTCCACCTACCGAAGTCCAAGCTAGTCCATTGACCAGTCCTACTTGTGCTCCTGACTCGATATCTGTGCTGTCAAAGCGACGAGGCCCAAGATATTTTGAAAGTTGTTTTGAAGTGACATTAAATTTTTTCCCAGCAGGGACTTCTTTTGTCACAACTTCTGTAGCGATCTTTCTCACAACAGTATTGACTAGTCTTTCGAATTCACGAACTCCTGCTTCTTTTGACCAACCACGGATGATATCCATCATACATGTGTCGCCAACTTGCACTTCGTGGTCCACTAGACCGTTAGCTTTTACAGCTTTTTTCAACAGGTAACGTTTCCCAATTTCTAGTTTCTCTTGTGGAGTGTAACCAGAAAGGTGGATGATTTCCATACGGTCTCTTAATGGACCTGGAATCTTTCCAAGATCATTCGCTGTCATAACGAACATAACCTTCGAAAGATCATATTCAACTTCAATGTAATGATCAGAGAAATTTTTATTTTGTTCAGGATCCAAAACTTCAAGCATTGCAGCTGAAGGATCGCCGCGCATATCAGATGACATTTTATCGATCTCATCTAATAGAATCAGAGGATTTGATGTTCCCGCTTTTTTAAGCGCCATCATAATCTTTCCTGGCAT
>JBEIPI010000037.1:0-26134 GCA_040377165.1 Bacteriovorax sp.
GAGATTGAAAATAGCCCTGAAGGTAGCAGTAGTTGCATTCGTAAATACAGTTGTAGGCATGAACGAAATAATAATGTGGCTCACCTGATAGTCCATAAGCGGGAGGAGCTGGCTTAACCAGCTGGCCTTTTTTCTCGCCGATAAAAAGATTGAGATTGGTTCTTTTTTGCAGGTAGGGTTTTTTCACTCTGCCAAAGACATCCTCAACTTTTTTTATCAGTTTGAATTCACTGTTTGGAAATCTGTTTTTGATCTCCAGGACTTTCGGGTGATTTTCAAGATGCTCTTCAATGAAGATTTTTTCAAACATCATCGCCGAGGTTTCCGCGAAAGATGTCTTTGATTTTTTGATAGTTGAACTGCTCAAGGGCGAGAATCAGGCGTTTCTGGTCTTTGGCGTTTCTGATTTGAAAGCTCACCTGCACATAATCCTGTTCCAGTTCGGGATCGAAGCTGACTTGGGCGCCGGTTTCAATCAGCGGTTTTAAGTTCTGAGTGATCTTTTCTTTTATCTTCGTATTGAGTGGGTTTAGTTTCTCGGACAAAGTATTGAGCAAAATCTTACTCAATTCTTTAGGGGTCCTTTCTGCGCCTTCGGCCTCAAGCAGATTCTGCAGGAGAGTAAAGACTTCCTGATCGCTCAGTGTTTTTTTGATGGAGATTCCTCTAAGGACTGTATGAAGTTTTCTTGCCTGTGAGGTCGTGAAATAGAGTTTATCGTGAGTGAGAAGCTGATCTTCAAGTGTGGCTTGCGGTTGAATACCACTTGCTGGTTTTATCGCTTCGCTCTTTTTTTCTGATTCTAAAAAAGCGTTGAGCATTTTTTTGGAAAGAGCGGGAGCTTCTTCCTTTACCAGTTTACAGAAGTCCTGTGAGTCGGCTTCATCGGAGATGAGTTTTAAAGCAAAGGCCGGAAGGTCAAATAAATGAGCGGCGCTCATGACTGACCAAAGTTCGCGGTCGACGATATCGGCGAAACTTGAAAGTGTTTTCTTTTCTTCGATGGTGCTCACTCGCGAATAGGCGGTGATGCAGTCCAGGTTGTCATGTCTTGTGGTCGTATAGGATTTAAACTCACAGCGCTCGGCATTTTGAGCGTAACTCGACCTGATCCAGGCGAGGTCGCCGATTTTTAGTTTCGGGTTCAGGCTTCCACCTATACCAATATTGATAACTTCATCCAGCTCTTCTTTTAAGTCAGCGATCACCGCGACGGTTTTTTCGCTGGCGTCTTTAGGGCCTTCGCCGGTTATAAGCAGGTAATAATTTTTCGATTTAAAAAGTCCCGCAAAATGAAATTCCACCGGAGCAAAATCCCATTGATTGAAGAAGGCCTGGGCCTCTCCTCTGTGTGCGAAGACTAGTAGTTTCATTATTCGTACCTTAGGGCATCGATGGTCTGAATGCGAGCGGCCTTTCTGGCGGGCCACACACCAAAGATTAATCCAGTGAAAAATGAAAGGAAGAAGGCCGGAGGAATAATCCAAAACGGCGGTCTCATATCAAAGCCAGGGAAGAAGAAATAAAGCGTATAGGTGATGAAGGCCGAGATCAAAATCCCGATTAGTCCGCCGGAGACGGAGATCACCACTGCTTCAATGATGAACTGTTTGAGAATATCGTTTTGTCGGGCGCCGACAGCTCTTCTGATCCCGATCTCGCGGGTTCTTTCGGTCACCGAGACTAACATGATGTTCATGATCCCTATTCCACCAACCAGCATGGAGATCAGGGCAATCGCCCCAAGTGCGTAGGTCAGCATGTTTAAAATGGTGTTCATACTCTCAAGCATCGTAACTTGAGTGATGATGGTGAAGTCCTCTTCGCCATTATGGCGCTCTTTTAGGATTTCAGTCATATCTTTAACTGCATCGTCAAGGCCGGTTCTACTTTTTGCCGAGGCCCTGATACCAAAGAGCCTGTCTGTATTAAAAAGCCTAAGCGCCGATTTCGTCGGAATGAAAACCATATCGTCGACGTTGAATCCCATCTTGTCACCGGTTGGTTTAACAATCCCGATAACCCTGTGTTCGCTATCATTGACTTTCACCAGTTGTCCCAGGGCAGGCGAGTCGGCGAATAAATTCTTTTTTACGTTATGGCCTAAAACGACCACGCGTTTTCCCGAGTCGTCGTCTTCTTTGGTGATGTAGTTCCCCTGGATGATATCCATGTTGAAGATTTTCACGAACTGATCGTTTGACCCGAGAATATTGATGTTGTTGGTTCCTTGTTCTGTCTTAACTGTTCCAGCGCCGAACATTACACCTGAGACCGCCGACAATGAAGTGGCATATCTTTGCAGGGCTTCGACGTCGCTTAAAAGCAGTTTTCCCTTACTCGAAGAAACCGGAGGACCCATGGCCGTTTCTTTATCGGTTCTTCCCGGTTGAATCAGAATCATGTTAGTCCCAAGACTTTCAAATTCTCCGGTGATGTATCTTTTGGCCCCGGTACCGACTGACACTAGAAGAATAACGGCGCTTACGCCGATAATCATTCCCAGCATAGTGAGCATGGAGCGCAGCTTGTTTTCAACTAGCGCTTCAAATGAGTTGATCATGACTTTTCTAAGAATCATTTGGACTCCTCGCGGATGTGCCCGTCTGACATTCTCAGGATGCGTTTGCATCTCTTGGCGACATGGTTGTCGTGGGTGACGATGATAACTGTCACGCCCTGCTTATTGAGCTCTTCAAAGAGATTGAGGATTTCTTCTGATGTTTTTGAATCCAGGGCCCCGGTCGGTTCATCGGCCAGAAGGATTTTAGGATTGTTCACCAGCGCTCTGGCGATGGCCACGCGCTGACGCTGTCCACCTGAGAGTTCGTTGGGAAGGTGATGCACGCGTGAGGCGAGACCGACCTTGTCGAGAGTTTCAAGCGCCATTTTTCTGATGATCTCATCAGTTAAATCTTTATTGTAAGCGGAAGCATACTGCATCGGCATCTCAACATTCTTTAGCGCTGAAGCTTTTGGCAAAAGGTGAAAGCTTTGAAACACGAAACCGATTTTTTGGTTGCGATAGTGAGAAAGAGCGTCGTCATTCATCTCGGTGGTGTTGGTGCCGTCGAGAAAGTACTGACCGCTGCTTGGCAGATCCAGAAGACCGATGATGTTCATCATGGTCGATTTTCCGGAACCAGAGGCCCCGACAATCGAAGTGAATTCGCCTTCATTGATTTTTATCGTAACATCATTCAGGGCCTGAATTTTTTCATCGCCCATCATGAAGTTCTTATGAATGTTATTTAATTCTATTAAGGCCACTTATAACCACTTTGTCTCTTTTGCTTTCACTTTCATTCCATCAATCAGCTCTACTCCTTCAAGGGGTTTTGCCACTAATTCTCCGGCAGTCACACCTTCAAGGATTTCCACGCGCTCATAGTTTCCTGTTCCAACTTTCACCGCGCGCTTGATTAGTTTTGATCCATCGATGATGAAGACAGAGCGGCTTTTGCCGACACCGGTTAAAACCATTGCCGGAAGAATGTTTGCGTCTTTTTTGGATTCAACAACGATCTCTACGTCAGCAGATGCTCCCACTGGAATCAAGCTTTGGTTTTCTAGGATCTCCAGTTCGATCTGGCTGGTTCTATCCTGGTCTTTTACTGTGGAGACGAAAGGGACAACTTTTGTCAGTCTTGCCTTGATAATCTGATTTTTCATCGCCGGGATTTTCACGCGGGCGTCTTGTCCGATCTGAACTTTTTGCAGGTCGACTTCATCGATTTCGCCTTTAATCAGGCGCGATTTTAGATCAATGATTTGAACATCAATTTTCTTTTCTGCCGCAAGACTTGCACCACTTTGGTAGAATTCGCCGATCTTTAAATTAAGCGCCGTGATCATTCCATCAAAGGGCGCTTTGATGATTGTTTTATCCAGGTTGATTCTCGCCACTTCTCTGGCGCGGTTCACACCGTCCAGGTTGGCGACAGAGACCAGACCGTTTTTGTAGAGCTCCTGACTTCTTTCAAAATCCTTTAGAGCTTCGTTGTAGACAGCGCGAAGGTCGGCGTTTTCCAATTCAGCGATGAGAGTTCCTTTTTGGACCTTGGCGCCTAATGACACGTGAATTTTTGCAATTCTTCCCGGTGTCCCGAAAGCAAGCTCCGCCTGTTCGCGGGCCTCAACTGTTCCTGAATTGGTTGTGGTCACAGTGCTCTCGACTGTTCCTTTTTCCATTTTTATGGCCTCTACTTCAACTTTTCCTCCGCAAGAAGCGAGAGCGATAAGAGAGAGGATTAGGATTGTATTTATTTTCATAAGCCGGCCTGCCATAAATAGTTTTGTGAAAGTGTATAGAATTGAATCTTATTTTGAGCGAGATTTATTTTGGAATCAAGCAGACTGTCCTGCACTTCAAGCAGTTCAAACAAACTGCTTCTGCCAAGCTGATAGGATTTGGAAGTCAGGCGGTAGAGTTCTTCGAACTGATCTACGTTTAATGTTAAAGAAGAAACTAGCGTCTCAAGAGCGTTAATGCGAATGAGTGTGGTGTTCAGGTCATTTTCAAGCTGAAGCTTCTTTTGGTTGATAGTGTATTCGATCTGTTTTTTAGCGTAGTACTTTTCAGTGTGTGAAGAGGCGAAACTTCCACCGCTGAAAATCGGAATGGTTAAAATCAAGGCCACTGTGTGGGAGCGGGTAGGTCGGTGAAGGGCCTGGTCAAAACTGTCTCCAGAGTTCAGGTAGTTTCCTTGAAGCCTCAGGTCCGGGTATTCATTTCTGGTTAATTCGGCCAGGGCAAGCGTATTGATTTTTTCCTCGAGCACCAGACTTTGGTACTGTGGGCTTGAAGTCAGGCGTGGCAGATCTTTTTTTGCAACGGTTGAGCTAAGACTATTGATGAGCGCCAGGATTTCTTCTTCCGTTAAATTAGAAACGAAAGCGAGGTCATTTCTCTCAAGACCTGCGAATTCCACAAAACGGTTTTTAGAGTTCTGCTCTTCTTCTACATAAGTCGTTTTTTTAGAGTTCAGTGAAACGAAGTTGGCTTCAGAGCGAAGAACATCGATCTTTGTTTTCTGACCAAGGTCGAAACCAAGCTTGGCCTCTCGTTTTCCCGTCTCAGCTTTTTTAAGTGAGTTTTCCACTGCCGCCGTTTTATATTTTGCCAGCAGGTAGTTCAGGAAAAAAGTTGTGAACTTAATCGGGTACTCACTTTCTTTGATCTCCACATCAACTTCACTTTTGTCTTTTTCAGTAAACGACTTCCTGGTGTTCTGGATTTGGGCGAAATTTAAGATCGACCATTCGTAGTTGATGCCCCATGAAGTGTTGAGCACTCCGATACCCAGCGCGCGCAGAGGAGCGTTTTTTTCTTCAAAAAAATCTTTTTCTTTGCGAAGCTGTAAATTGACGTTTGGAAGGTGAGTGGTGAAACGGCTGTAGTTCTCCGCTTTTTTCTGCGAGCGGTAAGCACGGGCCGTTTCCAGTTCAGGAGAGACTTCTCTTGATTTTTCTTTCAGCTCTTCAAACTTTTGCAATAAGCTTTTCGTTTCTGCTAATGCATACGAACTAACAAAAAGAGAACCTAACAAAATAGGAATCAACCTGAACATTTTCATGACTTAAATCTCATGCCTGTACATATTAAAAGAAGATGATTATTAATACACTTATTAGGGAAACTTCACAAGGAGATGTTCAAATGACGCAGTTGTTAAAGATGGTAAGTTCACTCCCAATTGCATTCGGTGGAGCCGCTATTAGCGGTGAAGGCGGAGGTTATGGTTTTGGCGAAATCAGCGAAGGCGAATCTATTGAGCTCTTACACCAGGCCTATGATGGGGGAATCAGGATTTTTGATACCGCACCTATCTATGGTTTTGGTCTTTCTGAAGTGAGAATGGGGAAGGCCTTCAAGAATATGCGTGAGAAAGTGTTTCTTGTTTCAAAATCGGGAGTCACCTGGCATGAAAACAAGCGCGTGGATATGACCAATGACCCGAAGACCGCTGAAAAGATGCTGGAGCAGTCCCTTAAAGATTTAAATACAGAGTTTATCGATTTATACATGGTTCACTGGCCGGACGCCCGTGTGGATATCAGGCGAGTGATGGAAGTCCTCTCAAAAGCAAAACACCAGGGAAAGATAAAACATATTGGTCTTTGCAACACTAATGTGGAAGACCTCAATAAGGCCTTCGAAATTGACCGCGTGGAAGTAGTACAATCAGAGTTCAATCTCTTCACCAATAAAACTGTGCGCGAACAGATTTTCCCTTTTATTAAAGAGAAAAACATCAGCTTCATGAGTTGGGGGACACTGGATAAGGGAATCATCACCGGCCGAGTGGATGAAACGAGAAAGGTCTACGACAAAAGCGACTGCCGTTCATGGGCGCCGTGGTGGAAGGACATGGACAACTCGGCAAAGTTCGAGGCGATGAAAAAGCTCTGGCCTGTGATGGATAAAAAAGGGCATTCGGGTCTGGGGTTGGCCCTGGCCTATAACCTGAGTTTCCCGGAGCTGTCTGTGGCCATTTGTGGGGCCAGAAACAAAAATCAGTTAGAAACTCTTTTAAAAGCGGCCCAGAATTTACCTAAAAACGGTGATTTGGATGAGTATGTCGCACTTGCTAAACCAGCTCAAAAATGATTAAAAAAGTCTCATAAAAGACAGGAGATTTAGTTATGAAAAAGTTTATTTTATCAGCGGTTGCTGCTTTGACGATTTCAGTAGAAGCGCATGCTTTTATCCCTCGTATGGAATTTTTTGTTAACCGTGAAGTGGCAGTGACTCGCGTTTGGAATACAACGATGAGACCAATTGTTTGTAGCGGACAGGCGTTTGGTAGAACGTGGCAAGGTGTTGTTCTTAATTCGTGGATCAACGGACTTGTGATTTATCCAGGAGCTGCAGCTGAAGCTTACGTTCACTCGAACTTTTACGATCCAATGATGCAGGCCTGGGCTCAGGTTGACTGTCAGATCTGGTAGTTAAATGATTTTTTATCATCCCGATTGTGATCTACGGTTTAGCGAATATGGAATCGAGATCCCAATCGTGGATGAACGTGCTTCACATGTTTTTTCCTCGCTTCATTACCTTTATCCATTCTTAGAATACACCGACCTTCATTCACTTGAGACAATTACCCGCGCGGACCTTGAGCGTGTTCACACCAAAGAATACATTGGCCACCTCTTGGGAACAGCGGCCGAAAGAAGAAGTGAAATTTTTCAATGTTATGAGCTGGTCAATGAGAACGGTGAGTTTGAAAGATACAATCCGAAAAACCAGAAGCGAGACTGGAAAGAGCTGGTTGAAACAGTGCTGATGCAAACGGCGATGACCTATCACTCAAGTAAGTATTCACTGAAGTATGGATTCAGCTATTACCTTGGCGGGGGAATGCACCACGCGATGAGTTTTGCAGGACGAGGTTTTTGTCTGATCAACGATGTGGTGATTTCTCTGCGCAAACTTCAAAGCGAAGGACTCATCAAGACAGCTTGGATTGTAGACGTCGATGTTCATAAGGGCGATGGTGCTCCGGAAATATTGCAGAAAGATTCAACGATCAGGACATTCTCTATTCACATGAAAGAAGGATGGCCGCTTAATTCAGGAAGTGTGCGCGACCCATGGTTTATTCCTTCAACAGTTGATGTGGGAGTTGATCTCGGAGAAGAAGACCAATACCTGGCGATGCTTGAAGCGGGTCTTTTGCGGTTGGAAGAAATTCATCCCAACCCTGATATCGTGATTGTGGTCAATGGTGCCGATCCCTACGAGCACGACGAGCTTCCAAGTGCTTCTCTTTTGAACTTATCCAAAGAGCAGGTGCTTGCCCGTGATGTCTTTTTATATCAGTTCTTTAAAACCAGAAACATCCCTCAGAGTTATGTCATGGCCGGAGGTTATGGCGATAAATCATGGGAAATCTACCTGCAGTTCTTGAAATTCGTAGGGGAAAACACCTCTTTTCACCCAAAAAACCTCTAGTTCTCTCTCGCAGGATCCGAACATATTGATGAATTCTCATCTTAAGACGGGGTCTTTATGTCAAGTATTCTAAAAAGCCTTTTGATTGCCTGTTTCACTATGACCCATGGGCTTTTTGCTTCTGAGTTCCCAGCTCACAAATTTATAGAGCAGGCGGTGAGTGAGTATAAAACTTATTCAAGTCTGGAGAGGATGCCGGCCGACCTGAAAATATTTTTTCAGCAAAATGCTGTGACAAAAACCCCGGGGCTTGAATTTGAGAATGACCTGCTCGTGGTGGATGGAGAGAAGAAGTTTGAATTAAAAGTTGAATCGGTTTCTTCCCGTGAGATTGTTTTTAAACTGAACAATAAAAAAATCTCAGTGATGGAATCCGACAGCTATCAGGATATCGCGCATAAGATCAGTCCCGTGATTCTCGGGCAAAGTGCATTTACTCAGCTGATTATTTCGGACGCCCACGCCATCTCAGGGGCGACGATTCTTGTGGCCGTGGCCGCGATCATCGGGATTGCCGCTTACATGGCATATTCGACTTTCAAAAAGAACGACACTGTGGAATTGACTAACCTCACTCAGGAAGTGTGTATGGACGGTGCCGAGGCGATCAACCGCACTTTCACAGAGACAGAAATGGTCCTGGCCGTTAAGCGGTATAACGAGCTTTCAGACATCAATAAAAAGCACTGCCAGATGAAGAGCACTAAAGGTGTGGATCCTAAGATCATCCAGGCCTGTAATTCTTTAAAAGAGTCGAAGAAGTGTTTAAAGGATAATGTGGGAGTGATTGACAACAGCTCGCGCGGTTCTAACAAAGGAAAGGCCGGTGCTGTTTATATTCCAAGCACCGACCGTTTCAAAGAGATGACGTTATCTAAATAATTCTATTCCATTTCGTGCGGCAGAACTCTTCTGTGAGGGCGGAAGTAAGTTCTCGGCGAGTATTCAATCAAATCAGAAACTTTGGTCATGTAGATACAAGCGTATTTTTCCACCTGGTCAGCGAATCGTGACTCTTCAAGACCCGCTCTCATCATTTCTCCCCAGTACGGGTTGAAGTACTGGCGGTGCTGTTCAAGTAGTTCTGAAATCGTGGTGTTTACCTTGTCGATCTCGGCAAAAAGGGCGTTCAGTTCTTCTTTTGAAACATCCTCATGAAGTTCGTTCTTTCTAAGATCCAGGTCGTTTAGTTTTGTCTCCAGGACTTCTTTGATCTGCATTTGTTTGTCGATCTCGGCCTGAATCGGAGCGCTCTTTTTGATGGCATCAATTTCTTCGGCCAGAGGATCAAGCACCAGTGCAGTTCTCCAGTTGAAAGTTTTTTTGATACTTACCACGTCACCATAAATGTGATCCCCTAAATAAAGAATCTCATCGCCTTCAAGGCCCAGGTCTTTTTGCAGACGCCCCGCAAATCCTCCCTGATAAATCCCTTTCTGGATTTTTCCTTCTGTGTTGGTCATGAGACCTGTCGCCGGGTCAATCGAAAGAAAAGGAGTTTTAATCGTGAAGAATCTTGGCTTGCTCGCCAGAGTCACCGTGATTTCAAAAAGCTCAGACCAGTGTTTGTGGTCTTTTAAGAATGGATTGATGGTGTAATCCAAAAGAAGCTTCGTGTAGTTGTAATCAGAGTTTGTGATAACCAGGAGTTTTTTTCCGTAGCGTTTATAGCGCTCAAATAAAGCGACAACTGTCGGGTCCTGAATAATGAACTTATCGATATTGTTTCGTACGTGATTTTTCAATGTCCCGTCAGAGTGGCAAACATCCAGCGCTTCTTTGATCTCTACCGCGAGCGTGTCGAAGTCCGGCAAGGCCAGACCTTTTTCCTTCAGGTCCACTAACTGAGAGTAAAGAACTCCGTTAGAGACTGCAAAGTTCGTATCCAAACTTTGAATGTGCGGATCAGAAAGATCAATTACACCGTTGCCATAAAGTCTTTGCTGCTCTTTGAAATCGAGTGGAGCAAGACCGTGGTAAGACGATTTTACTTTACCAAAGCGTGAAACCTTAAGCAGGTTTCCTTTGGATTTGTCGATAACCAGACCCTGGATAACTCGCTTGAAATCAAATTCAAGTTTTAAGATCTCAGAAGGGTAGCCTTTATCGTTTACCAGTTTCTTTAGTGTTTCCTGGTGCGTGTATTTTTCAAATGCTTCAGAGTTGTAACGGACGATCGTGTAGTCCATATCAAAGCCGATGGCCTTGATTTTTTTTAAATTAAGAGTGCGGTTGATGAAAATTCCCATCGTGGGTACCTCGTGAAATATAGTGTCGTTAGGACAGCATTATATCATATCAGAAAGGACGCTTTCACGTCAATTTTGGTTAAGAATCTATGAAGGGAGGATCTAACTAATTCTTACTATTAGTTTTCACTAATGTGGGGAGTCGTTTTTCTCGGAAGCTTTTTCGCCAGATGATGCTATCGAAAATATAATGGGTAAAATTCAAAGAGAGCATAATACCGAGACTAAAAATGATGAAAGTGTCGCTGTGGAGAATGAAATAGAAGAGGAAGGCCAGTATTCCAGCATATAAAAAGACTTTCAGGTTTCTTTCTTCTGCTTTCATGAAAACGAGATATTGAGAGTTATGAAAAATGTTGAGGAGAATCCACCCTAAAACGAAATTATTCATAACGAGGTAAGCCAGTGTGTAAATGAGGGCATGAGTAAGGCCCATTTTCCAGGCCATGGGGCGCAGGTAAATATACAACGAGAGGGCAGTAACATTTACGATGATTGCCGCAAAAGGAGTGATCGTAAACCAGAGAAATGGATTTAGAAGTGTATAGCCAAAGAATTGGATTCCGCCGCCGTAAAAACTAGCAGCAATTGAAACGATTGAGACGGTGAAATAAAAGGTGTAATCGATGTATAGATCTTTAGAGGCTTTCTTCTTAATTTCCCATGAGCCGATGCCCATATTCTGCTTGGTGTAGTGAAATTGCTGCCAATAAAAATAGAAAGAGTAAATTAAAACAAACCCCATTCTGGCCATCATGCCATTGAGTAAAAAGAAAAAAGTTAAAAATAAAAGTAACGCTTTCAGGGCAATACTGGTCGTTCTTAAGTCATCTCTGGTGAAAGTCGAAAAACTGTGCGGCATCGACAGGCACCAGACGTTAACTGTAAATAAGAGACCTAGGTTCATTGGAAAAGTATGGGCAATGGCAAAACTCAGTCCAACCAAAAACCATGGGACGAGGTAGATCAAGTGATACCGCCGCCAGGAAATTGACTAGAGTTAGGAAAAAAGAAAGGCTGAGTTTGTTGGTAATTTTGTTGATTGCAAAATGGGCAATCGACAGGTCGATAGGGAGACGGACTGCTTCGGAAATAATAGTTTTGTTGCGGCCACATAGATTGGTAGGGAAGCTGAGGATAGAAATAAACAGGTGGAGCGTATCCTGTTGGACGGCCGTAGTAGTTGTAGTAATTATTGTAGTACTGGCTATTTTGTCCGTATCCAGGAGATGGTAGCCCAAAGGCATGGGCCTTGGTTGCAATAACCGCAATCAGGACGACAAAAAAAGTGATGATTATTTTCTTAAAGCGGTAAAGAACAAATGAGAAGAGTAGAACGATCCATGCTGAAAATTGGGCAATAGCGCCTTGATCGATTTGAACAATTAAAGAAGGAAAAACCATAAAACTCCTCACCGTTTAAACTGATTCTATTTTAGCTCGAAAGTCCTGGCCTCAAAATCCAGGAAAATATTTTCTGCACCACTAAGCTTTTCCCATTCCTCATCTGGAATTCCCGCGACAACCCTCATTTTCATCTCAATGGCCGCGAGTATTCCGTGGCTTAGAAGACTGATCGTTTTGGTCAGGATGATTGTATTCGGTGAGAGCTCATAAACTTGCTGTGGAGTGAGTTCTGGTAAAAGAGCAATATCTGTCCCGAGTCTGCCTCTAAAAGTGCCCCGTCCAATAAAAATGAACGCTGTGTTTTGATTAAAAACAAAACTTACTTCCGAATGAGACTCATGTAAGCGCAGCTGGTTTGCCATCATGAAGTGTCGTCTCAGAATTTCTCCCAGCCAATTTTTCTCATGCCCTATGGTGAGAAAAGCGCTGAACGAGTCCTGATTTGGTTTGAGTTTTTTTTGCAAGCAAAAGATTCTGAAGTAGTGAAAGATGAATTCCCAATTAAGAAAGATCCATGAAGGTGCAGGCGTCTTTGTTTTGGAAAAGTTTCTGCGGAATTTGTAAGCGGCCCACTCTGTTTTTATCATCGCCCAGAGACCGTGGCTTTTTTGAAAACGCTGTCTGGAAAGAAGCATTTCCTGCACCAGGTTTTGGGAGAAGAGGTTGTCTAAAAAAGAAAAAGCGATGGGCTGAATTTGAAACAGGTAAAAATTCCCTGCTTTTACACCTATCTCCAGCAGCCAAAGTGGATCAGTGTCTGTCATTGGGGAGAGTGGCCTTAGAATTTTATTGATGGAGGTAAAAAGCTCATGGCCATTGGATGTATGCCCAACAGGCGTCCAGTAGGAGAATTGAGGGGGACTGCCAGGGTCCTTTGTTTTGGACTCAATAAACAGAAAGCCTCTTTCATGAATCAGAGTGAGGTGCTGATCCCATTCTATTTCTTCCTGCAGGATAATCTCTTCTAGGGTCGCCTGCTTATTTATTTGCTGGTATGCGCTTTTTAAACTTTCAATATCTTTTAGCTGAGGGATACTAAGGCTTTTTCCACTTAGCAGATTTTGTTCATCCGCCTCTCCTTTTAGTGATGAGCGCATGATTGATGTGGAAAAGTATTTTTGTACATCACTTTCGCTCTCAATCTTTATGAATGCCGGGACGATTTTATCACCCAACTGTTTCTGGGCCTGCAAAAGGTATTTGAATTTTTTCGAGTTTAAATTCATAATTAATCATAACTGATTTTGGAGACAATAATAATGAAATTAACTTTCACGCTTTTCTTTTTCTTCATGTCGTCTCAATCTACACTTTTTGCCGATGCCACATTTGCCAAAAAAGCGGATGAGCGATCAAAAATCGGACCTACTTTTTCAGCTCCAGTCTTGTTTGAAAATAATCTCTATTTTGTGGCAACAACCGGTGTGCTTTTTAAAATCAATCCGGCCCTTTCAAACCCGGAAGTTCTTTTTACAGGAAAAAAGCAAAGCATAAGCTCCCTTGCCTTATCGGGCACTCAGGTCTTTTGGGGAGAAGGTCTGCATGAAGATAAAACTTCTAAACTCCGCTCTTTTGATCTTAAAACCAAAAAATTAGTAAGCGAAACAACTGTCGACGGGCACATTGAACGCGGGCCTTTAATTCACGACAATGTCTTGTATACGGGTCTTGGTGCTGGCGGTGTGGCCGCTTTTAAATTAAATCCTCTGACTAAAATCTGGCAAACCAAAGAAGCGAACGGAAAAGCTCTTCACAGTGATGGGAACATTCTTTTTGTCGACAACAAAGTCTGCACAACTTCAGTTTACACATTTAAAGCGGTGGTTTGTTTCGATGTTACAAACGGAAAAGTGGTGAATTCCTTCTCGCTTAAGAAAAGCCCCAAGAGCGAAATTGCCTCTAGTAATTCACTTATCGTTGGATATGCGACAGAAGCTAACTTGAGTGAGACAAAAAAGTGGGATACGAAAGCAGATCTTTACGTTATTGATTTAAAAAATAACAAAATAACCTTCGAAAAAGAGCTGCGTGGATATAATTTCTTTGCCCCACTGATTGTAGGGGATTTGGCCTATGTCACGCTTTCAACTGGTGACTTCATTACAGTCTCACTAAAAGACTCAAGCATAGGGTATATTGGTGAGTTTGCAGAGCCATTTATTAATAATCCTTTTATTTACAAAGATAATCTTTGCGCCATAGGTATTATGGGTAAATTCATGTGTTACTCAAGAAACAAGAATGGCCCGGGGATTATTAACGATTCGCGTTTTATGGAAACTACGATTGGGAAAATCTCTTCTTTGGGGGGAAAATTCTATGCCCCTTCGAGAATGGGTTACTATATTGTCGAATAAGCCACGCGTCAGAGAAAAAAATCATCTTTAGACTGGAAAAGCTGAAAGTTTTATTCAATAATTGTGGCTCACGTAAGTGGGCTCATAGCTCAGCTGGGAGAGCGCAACGCTGGCAGTGTTGAGGTCTGCGGTTCGATCCCGCATGGGTCCACCATTTCTTTTTCTTTTATCCATCTTCGTCGTTAGGCACTCGTCTGCTGTTACCTAGGCTTTCTATACAATAATTATTTGAAAATGGGTTTTTATGTGTGTACGATTTAGTCGTTATCATAATCAGGGGGACTCATGTTTAAACTATCTATGGTTGTTTTTTGTGCTTTCATGGCCATTTCTTTTCAAGAGGGAAATGCGAAACAAGTTAAATCTGAAATCACTAAAAATAGTCTATCTATGGAACTGGGATCAGCGATTAGATATGGGGACGTTAAGCAAGTTGAAGTTTTGCTACGCACGGTTGATAATATCGATGATATAAGCTTTGGTGAGTTCACGGCACTTCAATATGCCTGTTATCCATTTCATGAAAATAAGCAAGCGCAGAGAGAAATTTTAAATCTGATTCTGTCTAAAAAGCCAAACTTGAATAAAGTCGGTTTTGGTAACTGGCAAGGAACTCACGAAATGCATTCAGATTGGCAACCGCTGATGCTTGCGTATGCCTTTACATCGCCGGAGTTTATTAGCGATTTAAAAAATGCAGGTGCTCAACTAAGTCTTCCACTAAGTCTTTTTGCTTCCGTTCAAAACAAAAATGCTGGTGTTACCAGAGACCTTCTAGCTGCTGGTGCAGATGTAAATGCAAAAGTCCGTATGTATGGGTACCCAGACCAAACCCCTCTGATGGTTTCTTCTAATGAAAATGTTGATCTTCTTTTGGCAGCAGGAGCAAACCCAAACCTTCTAGATAGATCATCTAACTCTGCCTTAATCCTGGCTTCACAGAGGCGTTTTTATACTGAGCCTCTTAATGGTGAATCTTTTAATAGTCTCATCAAAGCCGGAGCAAAACTTGATCATCAGAATGATAAAGGGAACACAGCTTTAATTGTTGCTGTAAAAAATAAAAGACCTGAATTTGTAGATATTCTTTTATCTTCAGGAGCTTCTGTTGAAATTAAAAACAACGAAAAATTAACAGCTCTTTATATTAACTCTGACATAGCCGCTTATCATCCTAATTCCGGTAGCTGGCAAGTAGCTGCGAGCATTGAGATCGCCAAGCTTCTTCTTAAGTATGGTGCTAAGGCTGAGAGCGCTTTACTGGCCCATATCTTCTATTTGCCTGACACTGAGTATGTGAAGGTGCTTTTGGATTCCGGAGTAAACGTGAATGTCGTAAGCACTTCTAAATCTACGCCATTGATGTATGCTATGGACAACAACAATTGCCCTGATTCGGAAATCTCAAGATTGCTTATCAACTACGGGGCTGATGTTAACTATAGGAATGAATATCTTTCAGTTTTAGATCTGGGCGCGAAAAGTGGGAACATAGAAAAATTAAAAATTTTACATCATGCAGGTGTGAATTTGGATGCTCAAGATCCTGTTGATGGCCATACGGCTTTAATGTTTGTGGCCGGATGGAGAAAATACGAGTCAGTTAAGTTTTTAATAAATGCCGGTGCAAAAATTAACTTGAAGGATAGTGAAGGAAAGACAGCTTTAGATCATGCTGGTGATGACTCAGCTATCGTTAAATTGATTATTAAAGCAGGTGGTCTTCCAGGATCAAGCTTGCCTTAATTAATAAAATTATAACTTTCTAAGCCTCGATTCATTCGAGGCTTTTTTCATGAATGTCTCTATGTATCTCTAGGATTGGCTAAAGTTGGCTTAATATTTTTAAAAGTTTATGATTTAATTGGCTACTGGATTGGTCCACCATTTCTTTTTCTTTTATCCATCTTCGTCGTTAGGCTCTCGTCGCGGACTCAGTCACATACTGGGCGTATGCTCCTTCGTCCTTGCTCGGCCTGCCTAGAATCTGAATAAAAAGAAAAGAAATGGTAATTCAAGAATTGTTGGGATTGAATGCGAATGATTGATGACCTCTTGTTGATTTGGAAACATTGGATTAATCAAGCTAGGGATGAGTAATCCCTTTCTTATCTTGCTGGTCATTAATAATTGTACATGATAATTATTAGAGTTACTTATCTGAAAGCGAGCTTCATGAATTTACGCATTTATTGTTTAAAGCGAACTGCATACATTATTCCAGTTTTATTTGGGGTGTCGCTTATAATCTTTATGATTTTTCATAATTTGATGGTAGATCCCGCAATACTTATTCTTGGACCCAAGCACGTTAATGCAGAAAGAATTGCGAGTTTTCATTCAACATATGGTCTAGATCGCCCTTTGTTGGTGCAGTATTTTGATTTTGTAAAATCTATTTTAACTCTTAATGTTGGCACATCATGGAGTACTCACCGAGAGATTACGGCCATGATTTTCGATGGAATTATACCATCGTTAACAATTACTTTTCCAATATTTGTTTTTGGAAATTTACTCACAATTGCCACAGCTCTTCTGATCACTTTTTTTAGAGGGAAATTTATTGATAAGTTTATCTTAGTTGTATCAATAGCAACCATGAGCATTCCTGCACTCGTTTACGTGTTATTTGGTCAATGGTTCTTTGCTTACAAACTTGGGTGGTTTGAAATTGCAGGTTTTGAAAAAAGTCTAGTTGGATTCATCCCATATATCATATTGCCAGTGTCACTTGGTCTAATAATAAACTTTGGCGGAGATACGAGATTTTATCGGACATGCATTTTGGATGAAGCCTATAAAGACTATGTAGTAACGGCCAGATCGCAAGGAGTTAGTGAATTTAGAATATTATATAAACACATTTTGAAGAATTCCATGATCCCAATTTTAACAAATGTGGTTATACAAATACCATTTCTACTTCTGGGAATGCTTTTATTTGAATCATTTTTTGGAATTCCTGGAATTGGTGGACTGACTATAGATGCAATTGGGAAAAGTGACCTTCCTGTCATAAGAGCAATGACAACGTTTAGTTCTATAGCCTTTGTCTTGTTTAATACTTTAACTGATATATTTTATGCATTAGTGGATCCGAGAGTTCGATTCTCGTAGATTTTTTGTAAAAATCTTAATCGCTTAACGGGACACCTGTAGAAACTAGGGACTAATTTATTTCACTGGTCATCGATTTTAGATTTGTTCATTGAGTTCAATGCTTTGAAAAGTTAAATCTTGACAAGAATTATCATTAACAATTAGATCTAATTCTTTTAAATTAATTTCAAAAATCTCAATTGCTTCAGTGTCATCGTAGTCTAATAATACCGATATCGATAATCATGAAAAAATTTTCGACAAACTAAAAGAAATATCAAAAAAGCTTGAAACGCCTAACCTGAAACCAAAATGTGTCAAAGCAGAAACAAATGAAGAAATAATTGGATGTATGGATGCTTACCTGGATATGTTGCCAAGAAATAAATTTCAAGCTGAGGCTATCCAGAAAAAAAATTGTGATAAGCCTAAAACCTATTGCTTGATAAACGACAGAAGAGTTGGCAGTCTTAAAATTAGGCCTTTTCCTGCTGAATTAATGTTAACGACTAGCCAAGAAGTTAAAGTTGAGAAAAAAATATCAGAATATACATTTGTACTTATTCGCTGATCTGGGAGCAGTTTTTAGCCTTGGCTTTGTTAGTAGTTCATAATAACTTTTCGGATGACTAAGAAATGAAAAAAGGCACCAAGAATTACCAGAAGATGAAAGATCTCATGGTATCCAAAAATATTAGGGGCCGGATTAGGGCGCTTTAGAGCATAAGTAATAGCGCCAAGAATATAAACAGCGCCACCAAGAAAGATAAAAATAATTTGTTGTGTGTTTAATACTCTTTGCAGCTCGGCCAGATAAGGCACAACTAAGCAGCCAACAATGACGTACAAGATTGAAGAAACCCATTTCGGGGCCGTTGCCCAAAAGAGTGATTGAAAAATTCCAAACAGGGCCGCTCCCCAAACTAACTGGGAAACACTACCTCCGACATTAGGAGGTAAAGCTAAGAGACAAATAGGAGTAGAGGTGCCAGCGATGCAGACATAAATCGCTGCATGGTCAAGGCGCTTCATCCATAAACGCTTTTCAGGAGTCCATGTTGGGCGATGATAGAGGGCGCTGATTCCAAAAAGGCCAGGGATAGATAAAGAATAGACGATAATGGCAAGGGCTGATCGCGTGTCGCGAATATAGGGCAAGAGCATGGTACAGGCGCCAAGGAAAACAAAGAAAGCGGCCTGATGAGAGTGCCCGCGAAGGAGAGGTTTTACTACTATTTTTGAAGGTGCTGCCATGAATGCATCATAGGCCTATGTTTAAGTTTATTCTGTAAAAGAATTGTCAGAATTTTTGGTCAGAATGATTAAGTCGTGAAACATTAATTGTAGACGTCCAATACGAGCTAATTTAAGCTTGTTCCAACCAGTAAAAGCAAACAACTCAGGGAGCTGCTTGAATTTGAATTGAGCATCAAGTTTTCAAGGCCCTTGTTGCAATAAAACAGTCTAGAAAATCATGAAGTAGACCACTTCCTTTCCCGTTATCTTCATAGAAACCAATTAAGGAGAAGCCGGCATCAATCTGACCACCAATTTGATCTTGCAGAGTATGGCCAAAAGTAATGGGTTCATCTTCACCGAAAAAGGACACTCTCTCCTCCTCAGTGATGCTGGTTAGGTCGGAGTATGGGATTTTGTACTTTAGCTCTAATATACCTGTTTTTTCTTTCTCCGGATCAAATGCCAGTGCTATCGGGTTTGTAATGCCAGAAATTAAAGTTCCACCTACTTTAAGCACACGATATGCTTCCTTCCATACAAGATTTACATTGGGAACAAAACAGTTTGAACAAGGATGAAAAATAAGGTCAAAGGTTTGATCTTCAAAACAAGAGAGATCTGTCATATCTCCCTCGATGGTAATGAGATCAAGTCCATCCCTTTCTGCCACCATGCGATCTTGTTTTAACTGATTGGGTGAAAGATCATAAACTGTCACGTCAGCACCAGCTGCAGAAAAAATGGGTGCCTGTTGTCCGCCACCTGATGCTAGGGCTAATATCTTTAATCCCTTCATTGGAGGGAACCAATTTTTAGGAACATTCTTTTGAGGTGTCAAAACAACGCTCCAGTCACCTTTTTTGGCCCTTTCTATCAACTCGGTTGATACGGGGAGTGTCCATATATTGCCTGCATCCACTTGACGATTCCACGCTCGCTTATTTCTTTCTTGAATAGTTTCCATCTTTTTAAAATATAAAAATATATAGAGCGTGTAAAGAGGCTGAAATGCGGGGTCGTATACAGGCAGAGTACGATCTAAGTGTCGTACGTGAAAAAGCAGCCTCGTCGTGACATTGTCTCTTTATGGTAATCCCGCAAATGCTCTAGCTGCACTAACGACTAACTTTTCGCCGTCTGTCCGCCAAATTCCTTCACTTTGGACAATTTGTACATACGGGCATTTTAAGTAGCCTACAAATTTATCAGCGACTTTATGATCGATACTTGTATCTGAAACTTTAACTTCAAAGCATAACCACGGTTTTTTATCTTTAATGATAACAAAATCAATTTCTTGTTTTTCTTTATTTCTTAAATAGAATAAATCAAAATCTCCTTCACCTGTATCCGTCCAATAGTGACAGGCCTTAATTAAATGGCAAGCTACAAGATTTTCAAATCTTGGCCCAATATCTTCAATCTCAGTCCAGTCATAGAGATAAATCTTTCCTTCTTTTTTCAAAGAACGTGGCACTGACTTGGTCCAGGGTTTGATTTCAAAAAAATAAAAAAGTTCGTTTAAGTACCTGAGCCATCTTGAGACCGTATCATGGGAGACTTCTAAATCTTCTCTTAAGCTTTGTACGCTTAGAGGGCTTCCTATTTTCATAGGGAGGAGGCTTGTGAGCATTTCTACTTGTGATAATTCAGGGAGACGGCTTAAATCTCGAAGGTCTTCTCTCACAATTTTTTCGTTTCTACCTTTTCTCCAGATTCTAAGAATTTTTTCAGAATTTGCAAGAAAAGGTTCTGGAAAACCACTGAGTTTGAATAATTTTAGAAGTGGCCCTTGTTCATAGAATTTAGTTGATTTTTTAAAGAGGCCTTTTTTCCATTCTTCAGGAAGTAAGTTTTTAGAGCCTGTAATTTCACCGTAAGAGAGAGGGTGCAGGCGAAAGTTTAAATAACGCCCCATAAGAGAATCGCCACCTTTCTTAAATATGTTTAAGCGTGCACTTCCTGTAACTATTATGCTAAAGTCTTCATTGAATTCATCATAGATCCCTTTTAGTTTTTGCTTCCAAGATTTAGATTTATGAATCTCATCGAATATAACTAATTTAGATTCTTTTTCTTTTGCTAACGAAAATTCTTCTTGAATTGAGTTAGGTGAGATCGTCCACATCTTTCTAAATTTGCTTTCATCCCAATTTTTATAGATAAACTGATCAAAGCTTTTTTGATAACTTTTTGAAAGTGTCGTTTTACCAACCTGTCTAGGGCCAGAAATAAAGGCCATCTTGTTTCGTTTCAAGGCCAAATCTATGATGTCTTTGCTAATATAACGATCCATGATACCACCTTCCTCTTATGACTATTTTCGTGCCTGTCACGAATTTGGTCAAGACCAAAATCGCGCTAGTCACGAATTTGGTCTTGAATGGAGATGTCTATCTGTTTGGAATTGCTCTGTTTTTTAACTTTTTTAAAATTTGGTTTAAAAAAGATTTTTTCATTTAGTGGTTAATATTACAAGATTAAGGACATGAAATTGCTATTTATGTTGAAAGAAATGGTGATTCGAAATGAGGAGAGGGAAGAGCAACACTTCGTGAGGGATTTTTGAATTGGAAATGACGGTTGAGGATTTCTAATGGTAGCTTATTCCTATGATTAATTTTAAAACTATGACCGCAGATGAATTGAGCTATTACAGCAAGTTCTCTTTTGAGAAGTTCTTAAATGAAACTGCCAAGTTGTCGGAAAAAAGTGTCGAGGATTTAAGAGAGAAATTCGGTGGACCTCCAAATTGCCCTTCCAAAAATGATTTATGGTATGTGATTCAATCTGAGGGGCAGCCTGTAGGGTTTATATGGATTCAGATTCAGCCAAAGAAAAAAGAAGCTTTCATCTATGATTTTTACATCGAAGTAGAGTATCGATTTAAAGGACTTGGCCGTGAAACCTTGGTTCGTGGGATTGAGCTTATGAAAAAACGCCCTATCGACAAAGTGAGGCTTTGCGTTTTTCATGACAACGCTATTGCACGGAAACTTTATTCTTCTTTAGGGTTTAAGGAAACAGATTTCAATCCTGAACGTAGACAATATACTCTTGAGTTTCTACTCTGATTAAAATCCCTGCAAATAGAATTGGATGATCTTAGCTCCTGAGTAAGGGCCGTTTCAATTAATTACTGATCATCAATCCATCTTATCTTCAAGAAGACGAAAAATGTGTTTCATTTTTCTAGTTGTAAAGGCAAGGAGTAGGTTGCCGCTCCACCTTTGCTATTATTTCTGGTCGCATTAATGATCACTTCTTTTACATTTTCTAGATTGCCCTCGGGCTTGTTACAAACAAAGTAATTCGCACTTTTCGTACATGAATATTCAGATTCAATACTTCCCTTATATTTAATTTTCACATTGGAGTTTGTGGTGATTGGGTTCTTAAAACCCATGTCTAAAAGATAGACATGCATTTTTGTACCAATATCTACTAGTTCGGTATGAAAAGCACCCGGCATCTTAATATATCCACCATTGGGACCGTGTTTATTCATTCCATGCGAAAAGGCCATTTCAGACGACAAAAGCAAAGAGATTAAAGTCACAATTTTCATATTCATAACGTATTCCTTTCAATTGACACCTTTGTGGGGCAGTGGTGCTTTCCTGGGTGCCTATACCGGGTATACGTATAGGGGAAGCTGTTTGTGACAAGTCAAAAAAGAAGCGGTTAGAGTTAGAAAATATAATGCCAAATGAGAAAATTAAAGAGTTAATAGAGTTAATCGAACGCCATAAATAAAGGTTTGTAATGTTAAACAGTATCATTAAATTTTCATTAAAAAATAGACTAGTTGTTGTTTTTTTATCGGTAGCGATACTTGTCTATGGCGGATTTATTGTTGCAAATCTTCCAGTCGATGTATTTCCTGATTTAAACAGACCCACGGTTAATATCATGACCGAAGCAGAGGGGATGGCACCGGAAGAAGTTGAAACGTTAATTACGATTCCTCTAGAAAATGCTCTCAATGGACTACCTGGAGTAAACCGAGTTCGCTCAACTTCAGGAGTCGGTCTATCTGTTGTTTATGTGGAGTTTGAGTGGGGGACTGATGTCTTTCGTAACCGGCAATTAGTTTCTGAGAAACTTATTGAGGCACAAGAGCATTTTCCTTCTAGTGTAGTGCCGGTAATGGGCCCAATATCTTCGATTATGGGTGAAATACAGCTCATTGGTTTGTCAATTGATGAAAAAGCGCAAAGTGACATATCACCAGTTGACTTAAGAACATATGCAGACTGGGTTATCAGGCCAAGGTTGTCAAGTATAGCAGGTGTTTCTCAAGTAATATCTATTGGCGGAGGAGTAAAGCAGTTTCAAATTAAAATTTCAGCAGATAAGTTGAACTTTTATCAATTAAATTTGGATGAGGTTGAAAAGAATCTAAATTTGATTAGCCAAAATACCACAGGCGGATATCTCAATAAGGAAGGGCAAGAGTACCTTATAAGAAATCTCGCACGAGCTGAGACTGTGGAAGATTTAGAACTCACTGTTGTGGGTGAGCATTTGGGGCGCCCCGTGCTCGTTAAGGATATTGCCAAAGTTGAAATCGATGCACAAGTTAAGCGAGGAGATGCGGGCATCAATGGTGGGCCTGGAGTCATTTTGAGTGTGGCCAAGCAGCCAGGAGCTAGTACGATTGAGCTAACTGCAAAAATTGATGAAGTTTTGAAATCAATGGAAAAAACTCTGCCAAAAGGTGTGAAACTTCATTCTCATTTGTTCAAGCAAGCTGATTTTATCAAAAATTCAATTAATAATGTAGAAGAAGCACTAAGAGATGCAGGGATATTCATTGTCATCGTACTTATTCTCTTCCTGATGAATGTCAGGACTACTCTTATTACTTTGACTGCAATCCCTCTTTCGTTTGTCGTGACCTTTATAGTTCTCAAGTTTTTCGGATTATCGATCAACACGATGACTTTAGGGGGGCTGGCCATAGCTATTGGGGAGCTCGTTGACGATGCCATCATCGACGTTGAAAACGTGCTTCGGAGGCTCAAGGAAAACAAACAAGCAGCAATTAAAAAGAGCATTTTAACTGTAATATTTGAAGCCTCTTCAGAAGTTCGAAATTCGATTGTTTTTGCAACAATTATTGTCGTTCTGGTCATGCTTCCTTTATTTTACCTGGGAGGACTTGAGGGAAGACTGTTCATTCCTTTGGGGATCTCTTACATTGTTTCATTGATTGCGTCTCTCTTTGTCTCTCTTACAGTTACTCCAGTCTTATGTTCGCTGCTGATAGGCAAATCAGATATTTTAGAGAAACCAGATGGTTTTTTAGTCAGGTTTTTGAAAAAGTATGATCGTAAAATTCTTGATAAGACGCTTGATCGCCCCTGGTTAGTTTTATCTTCGCTGGCATTAATGTTGTTATTCTCCCTAGCATTAGTGCCGCAGTTAGGAAAAGACTTTTTGCCTAAATTTAATGAAGGGACGGCGGTCATTGGTCTTTTGGCCCAGCCAGGAATCTCGCTGGAAGAATCAAATAAGATAGGGCAAAGAGCGGAAGAACTGATTCTCTCTGTACCCGAAGTGAGTTCAGTCTCAAGAAGAACTGGACGTGCAGAGCAAGATGAACATGCTGAAGGTGTCCATTCATCTGAGTTGGATGTGGATTTTAAAACCAAAGAAACTGCGAAAATTCAAATACGAGAAAAAGAAGAAGTCTTAAATGATATCAGGAATAAGCTAAAAACAATTGATGGAGTTGTCTTCAACATTGGGCAGCCGATTTCGCATAGGCTGGATCACTTATTATCCGGTGTCAGAGCTGCGATTGCGATCAAATTGTATGGCCCTGATTTGAATACACTTCGTAAAAAAGGTTATGAGATTAAATCCAAACTTGAAGCCGTCAATGGTCTGGTAGATCTACAAGTGGAACAGCAAGTTTTAATCCCACAAATTAAAATTCAATTAAAAAGGGACATGGCCCGCAAATACAACCTACCAGTAGGCGAGGTTACGGAAAGTCTGGAGAAAGCGCTGAAGGGTGAAGTCGTGGCTCAGTTATTTGAAGATGCAAAATATTTTAATGTATACATGCGTTTTGATGACAACTCACGCTCAGACATTTCCAAAATTGAGAACACAATTATTAAGATATTACCTGATGGTTCAAAAATAAGAGTGTCGCAGGTGGCAGAGGTATATGAAGCTACTGGACCAAACGTTATTAATCGAGAGAATGCACAAAGGCGAATTGTCGTTTCAGCTAATACATCAAATGTTGACTTGGAGACTGTCGTTCAGGAAATAGAATTGAAATTAAAAGACCTCAAATTGAAAGAAGGATATTTTATTAATTATGATGGCCAATTAGAGTCACAACGAAGCGGGATGCAATTACTAATTTTGCTTAGTTTGCTTGCTATTGTTGGTGTTTTCATCATTCTTTATATGCATTTTCACTCAACCATGATTGCATTGCAAATTATGATCAACATTCCACTGGCCTTGATAGGAAGTATCATCGCGGTCTACTTGACGGACAAGACATTCTCGTTAGCAAGCTTAGTTGCCTTTGTAACCCTTTGTGGTATTGCAAGCAGAAATGGGATTATGATGATTACCCATTATATCCATCTTGTTAAATATGAAGGTGAAAGCTTCAACAAGGAAATGATTATCAGAGGATCATTAGAGAGATTGGTTCCGGTGTTGATGACCGCATTAACAGCTATCCTGGCACTGATTCCAATTATTCTTGCAAAGGGAGAGCCAGGTAAGGAGATTTTATATCCTTTATCTGTCGTCATTGTCGGAGGGCTTTTGAGCTCAACATTGCTGGATATTATAGTGACACCAGTTATTTTTTATAATTTTGGAAAAAAGGCATTAGAAATAAATATAAAGGGAGATAATCATGATTTTTAAAAGGAATTTAGTTTTTGTATTTTTTATACTTTTATGTTCGTCCGTTTTTGCCCATGAAGGGCATGACTCAGCAACAGCAAAAAGTTTATATGGTGGAGTCGTAAAGAAAACAAAAAATGCTTTTGTTGAGGTTTTGCAAGATGAAGCGATTGAGGTTTATGTTTCAAATCACGATTACAAAAGCATCGTTGGCCCTAAGCTCGAAATAAAAGCAGTTGCAGAGATAAAAGGCAAAAAAATTCCATTAAAACTTGAAATGAAAAAAATGAATTATGTTGTCATGACCGATCTTACGAAGGAAAAGCATTTCAAACTGAATATCATTCTAAAGAATGATGGTAAGGAAGAGAGCGTAGTATTTCCTTTAGAGAATAATTAAAAAATTGAGGAATTTATGATCATTGATTATGAGCTAATGCAAAAACTGATAGAGTCAAACCTTGAAGTCAAAATTAGTAACGAAAGTGTCAAGTCTTCTAAGGCGAAGATGTCTTCTGTTGGGGCTTCTTTTGTTCCTGATGTTTCGTTATATGCTCAAAGTGAAAGTGATAAGATGTCTCAAATTTCCAAGACCCCCTCGTCAGGGCTTATTGCTAACATAAACCTATTCAATGGATTAAGGGATGTAGAGCAGGTTAAAATTAATAATCACGCTTACGAATTCAGCAAGGTAGAGTCGAAGAAAATTTACAATGCCCAAGCTCTAGAGGCCAGTAAGAATTATTTTGAAGCTCTGAAGATTCTAGAGGGTCTAAAAATACTGTCAGAGCACGAAATCGTAAACCGCAGTAATAGAAATCAAATCTTGAAGAAAGTGGCCAGTGGCTTAAGTCCAAAGTCAGAAGAATTAGTCTTCAAGATGATAGAACTAGACTTGAGGGAGCAGAGAATAAGAGAGGAGAATGCGCTTAGAC
>JBEIPI010000053.1:0-20888 GCA_040377165.1 Bacteriovorax sp.
AAGAATGCACCATTTAGCCCAGAACTTCAAAAAAAAATCGACACCCTTAAGGCGCGAAGAAAGCCTATTCAAATGGGCTCACTTTCTTTTGACTCACCATTGCTTCTGGCGCCAATGTCTTCGATATGCACGGCCCCTTTCAGGCTCTTAATGGAAGATCTTGGGGCGGGCGGAACGGTCAGCGAACTCATCTCCATCCACGGAATCAATTACAAAAATGTCAGAACCATCGACATGCTAAAAGTTGATCCACGTGAAAAAAATATGGGACTACAACTTTTTGGAGAAGGTGCAGACGCTTTTGCTGAAGCAGCGAAAGTGGCCGAAGAGTTTAACCCAAAATTTATTGATATCAACATGGGTTGTCCGGTAAAAAAAGTTGTTGGAACCGGAGCAGGTTCATCACTTTTAAAAGATCCATCTGCACTGCCTGCACTTTTTAGCGCAGTCAAAAAAGCAATCAAGGTTCCGCTGACGATTAAAATCAGAATCGGATGGGACCACGATTCAGTCAACGCTCTTGAAGTTATTCATATCGCCCGCGAAGAAGGCATCGAGTTCGTGGCTGTCCACGGCCGCACACGCGCCCAACAATACACCGGCCACGCCAACTGGGATTACTTAGAACACCTGGGAGAAAAAGCTCCGCTCGATATTATCGGTAATGGTGATCTTCACACAGCAAGTTTAGTGAGAGCGAAAATGGCGAACACGAAATGCCAGGCCTTGATGCTTGGGCGTGGACCACTTAGAAATCCATTTCTATTTTTAGAACCATATATGACTGAAGCCGACGACATCTTCTTTTCTGCAGCCGATCATCTGGAAGTCATGAATAAACTCATCGAGTACTCGGCCCCATACGCTCACAGCGACCACACGCTTTTAGTCTCCATCAGAAAACACCTGATCTGGATAGCGGCCGGATACAACAACGTGAGCTACTTCAGGGATATGATTTTTAAAACTCCGGATCTTCAGGACACCATGAAAATTTCCGAGGACTTTTTCCTGTCACTTAAAGACCAAAAAAAGAGGCTACAAGACCACGACTCTTTTATGACATCCGGACACGGCTAAGTCTTTAACTGCCTGAAAATCTTTACTCCCAAACAAAATCGCCCCTAATACTTTAGTATTTTACTAAACATCCGATAAGATACTCATGATGAAGTGTTTTAAGACCTCATTGAATCTTGCGATTTGCCTAAGCCTCGTGCTTGGGTCAACGGAAGTTTATTCAAATGACAAGGCTAAATTATCATCGCCGAGACTTCCAAAAATTTCCGAGGCCAAAACGGCCAACAGCTTCGGGGCCTTCTGCTCTAACGGCGCCGGGATGATGCTTAAAAAATTGAGCGATGTAAATAAAGATAAGATCGATCAAATTGAAGCGCTAAGAACCAAACTCGCCGACCTTGAGCAGACCAATGCCATTATCGTTGAAGTCAGTGACTTAAAAAACAAATATGAAAAAGGTCTCAAAGAAATCACTGACTCCACCAGAGAGCGAGAGGCCACTAAAAAAGTTCAAGATGCCGCTAATCTCGACAGCATGAAGAGCATTATCAGAAATGGGTTGACCCTCAACGCCCTTGCCTTGCTTTTAAAGGATGAGGACTTGAGTTCTCCCAATGCCACGAAAATGAACAGCATCTGTGATAGGCCTGACAATAAACCGCTGGCCATCTGTAAAAGAAAAGATTCGACCACTCCAAATGATAAAACTTATTTCAGCAGCTTTTTATTTGGAAGTGAATCCCATAAATTAGATAAAACACTGGAGTCTTTTAAAGAGGCCCACAACCGCCTTTCTACTCCTGAAAAGCAGAAGAATTTAAGAGAGGAAGTCAGCAAGATCATCGCTTCGATCCCAAAAGATATTGCTCCCGATGCTATTTTAAAAATCATTGAAGAGAAATCACCACAGACTTTGAAACTGCTTTCAAGCAGCTTTCCAAGAGAGAAACTCACCAGCTGTCTTGATGAAAAATCAACCACAGAATCTCTTGAGGCCTGCAAAGGCATCATTGAAAATCCAAAGCACCGCCAGGAATTAATCGGGGCCGTTGGAAAAGAATCGAGTGCATTTGGAGAAAGCCTGGTGAAATCCTATGCTCCGATCATTGATGCTGCGGCCAGTGCGCATAAGGCCGACCTAAGCGCCGCAATCAACAATGTCGTGGCAAACGCAGGCTCTCCAAGCTCAATTATGAGCCAGCTAGTTGTGAACGCCAGTAGACAAGCGCAGAACTTAAAATCACAACTCAACATCGCAAATCAAAGAATGCAGCAGTTGGCGCTCAGAACTCAAAAAAGAGAATCTGAAAAAACCCAGGAAGAAAAAACTGCTGACTACGCGACTAAAACTGAAAGAAAACTGGTGGGTCTTGCCCACTTATTCTACATTCCGCCCGCAGTGTCCGGTCTGGATTTAGTTGACGTGGCAAAAGTGCAAAAAAAGGCCGAACTGGAGGCCAATGAAAAGGCGCGTCTCTTCGACAATAAATGTAGCTTCAGCAGTGGCACCGCCAATGTAAGCTCAGCGCAGATTGATGAGTGCAAAAATCTTTTAGGCGCCATTATTCCAAAAATAAATTTAATGCAAAAAAATCATTCTGAAGAAATTTACAATCTTCAAAACGAGATCAAAAAAATCAGCGTGAGCGATAACTTCGCTGCGGTTGAAGCCTTGAAGAAATTTGTAGTGGAGAGATACCATCGCTCTTGTTCACAGGACACCAGCAAATTGAAAGTCACTGACCAGAGCTTAAAAGTTAGTATGGGCTGCACCGGCGAAGGGCTGCCTCTTCAGACAATGAACCAGGTCGAGGGACTTGGGAATGATATTTTTAAAATCGCCAGCACCATTAATCCAGTCGCCGACTCTCCAGAATTCGCTTTCAGCAAAGCTGAATTGGATTCATTCAAAAACTACTGTTCAAATCTCACAGATAAAGAAAAGGGCAATCTGAGTGAAGTCTGTGGAATGGTGGAAACTGATAAAGTAGCGAGATCGAAAAAGAAAGATGTAAAAGAATGGGAAGATTTCAACAACAGATACTGGGTTAACTACGATGCTTCGAGCCCTGAAGGTTATAGAAAAATCGAAAAGAAATCCACCATGAGACTCGTCGGAGAAGGAATGCTTCCGGTGATCCCAAGTTTAATCCCTATCTGGTTTGGAAATTACCAAATGAAGAACAATATCGACATGCTAACCAATCAGGCGCTTTATCAAAAGCAAATGCTCCACAGTATTGACGTCTACAACAACTCTCCATGGATGTATTCGTACAACTATTTTGGCTTCACTCCTTTTAGTCTGACCGGCACAACCGGCGGCGCAACCACCTCAACCGGATTCAATTTCGGTCAATAGGCAACTGTTTTACTCGCGTGCCATAAATCTTTGGCGTTTAGAATTCTTCCATAAATTAAGGCCGATTTTATTTGTAGGAAATAACTTTTTAATATCAAAAGCTTACCTTTTTACTTGGATATGCAAGAAAACAGGCCCGCTATCCCCTATAGAGAAGGTAAAATATACCTATTACATCAAGAGAGTTTAAAGTTTTAACCCAAACTTTTAGAGATGACGATAAGTTAAACGATGAAGACCCTAAAAAATTTCATATTCATTCTCGCCGCCGCTATGTTCTTACAGAGCTGTATTGCCAGCAAGCCGGCCAATTCGAGAAAATCACTTTCATCGTCGGTGAAGAATACAACCACTACAACCACTGGTCCAACATTCGCTTCTGACGAAGCACTTTATTGGTTTACTTCGCTTAAAATCGCCGGAACTATCACGATCAACCAAAACTCTAGCAGCATTATTTATCTTCGCGGTCAGACTGTTCACAATTTTTTAACCAGCAAAGATAAAGACGGCGTCGCTTACTACCAGAACGGAAAACAGTTCTGTCTGGTTGCAGGATACAGCACAGGTACAAAACAGCTTAGACTAAGAGCTGTTCCTATCTTTATCAGCAACTTCACGACAAAAGCGATTGAGAGACTCTTCAGAATTGATATCCCAAGTAAGGATGAAAACTTCTCTACCTGTGGAATCACAACAATCGACAATATTGCGCCGGCCGATGCCGCCTACTCCCTGGATAAAATTTGTCCGCTGTGTTTAGGCACAACACTACTTACATCTACTTCACTAAACCTGTTTGAAGTGAATTTAAAAACTCCAAGCATGACAGTAATCCCGACGACAACATTCACACTTGCTCCGGTAAAAATTAAGGTTGATCTATTGTCAAATTCAACAACTAATGAAGGCTCATGCACTAACAGTGCTTGTGAGGCCAAAGGATTCGATTGTTGTGTTGAAGGCCAGTGTGTAAAGGACGCGAGTATCAAGTCATCGGCTTCATCAGATCCTCAATACTCTCAGGCGATGAGCGATTATGCGATCAACCCGTTAAACTTCATCAACTATCCGAACATTTTCAATATCTGCAGCAACATCTCTCACACTCCTCCTCCGACCACCACTCCAGGGACAACACCTCAAAGTGATGCGGAAAAAAGAGTGGCCCAGTATTTAAGCGATTATAAATGTGTGGATAAATTCCAGTCTGACGGTCTGTACTCACTTTGTCTTCCTGGTGGAGCAGAGGCCGATTACAATGCTGTTAAAAAGAAACTGGCGATCGCCTGCGGCTGTCCAGCGACTTACTCAGATAATGAAAGAGCGATTAAATGCCCTGACTGGGGAGTGCGTCCTCTTTATAAATCATCTGTGCAGACAGTTGCCAACATCATCGACTTTTACTGTTACACACCGGTTCCTGAAAATCCAATCGGGCCGATCACTAATTTGAATGTCAGCGTTTCAAGCCGTAGTGCCCCTCACCGTTTTTACGCCACGACCGGCGTGAACTATGACGATATCGGAAAGCTTGCCACAACAATCCTTCAAGAAGGTGAAGACTTCTATTATCTTGATGAAACAAATAAAAATGCTCCAGTCAACGGAAGCTTCAACGTCAACTCAGTCCTGGGCCGCATGAATGTAGGTCTAAGCCACACTCACCCGGCGAAAATGGTAAACGTTGAATTAGGAAAAACCTATATTGTGTCAGCGACTTCAGGTTACTTCACACCTTGCTCGACCTGTGCAAAAGACAGCTGGTTCCAGTCCTTCACTGCCCATCCTTCAACCTTGCGTGGAACTGGTTTAGTGGCTTCAGGATTCACCACTTCGCGCGACACTTACAGCGCCAATACTACTTACGGAAACTATGAAGATACAAAATTCGGTCGCGCTTGTTACCTTCCGGTGACAATGCTTCCACTCGCCCACAAAAAAGAGGCCACTCTTCAAGATCAACGCCTGAACCGTCTTAAAACACAAACCGCTTATTATGTTAACGGTTACCAGAGAGACTGGTATGGATTTAACAAGGGCGCTTTAATCGGATCTTTCGACGGAGTGACTTGGTTTGCGATCGGTTCAGGAAGAAGAATTGCCGCAACATCAACGAAACTTTACCTGGCGATCAACGGCTCTTACCTGGACCTTGCCGACAGAACTGACCATGTGGTCAACATTATCCCAGATATTTCAGCTAACGTTGCTCCTGATTACGACTTTGACCCGACAATTGCCATGAACGACCCGAAACAAAACAAGGCCGGTTCATGTCAGCAATACCACCAGTGCTCGACAGACTCAGACTGTGTCGCCCAGCTTGGTTGGGAATATATGTGTGCCGATGTTTCACAAATGAGAACCAACTGGCCGATCTACGACACTGACGCAAAAGAAGTCAGCAATCAATCTAAAACGGGAACGATCTTCGAGATTCTTCAAGGAACAGTAAACCCAGGGAACTCGTCTAAACGCTGCGTATACCGCGGGGCCGGAGCACCATGTGTGCGCGACTACACTGCCCTTAATGACAATTTTAATCAGAAGAACTTAACGTGTGCGCCGAACTTTTACTGCGCGGCCCTAACAACCAACCGCTTTAACGATGAAGTCGCCCGCTCACCTAATGAGTTCGACAACGTCCTTTATGGTATGGATACAAACGTTTTAGGCCGTCCGTTAAAATATGTAACGGCAAATAAGAGTTTACCTGGAGAGGCCATCAACAACATCAAGTCCAATGGGACTACGATCGGGCTGACCTCTGCTCAAGTTGATGACATGGGGATCTGTCGTCCAGGAAAATCGCTATCATCAAACGCAGCGACAGCTCACAGCAGTCCTGACAACTCAAAACGCACGGACTACATTTCTCAAGTGGCCTCTTGTAATTCAACAATCAGCAACGCCACTCGCGTGGTCAGTTGCCCGGCCATCAATGACGACGGAAATTACCTGGCCTACGACAGTACTGTTCCATGGCCGGATGATTACAAGAGACAACAGAACTCTTGTGGTGCCGAGTCCAGAGATGCCAATAACCTTTCAGCTTTCAGAAGCATCGAAGGTGGAGCTCTGCAAGTATTTCAAAACATCACACAACCAATGGTTGCCGCTGACGCCTGCTTAAGACGAGCGGGATCTATTTGTCACACAGACCTGGACTGCGGTCCAAACAAACTGCATGAAGAGACGGCCGGCTCACTTTCTCTTGCCTACTTCGGTGGAACTGATGCCGAACAAAGTTACTGGAAAGAATCTCTTATCTGCGGTCAGGGAGCACCAATTCCTCAATCTGGAAGTGCGAATTATTACGACTACAAATTAAGCGAGAACCGTTGCTGCCGTGAGATCGGTAAAGACTTTACCATGTACACGTCAGGTCCTGCGACAATTGTTCCGGAGAACATGGGGACAAACGTAAACCTTGTGACCAGCAGACAGTCGATTGATAACCCTCAGGCAAATTACCGCTACTCTCGTTACACTATTTCAAAAACTGCCAATGAGGACTCAACGACTATTCCAAATGTCACTGCCGCTGCAGAACCGGCAAAAGAGCAATGGAAAGTTATCAACGAAACAGGTTCATTAACTTGCTGTGGTGGTGGATGGATCAGAAAATTCGCTGACGGCACTCATAACTGGAAAAAAACTGACCGCCTGTCGCTTGAGACCTCAAACTTCAGCTGTCTGAACTACCGCTCACCACTTGTTGATTCAAGCTACAGCGGTTTTGGAAACGCTCTGGATAAAATCGTACAGTCTTCTTATCAACGTGAGTATGAATACTTCTGTAAGTTCCCTTCTAATGATGGGTGTATGCAGATCCTTTACCGCGACATCACTGATTTCGCGCTTCTTCCACCAACACCATACCACCCTGAGTTTAACGAAAAACTTGTGATCGACACTGAATTCGATTCACCACCTGTATGGGCGACAGCGGCCCCATACAATACAGTGCCGGCCTATACCGGAACTCCTGCGGCCAACTACACTCGCGTTGCTACAACTCCGGTTGGTGACCTGGAAAGTGGTAACTACAGATTCAACCTGAACTCTGATGCCCCTTACGTTCCATTCCCTTACACCTTCACATCTGTTCCTCCGCACGACCTTTACGTTTATCCGGAGTCGGGTAAAAAAGAGGCCCTGCGCTTTTTCATCGACAAAGACCTGGACTACGGTGTGAGTTTATACCTGCCGGCCTATATTCCTTATGACACTGTCACAAGGGACACCCCAACCATCGGCTCGGTTTACATTAAATACGTCTATGAAGACGACAGAATTGAAGTTGTTAACATCACAGGGTTAAAAAATACGACAGCTGCTACTTGTGACAATATTACAAATTACTCTCTGGCAACAGGTCAGCCAGTAGACGCTTTTGGTGCCGGGATTTACGAGGCATGGTGTATCACTGCCAGTGCTAAAACCCAAAATCGCCCGGTAATGCATGTTAAGGCCTTCACAGGGACAGCGGCAGCTCACCCAACAAGACAATGGAAACACGCTTCGGTAATCATCGATTTCATGCCGCTTGAGATATTCAAAGGTACCCCAGTGGCGAACCCAGGTAACATGTATTATTACCTGACAAAACTCGGACGCCTGGAGCTGATTGGTATTCCGCAAATCACTTACGAACCAATCTATTGTAACAACAACCAGAACAACCTGGTTCCGGGAATCTTTACTTCAACTATTAAAACAAGAGCGCAATTCACAGCAGCGTCTCAGGCATACTCAAGCTTCGAGCCTATCATCAGCTACGCTGAAGAAGGCGTGAGCGAGAATGATACAATGGCGAACTACGGTAACTCGGCCAAACGTTTCACTTACCAGGATAAGCTGGGCCATCAGGCGATTTTCTCATCGAAAGAGTTCGCTTGTTGTACTCCACTCGGAAAAGAGACGGCCAGCGAAGCAAAATGCTGCTCGGGAACCTCGGCGAACGTCAATGGAAAACAAATCTGTAAACTTCCTACCGGAACAGACTTGAACGTTTACTTCAACAAGTTCGTTTCAGGTGAAGGTGTCGGTGAAGACCTGCCAGGTAACGGATTGACTATCGCTGCAGACGATCCTGAGGATATTGACTTCCACGAGTTCACAGGTGAACCAAAACTTCGCGCCAGAACGATGGACAAGATCATGGCCCTAGGAAAAGCTTTCTGTAAGTCTGGGACCATCGGACAAGGTGGAGCTTTCGGCCGCTTTGGACCTGAGCCATACAGCACTTATGAAGTTATGCCGGGAGTGACTCCTCCTCCATTCCCATTCTCGATTGTGGATTCAATCGTAGATAGCGATTCCGACAATTTCGCAGGAAAGATGGCCTTCGACGCCGGTTTCCGCTGGGATCACCATTTCTATTGTAAGTAATCCATTTCTTCATTTCCAAGCATAGATTTTTCTGTTAGATTTGGGCCCTTATGAAACACATCATCATTTGGGCATTTTTAGCCTTTATTTTCAATATCTTAACTCCAGCCTGGGCCGGCAATCAACTCCAGTGCTCACACCCTGAACTCTGCAGACTGGCCAGAATCGTCCTGGAGGAAAATCAGGTGAGCGGATATGAGTTCCAATCGCTGGTTAAAATCGTCGGCGACCCTCATGAGTACGAGCCAACCATCAATGAAGTCAAAGCGCTGATCAAGGCCGAAATGCTTATCAGTGGACCTCACGATCTCAACCCATGGATTAAGAAGATCAATTACCAACGATCAAAACTTTCCAACACAAAAACCATCTCACTTCCGCTGACAAAAAGTGATTACGCCCTTTATCCGAATGGTGGACATGAGGCGCTTTCGCATTTTTGGTTATACCCAAAAATTTTCTGTGCGATGAAAGCGCGCCTGGAAAAAGAGCTCCTGGATATGAAAATCCTGAGCGCTTTAACTTCCAAAAAAAATTGTGCTGACGAAGAAAAGAAAATTGAAAAGGATTTAAAAGAGACTCTGCTCTCTGTGAAAATACCGGTAGTCCTCACTCACGATGCCCTCCTTCCACTCCTGCGCTCACTGGCGCCGACGGCGACCATCGCTGCGATCAAAGGATCAGGCCATCACCAGGAAAGCGGACCTGAGGATGTGAAAAAACTCTACAATGCACTCAAAGCGCCGAAGGTCATCTGGCTTGAAGAGACAGGAATTAATATCCCTCAGAATATTCTGGCGAAAAAGCGCAGCGCTGATTTGACTCTGGCAATTGACACCGCAACCTCATCGGGTGCGCAGTACTTTCAGATCCTCGAGACACTGAATGAAAAATTCAAGGCACAAAAGCTATGAGTGAAGTCATCCTAAGGGCCGATAAAATTTCTTTCAGCTACGACGGTCACGAACCGGTACTGAAAGATATTTCTTTCTCTCTAAAAAAAGGAGAAAGCCTCGGAGTCCTGGGTCCTAATGGCGGTGGAAAATCCACGCTGATGAAAATCATCGCAGGACTTTTAAAACCGGCCAGCGGAGAGATATACTTCAACGAAATCCCTCTATCTTCGATGAACTCTTACCCCTACCATATGCTCTCTTACGTCGCTCAAAGCAGCGAGCTCAATACGATCATGCCGGTGAAGGTTAGTGAATTTCTCGATTTCTCCATGTCTCTGCACAAAATTAAAAATCCCAAACTGTCCGATGAACTCTTGAACATGGTCGGCATCTCCCATAAAAAAGATTCATTGCTCTCAAAACTCTCAGGAGGAGAAAAGCAGCGTGTGCTTATCGCCAGAGCGATGATCCAAAACCCGCGTATTCTGCTTTTAGATGAACCGACCAAGGGACTCGACAGCAATGGGCAGGATCAGCTCCTGAGTCTTTTGGAAACTATCAAGAAAAAAGACCAGACAGCGGTGATGATTGTTGATCACAACATCAACCAGATCATCAAAGGGGCTCAACATATTTTATGCCTCAACCGCCATCACCATTGGCACGACCATCGCGAATTCTTAACCAAGAACATCCTGGAAGATATCTACCACTGTGAGTTTGAGCATCTGCTTATTCACGAGAAAGACCTGGAGAAAAATCAGGACCACCACCACGATCATCATTTCTGCAACCATGACCATGCGACAGAAAAAGAGAAGACCCATACGTTCATCAGGAGAAAACCATGAGTTCATGGATCACTGATTTTTTCCAGTACGATTTCCTGCTCTACGCTCTTTTAGGGACTCTGTTTCTTTCCATCACCTGCGGGATTATCTCACCGCTGATTATCGCCAGAAAAAATGCTTTCATGGGTGCGGCGATTTCTCATTCGACTCTTCTGGGTCTTGCCATCTCGCTTAGTTTTTTCCAGGCGGCCCAGGCGCTTCCGGTTTTTATCTCCACTCTAATCATCACTATTTTTCTCACCATGTTTCTTGCCTACTCGACTTTCAGGCAAAAGCTCCCTAACGATTCAATGATCGGGATTTTTTATACTTCAACCATGGCCCTGGGGATTATCATCCACACGCTTTTTGCCAAGGACCGCGGAGACCTCTTAAGTTTTCTTTTTGGAAACATCCTGCTTTTAACTGTCGAAGATCTTTATCTTTCATTGGGGATTTTAATCATCACCGCGCTTACGATCCTGGTGCCGCTTAAAAAGTGGCTCTTTTTAACCTATGATGAAGAGGGAGCGATTACCTCGGGAATTAAGGCGCAGATTTATCATTACACGTTTTTTATTTTACTCGCCTTCCTGATTGTCACGAGCATAAAGCTCGCAGGAACCATCCTGGTCGAAACTTTGCTTTTAGTTCCGGGCTTTTTCGCCCTGAAATTTTCTGCGAACATCAGACAAACGTTTTTCATCAGCGTTCTTTTTTCCGCTTTTTTCGCCATCCTGGGAATTATCCTAGCAAATGCCTTCGGTCTTCCAAGCGGGGCAACACTGGCCGTCGTCCTCTTTGCCGGTCTCATTCTATCGCTTTTACTGAAAAGAGTTTATAATTGGTTGAGATAACCAATTATCTTTGAGGTAAAAATGCAAAGTCAAAATGAAGCTAAGAAAGTTTCAGAAAGCGCCGTTGAGATGCGATTCCTGGTCATGCCCAACGACACTAATCCACAGAACTCGATTTTCGGGGGCGTGGTTATGTCATGGATCGATATGGCCGCCGCAATGGTCGCTGAAAGACACTCTAACCGCCCGGTTGTTACTGTTCACGTAGGTGACATCAGCTTCAAGGCGCCGATCAGAATCGGTGACCACGTCCTGATTAAAGCAAGTATTAACTACGTAGGAAAATCTTCAATGTTAGTAGGAGTGAAAGTTATCGCGGAAAATCCTTTTACCGGCATCAGCAGACATACCACGACAGCTTACCTGACATTCGTAGCGCTGGATGATATCGGAAGACCGATTCAGATCAGAAAGCTTATTGCGGAGACGGATGAAGAAAAACGCCGCGAGCAAATTGGTAAACAAAGAATTGAAGACATGAAAAAGAGCCAGCAGAATAAATAATCATGGGTGATGATTTTAAATCAGGAAAACTCTCACGATTTCTAAGCCTGGGCACCAGTCTGACCAAGGCCAGTGCCCAGCTGGCCCTCGATGCCGCAAAAAATAAAGCGCAGGATTATCTCGATAAAAATCCTGAGGCCCGTGACATCGCCTTAAAGATCAAGGCCTCTAAAGAAATCATTCAAACTATGGGCGAGCTAAAAGGCGCCATGATGAAACTGGGGCAGATGATCTCGATTTCTGAAGATCTCATTTTACCCAAAGAAATCAGCGAGCTCTTTCGCGATTTGCAGAAAAATTCTCCTCCCATGCCGGAAGCGGAAGTTCGGAAAATAATCTTCGAAAATTTCAAAAAATACCCGGAAGATCTTTTTTCCGAATTCAGCTTAAGACCTGTGGCCGCCGCCAGCATCGGCCAGGTCCATAAGGCAAAACTCCACTCCGGTGAAGTAGTCGCTGTAAAAATCCAGTACCCGAAAATCGTCAATGCCATCAAACACGACTTTCAGAACCTGCATAAAATCGACCGGCTTATTCACTTGCTCTACCCGAATAAACCCAATGTCGACAACATGATTGCGGAACTCAAGACATCACTGATGGAAGAATGCGATTATCTCCACGAGATGGAAGAGATGCGTTTTTTCAAGGAGCAGTATAAAGAGCGCTTCCCAATGATTCATATTCCGGCCGTACATCCTGAGTTCTGCACGATGCAGGTCCTCACCATGGAGTGGGTAGAGGGAGACACCTTTGAGGAATCACTCCACTATACTGACGAAGAAAAAAATTTCCTGGGAACATCTTTGTATGAGAGTTTTTTATTCTCTCTGTGGGAATTAAAAAGACTGCACACAGATCCTCAAAATGGGAATTACTTATTCAGGCGCGATAAAATTATCATGCTGGACTTCGGCTCCACCCGCTATTTCGATCAGGATTTTATTGTTGATTACGCCGGACTTATGATGGCGCTGGAACAAGAGCGTCTGGATCTTTACTCTCTCATCGCTAAAAAGCTCGATTTGTTCAAGCCGGATGAGGATGAAGAGACCCTGGCCAGGCATTTTGAAATCATCAAAACTCTCTACATACCTTACGCCAGAGAAGGTGTGCACACCATCACTGAATTAAATCCTTTTCAGCTCTTTAAAGATTTTGTGAAAGATATCGACTTCAAAGGCAGGAAATCCCCAAGACAGGAATTTCTCCTCCTTGATCGCTCAACTTTCGGGCTTTACACCAAACTCAAAGGTTGGAGAAGCCAAATAAATTGGGTGGAAGGCCGAAATAAGTTTAGAAATTCCATCGAAAATGAGGTTAAATTTAAGTATCAGTTTTAGGGATTTGTATGCTGGGATTTTTACTCTTATTTTTTATTCATACAAGCGAGCTCAAGGCTGCCCTTCTCTACTCAAAAGTAGAGTATCCGGGATGCCCGGAGAACGCTTTCTGCCAGAAGGCCACGGGCGAAGCCCGCAAGAGCTGGCTGGATGCTTTAGAGAATTTTAACCGCGACAAAACCACCGAAACCAAATTCAATGCAGACCTTCAAAAAGGTGATGGGATTCCCATCTCCAACTGGGCACTCGAAGAGGCCAGCGTGCTGCCAAAAATCATCATGTGGGACTCTCCCTGCAAACAGCATAAAAAAGAAGCCGCTAAGTTTTACATCAGTGAAATTTTCAGAAAAAACCTGAATGAAAGTGAGATCAAGGAATACAACAACCTCTATTTCGCCAAGGCCATCGGCATCGACGACAATAAGAAGATTTTTTCACTCACTATTCCCCGCGGCGAATTCCCGCTTTTTAGCGAGAACGGAAACTATTATTTTCTGCGCGAAGATGATGGCAAATACTACGGTTTTACACTCAATCGCGAAGGAAAAATCCGCGTGACAAAAATCCAGACTGTCAAAGAAACAAGCAGAGAGGTCGTCTGTCAAAAAGAGCAGATCGATGTTTTTCTCAGAGAAGCTCCATCACCTACTTTTTATCAGGGCTATCACTGCAAGGAAGTCTGGGACAAAACCTCTAAGGCCTACAGACCGATGCTTTTTGGCTGGAGCTGCAATTGAAACTCTGCCTCTACAATGTCGAAAATCTTTTTTTAATGAATCAGGGTCCCGGTGAGGGCTACAAAAAACCCTCGGATAAAACTGAATGGGTGGCCAGAACTCTCAGGGAAATCGACGCCGATATCGTGATGCTTTGTGAAGTCGGAGGAAGAGAAAGCCTCGATCTTTTTAACTCACGCTACTTAAACAGCGCTTATTACACGGCACTTCTGCCGGGGAATTCTGACCGTGGTATCGAGATGGGGTATCTCATCCACAAGCGTCTGCCGTTTTTTCATCAGCTCTTAAGTCATAAAGAAAAAGTGCTTAATTTCAATTACCCGCATGAAATTCTGGAACATCAAAAAAACCAGAATGGGCTAAAGATCCATCGCTTCTCCCGCGACATTGCGGAGCTGAGACTGATTCAAGACGATAAAGTTAAATATATTTTAATGCTGGTTCACCTTAAATCAAAACTCGACAAAGAAGGAATTGATTTCAACGGGCAGCTCAGAAGAAAGGCCGAATTCCACACACTGGTGGAAACCTATAACGAGCGAAGAGCTGAGTTCCCCAACGTCCCGGTGATTGTCGCCGGCGACATGAACGGCCAGGCCCAAAGACTCATCCTGGAGCCGGAATTCAAAGCACTCTATGAAAAAACCGACCTCGAAGACGTCCTCGAAGTCATCAATGAGCCGGCCGAGCGCAGATTTTCTTACTTCCACTTCGGGCGCGATAATGTCCGCGAAGCCTCTCAGCTTGACTATATTCTGCTTCCTCCGGAGCTACATCAGCTGGTCAAAAAAGAAGAATCAGGCATTTACCACTACCGCGATCCCCAAGGGATCCTGGTTCCCTACCCACAGGACTCCTTTCAGCGCTACGCTCTCCCCTCTGACCATTACCCGGTTGTCGCAACCCTCAAAATTTAGCAATTTTTGCTTTGTGAATAGGTCATAAATAAGCTACATTTCGCCTTATAATTTTTTGCATTTTTACGAGGTGAAACGATCATGGAAAACGACAAAGCACGCACGCCAACTCCGTGGACAAAAGAAGAAGCTGACAGTGTTTATCACATCAGCCGTTGGGGTGATGGTTATTTTGATATCAACGACCAGGGACATCTTTGTGTTCTTCCGAATCAGGATGAAAATGGCCCGCGCATTGATATTTCTGAAGTGCTTGAGGAAATGAAAGCTCAAAACATTCCTCTTCCAATCGTTGTGCGTTTTCACGATATTTTGAGATCGCACGTAAAAGTGATCAACGAAACTTTCAGGGATGTCATCCGTGAAGCCGGCTACCAGGGCCAGTACACCGGTGTTTATCCAATTAAAGTAAACCAGATGAGAGAAGTTGTTGAAGAGATCGTCGATGCCGGCGCTCCTTACGACTTCGGATTAGAGGCCGGATCAAAACCAGAGCTTCTTTCTGTTTTGGCCTACAACGACAATCTAAACGCACTGACAGTGCTTAACGGATACAAAGACGAAGAGTATCTTCGCCTTGCCCTGCTTGGAAACAAGCTGGGAAGAAAAGTTATCGTTGTTATCGAAAAATTCTCAGAGCTACATAAAATCCTAAAACTATCCCGCGAAATGAACGTTGAGCCGGTTATCGGTCTTCGCGCGAAGATGGTGGTTAAGGGATCTGGAAAATGGGCCGATTCAGGTGGAGAAAAAGCAAAGTTCGGTTTAACTATTGCTGAAATCCTGACTGCTGTTCAGATCTTAAAAGATGAAGGTTTCATCAACTCACTAAAACTCTTCCATTTCCATATTGGTTCTCAGGTAACTGACATCAGAACGGTAAAAGAGGTTATCCGCGAAGGTGGTCGTATCTTCACCAAACTTGTTCAGCTTGGCGCTCCTCTTGAGTACTTCGATGTTGGTGGTGGTCTTGGTGTTGACTACGACGGGTCTCAATCGACCAGCGACTCATCAATGAACTACAAACTTGCCGATTATGCTTCAGACATAGTTTATATCTTAAAAGAAATCTGTGACGGTGAAAAAGTTAAGCACCCGAACATCGTTTCGGAGTCAGGACGCGCGATCACGGCCCGTCACTCGTGTGTAATCACAAACGTGGTTGATAAAATCGAGACATCATTCACTGACTACAAAACAGATCCTGTTGCCGGCGATCACTCTCTTGTTCAGAATATGAGAGACCTGCTTGAGACCATCAATGAAGAAAACGCCCAGGAAGTTTATAACGACGCCCAGGACTTTAAGCGCGAGTGTATGAACGCTTTCCGTCTGGGGATCTTAAAACTTGAAGAGCGCGCCCGCATTGAGACGCTTTTCTGGAAAATCACCAAGAAGATTTCCGCTCTACTTCCAACAATGGAATTCATTCCGGATAATCTTTACGATATCGACCAGGGGATCGCTCCACAATACCTTTGTAACTTCTCTATCTTCCAGTCTGCGCCGGATTTATGGGCCATTGGACAACTTCTTCCAATCGTTCCGATCACGCGCTTAAATGAGAAACCTGAAGTTCTGGGGACACTGGTGGACATCACTTGTGACTCTGATGGAAAGATCAACAAGTTCATCGATATCAATGAAACAAGAAATCTTCTGCCTCTTCACGAATTAAAGCAGGATGAGGATTACCATATCGGCCTATTCCTAACCGGCGCTTACCAGGACGTTATGGGAGACCTTCACAACCTATTCGGAAGACTGAACGAAGTTCACGTTTTCTGTGACGATGAGGATCCAACAGATTTCTATATTGAAGAAGTGATCAAAGGTTCATCTTCAGAATCTGTACTCTCAGCAATGCAGTACAATCCTGAGGCGATGGCCTACACAATGAAAAAGAACATCGACCGCCAGATCGCCCAAGGGAAGATCATGCCGAGAGAAGGTGTTCGTTTAGTTGATTTTTATGAGAGTTGTTTAAAGTCTTACACATATTTAAAGCAGTAGTATTAATAATAAGAGGTACATTATGAAACGCGGACCTATTTCTGAATTTATGACCACTCACTATAAACACTTCAACTCTGCTTCACTGGTTGATGCAGCTAAAGGTTGGGAGTCTCACCTGGCAAACGGCGGAAAGATGTTTGTGACGTTAGCGGGTGCAATGTCTACCGCTGAACTTGGAAAAAGTTTAGCTGAGATGATCAGACAAAATAAAGTTCACGCTATCTGCTGTACGGGAGCAAACCTGGAAGAAGATATCTATAACCTTGTTGCCCACAACCACTACCACCGCATTCCAGACTGGAGAGCGCTGACAGCTGACGATGAGATGGCACTTCTGGAAAAAGGTTTAAACCGTGTTACTGACACTTGTATCCCTGAAGACGAAGCGATGAGAAAGATCGAAGCGCTTATCAACAAAGAATGGCAAAAAGCGGATAAAGCTGGTGAATCTCACCCTCCACACTATTACTTCTGGGAAGTCCTGAGATCAGGCGCCCTAAAAAATGAATACCAGATCGATCCAAAAGACTCGTGGATGATCGCGGCCATGGAAAAAAATCTTCCAATCTACACTCCTGGTTGGGAAGACTCGACTAACGGTAACATGTACGCAGCTGCGGTTATCGAAGGAAGAGTTAAAAACGTGCACACTATGAACTCTGGAATCCAAACGATGATGAGACTTGCAGAGTGGTACACTGAGACTTCAGCAAACTCTTCAATTGGTTTCTTCCAGATCGGTGGTGGTATCGCCGGTGACTTCCCGATTTGTGTTGTTCCAATGCTAGAGCAGGATCTTGAGCGCTCAACTCCACTTTGGGGTTACTTCTGCCAGATTTCTGATTCAACAACCAGCTACGGGGGATACTCTGGAGCGGTTCCTAATGAGAAAATCACTTGGGGAAAACTTGATAAAAACACTCCAAAGTTCATCATTGAATCGGACGCTACGATCGTGGCACCGTTAGTTTTTGCCTATGTTTTGAACTGGTAACTACAAAAAACGATAAGTTCTAAAAAGGCCCCTGGAAACAGGGGCTTTTTTTTAACTTTTTTTCAAGATTAAGCCGAACAGCCATTATCTCTGATCTAGCAGAGACCATGGAGAGGCCTGATTATGAAAAATCTTTTAGTTGTTTCTACAATCGCACTTACCACGCTTGTTTCTTGCGCGGGCCCTGAGACTTATCAGGAGAAGATGAGCAGATACACTCCAAAGGTCATGGGAAACAATCAGGTACCTGAGTTTAAATCGGCAGGATTTAAATTCAAAGAAAAAGCAGGCAGAGCTCCGGCCAGTGCAGAGACAGCAACCAGCGTGGAAAAAACCCAGGCGGAAGAGGCCACTCTTTCCAATAAGAAACTTTATTTCCTGACGTTGTTCGGGCAATACGAAAGCATGAAAAAATACGCTCAGGAGTTCGATGCTCCAAGTGTGAATATCTGCCCTCACTTCCACAACAGCTTACTTGAGCACAACGGAAGAAAACCAGCGGGCTTCGCCGGGAACATCACTCACAAAAACAATAAAAAATTCGTCTATGATGTAGCCAGATTCTCTGACGCCGATTACGTGGCGAAAAGACCTGAACTTTCGCTTCCGCTGGCAAAAGATGAAGTCACTCCAAAAGTGATCGATATTTTCCGCTCAGAAAACAAGACCATCACCGATGCGAAAATGAACGAGATCGCCAGAAAAGCACTCGATATTCACCTGGCAAAAACATACAGCGAAATCCGTGAGCTGTGCGAGTTCGGGGTAAGTGACAACTACTACATTTATGAGAACCTGATCACGCACATTAAAAATAGCTCGTTTCCACCTGCTGAAAAAAACATGGATACACTACTTAAGACAACGCTTTTTTCAAATATCGCCCTGGTGACTTCGCTGGAGAAAATCCAGGCGACGCCAATGAGATCGATTGCCTCAGTTGGGCCAAAAACACGCGACTCATCCGCCTCGTATTCAAACGAAGTGATGACCAGACTCAATGTTGAGTGGGCACGCGAGTATTTTGACAGCCTGTCTTCCAGATAAAATTAGCGGAACAAGAAAAGACGATTGCGCGAAGAAAGCACTGCTAGCTCCGACTGAGTCGTCGCCATTTCTCCGAATACCGCAGAATAAGCATGTCCAAGCTTGAACTTCTCCACCACTTCCAGGTTTTTCTGGTCAACCAGAAGGATTTCTCCAATGGTGGTTGAAACTGCAAAATAACTTTTAAAAGGCGCGATAGAAGAGATTGTTCCCGATGAAACCTTGATGGTTTTAAGTGGGTTCAGGTTTTTATCAGTCAGAATAAGCTCGCCGTTTGGAGTCCCGAAAATCAATTGATCATCGCGGACGACAGGAGCTCTGGAAGTAGCAAAATCAGAAGTCCTAAGCACTTTACCAGTGTTAGGATCAATCAGGCTGAGCACACTTCCCACTGGAGAAATATAGACTCTGTCCCCCAGAATAAAAGGTACGTTATCGACGTCCACAAATTTTGAAGCGTTAGAAAGTTTTGTCTCATAAAGCAGAACACCTTCTTCCAGAGAAAGAGCGGCGAATGTTCCGTCGGCAAAACCAACCAGGACCTTATCCTTATAAACGATCGGCTGAGAGGCCCTCTGTAGAGTCGTTAAATAAGGAACTGAACGCTTATAACCCCAAAGGATTTTTCCGGTCTCGACATCAAGACAGAAAATCTGATGATTTCTTAATTGGAAAATAATTCTTCCATTGTAAACAGTCCCGCGTGTCTCCACAGCGGCCCCTAGGTCAACAGAGTATTTAATGGTTCCCAAAATTCCGTGACGGGAGATCACTCTCCCCTGAACTGTTCCGTAAACGATCTGGTCTTTATGAGCGACAGCACCAGCATGGTAGGCCGATCCATCAAACTCGCTCCAGATCACACGGCCGTTATCGAGCTCATAAGCTTCCATATAACCGCTGTTGTGTCCGGCATAGACGATCCCTTCATGAATAAGCGGAGACTGCAGCCCAATAGGCAGGTTCCCGCTGTCATAGACCGGGTCCAGGTTTTTTGCCCAGGCCACTGTCAGTTTTCCTTTTTCCTCTAAGTCTGCTTTCGGTTTGTAATCCGCAAGGTGAGAACATGAAGACAGAATTAAAGAGACAAAAATAAGAAAACTAGTTTTTTTCATTAGGGATCATTCCAGATAAATATTAAAGCTTAGAAAGGTAAAGCTGAGCGATTTTTACGAATTCAGCATCGTCTTTTGCTTTTTCCACAACGTGAGTGAAGTTCTTTTTAGCTTTTTCTTTATCTCCCGTCTTTAAGTAAAGACGACCAAGGTCCATATAAGTTTTCCCTTCGAAGATTTTAAGCGACTGAGAAGACATTTTTTCAAGTGTTTCAATCGCCTGCTTGTCTTCGCCCAGGTCCTCAAGCACAGCTGCCTGACGGCTTAGGATGAAGTACTCTGCGTAATCATCACTTGCCACTTTTTCACCAATAGATAGAAGAGCGCGTGCCTCAACATTGTGTGAGTTCGCCATTAAAGCATCACTTGATTTGATAACTAGTGGAAGAAGTCCGATGTACTCGCCCATTTCCAGGTGCAGATTCAGCACTCCAGACTCAAGCGCTTTAGCCGCTCCAGGGGCCGCCGGGTTATCAAGATAAGTTTTTAGAGTTGTCGTCTCGAAAGTGTGAATCTTGTTGTTATATTCAGCACGAGACTTATCAGCGAATGATTTAAAGGCACCAAAGGCCACGATAGCTGCTACTAACACTCCAAGAAGTGCATAAACGGCCACTTTATTCTTAGCAACAAACCCTTGAACATTCTTTTCGTTCAGGATTTCGTTAATTTCACGGTTAGTTGATGTCGTCGTTGTAGTCGTCATTGAATACCTTAGGTTGAAAGTTTACATTTTTAAACAAAGTCATTCTAAAAAGGCTTTGTTAAGTTGTCAAAAATAGAGAGCTTAGTTAGAATAAAATAAATACAAAAAACGACATCTAACAAGATGCACGATTTAGAAGGTAGGAAG
>JBEIPI010000046.1:0-24350 GCA_040377165.1 Bacteriovorax sp.
AGTTAGCGAAATTGTCACGATGGTTAATGTCAGCCGCTTTTGCTCGACACTTGCCACACTACTTCAGTCGGGTGTTCCCATTCTCGTCTCAATGAAAATTGTTTCAAATCTGATTTCTAACGTGCACATGAAAAAAGCAATTGAAGAGTCTCGCCAAAGCGTCTCCGAAGGAGCTAGCTTCACTGGACCTCTCGTGCGCTCTGAGCTTTTTCCTCCGATGGTCACGCACATGATTAAACTAGGAGAAAAGTCGGGAGAGCTGGAGCCGATGCTTCAGATTGTGGCTGAAAATTATGAAGATCAAGTCAATTCAAAACTTAGTGGACTAACTTCTTTCCTCGAACCTATAATGATGATTATGATGGGTCTGGTGGTAGCTTTTATCGTCTTTTCGGTAGTAGTGCCTCTTATTGATCTAAACAACGTGACCAGATAAAATACTATAAACTTAGATATAATTCTCTATTGGAGTGCTCATGGAAAACACGTCTTTCGAAAAAGCTCTTTTGCAAAACCAAAAAGGGTTCTCGCTAATTGAAATCTTAATCGCCCTGACACTACTTGCTGTTGCCGGTACATTCGTTGTCGGTAAATTCATGGACAGTTTGCATGAAGGACAAGTGAAGTCGACAAAAATCCAGATGAGCAACCTGGACGCCAGACTTAAAGAATTCAGAAGAAAGTGTATGTTCTACCCTACAACTGAGCAGGGCCTTGAAGCCCTAGTGACAAAACCAACAGGTGGTCGCGAGTGTAAGGATTATCCGGCAAGCGGATTCATTGAAGGTGAACAAGTTCCTAAGGATCCATGGGATAATGACTTCATTTACGAATCTGATGGAAAGACTTTTAACATCTATTCATACGGGCCGGATGGAGAAGCAGGTGGCGAAGGCAACGACGCTGATATTTACCTGAAAGAACCTAAAGGCGGAGCAGCTCCTGCCGCTGGAGAAGCTGCTGAAGCCGCTCCTGCGGAGTAATTTATTCAATCAAAACTTTTAAAATCAAACCAAGGCTTCACGGTCATCGAAATTCTGGTCGCCTTGGTTTTGATCACTCTGGTTCTAGGAATCGCCCTCTCCGACTCTTTCAGTAATTCAAAAGAACTCGACCAACAAAGTGACGACCTGGAACGCGCCATCCGCTTTATGAGCGATGAGTCCGCCCTTAGAAATTCTGTGGTCAGGCTGCATTTTATGATGGGCAAGGCCCCACAAGAGTACGCAATTGAGTACGGGCCGTCCGACTCTTTTATACTTCCGCCAGAGCCGGAATTTGAAACGACAGTGGTGACAAAAGAGGAAGAAGAAAAAGAAAAGAAGCGCAATAAAGACCTGAACTTGAAATTCAACAAGGTTCAGGAGTTTCAGGAATCTAACACAGAAGTCCCAGAGAGTGTTAAGATATTAGGTATTGGACTTTCTTCATCACAGAAACTTAAAACCAGCGGGGACGTTTCGATTTACGCCTTCCCTACCGGTGAAAAAGATGATGCGATCATTATCCTGGCCAATGAAGAGTCTGTTGTTTCCCTGGCCATCAACCCTTTCAATCAGAAGATTGAGAAGAAAGTTGAAAAACTGATTCCAGGAGAAAACAGCGATATTAACGATGTTTGGGCGAAAAAAGCGAAAGAGATATTTGAGGAATGGTTAAGAGACAGATAACCCACTTGCTGAAAAACAATCAATCAGGCTTCACGCTTATGGAAGTCATGATCGCTATCGCCATCTTCGCCGTTTTCGCCACCGTCTTTGTTACCGGTTTCGGCTACAACCTGCTCGATTCTGGAAAATTAAAGGAAGACATCCTGCTTAAAGATTTCTGCGAAAACAAAATCAATGAGATCATCACCAATCCGCCAAATTTAACCGACTCACTGACATTGAATAAAGAAACCAAAGACATCGATGGAAACGCCGATTACCAGACGATTGTTGAATACAAGAAATTCTTCGTTCCCGATATGAATAAAATCGCCGACAGCTCAAAAGCTGAAGACGAAGAGGAAAGCCAACAGGCCCAGCTGCAAAAAAGAATATTCAATGTTTTTAAAGAGAACATGGAAAAAATGATCTGGCAGGTGGAAGTCACGGTAAAAAACAAAGTAACCGGAGAGACCTTCAGGCTTTCAACTTGGCTGAATAACCCGAATGCGGATGTGAAAATTGGAACATTCTAATTCACCTTCACCATTAAATAACCAGCACGGCTTCACATTGATTGAAGTCCTGATTGCCATTACCGTATTGTCTTTTATCTCATTTGCCACCTATAAAATGATTGACACTAACACGGAAACAAAAGACCGCGTGGTAAAAGAAGACCGTCAAACAGTGCAGATCCTGACGGCCATCGGCAGATTCGATGCCGACTTTTCCCAAATCTACAATCCGCTGTTTGCTTTTTCTAAATCTACTCCGGCCGCGGCCAGCGGTGATGTCTACGCCGACAATACTTCTAACCCCAATGGCTCTTTTGATGGCAAAGCAAAAAACGGCGCTCTGATTCCCCAGTTTAAGTCAGAGGATAAATCCTCATTGGTTTTTTTCACCCAGGCTAATCGCAGAAAAATAGCTGACACAAAAGAGTCGCGTTTTGCCTGGATCAAGTACAGCCTGCGTGCAATGGAGCCAGATCCGGATAATCCTGACGACAAAACCAGCGGTCTCTACGAGATCATCCGCCAGAGTATCAGCACTGACATTTATAATACCACTCAAGACTGGAGCAAGCCCAAATCTCAGGTTGTGATGGATAGAGTAAAGGATTTAGAATTTTCATTCTGGGATGAGAGATCAAAAAAATACTCGACCTCACTCCAGGATTTAAACGAGAATAAAAATCTCATCCGCGCACTTAAAGTCAGTGTGAAATGGATGGATGAGGACAATCACGAGCAGAAGCTGGATAAAACTTTCCGCGTGCTCAATCCTTATTTCAACCCGAAAAAAGACGATCTGCAGACAGGGGCCTTCGGCGGAGACACTCCTCCACCGGGAATTCCGAACCCAAATGCGCCAGTGGGCGGGCAAGGAGCAGACGATGCGGACTAACCGAGAGTTTATCAGGCTGACTCTTCAGAAAGAAAGCGGTGTCGCTCTGATGATGGTTTTAGGTGTTATTGCCATCCTTACTTTTATTCTTGCCGATTTCACTTTTGAGACAAAACTCAACAAGATCAAAATTTATAACCAGCAGGATAAAATTCAGGCGCGATTGAATGCCGAGTCAGGATTGCATTTTGCTCTGGCAAAACTTCGTCTTTATCAAGAAGGGCGAAATAAACTGGAAAAAGAAGAGAGCTTAAAGAGTGCCTTTCCAACCTCTGATTTAGAATCCATTATCATTCAGCCATTCATCTTCCCTATTACTCCGCCAAAAAATGCCGGGCTCGTGCAAAAAAATGCGCTGGAAGAATTCACTAAAAAAATCATGATGAGGGGTGAAGTCTCTGTCACTTTCACTAAACTAGCTGGATTTTTAAATCCCAACGGGCTCAGGCTAAAACCAAAAGCCACTGTGCCTTCCGGCCAGGATGCCGATCAAGCAGCACCACCAGACCCAGATGATGAGCCACAGGAGCCGGCAGACCGGCCAGATGGTGCAAAAAAGAAGGCCGAAAAGCCGGATATTATCATTGAAAAAAAGATGGTTGAGACTCTCCAGAGACTCATCAAAGATAAAAGCGATAATGATGAGGAATTCCACTCCAAATACGGAAACGTGGACCCGGAGTATTTGGTCAAAGAGCTTAAGTTCTATGTCAACGACTCCGCTCAGTTTCAGGATGCGATGAAACCCGAAATCGAAGCGAAGTTCTCGCAAAAAAGCATCACCCCGAAACACGCGCCCCTGGCCTCGATTGACGAACTCTACCTACTTCCTTCCTGGGACGATGCGATTGTCGATTTAATTAAAGACCGCATGAGTGTCCACGAAGTCAGTGTTATCGCCGTCAACGAGCTGACCATTGAGGATTTGAAGATCATTTTCCCGGCCATTAACAATGTCCAGATCGAAGAATTCTTCAAATACCGCGACGGAGACGAAGATAAAAAGATCCCGGGAAAAAAGTTTAAGGATGCTGCCGATTTCAAAAGTGTTATTGTCAGCAATCTCAACATCGTAAGCGACACAGACTACACTGAGCGCATGGATGAGCTAAAGGAAGCGGGACTCACCATCGATACGGCGGGGAAGCTCTATAAAGTAAACAGCCGTGGAGTGATGAACAACGCTATTTATAACCTAGTGGCCTTCGTTGATCTTCCCATCAAACCAAAGCCAGACAAGAAAAAAGACCCTGCCGGCGACAAACCACCCGGAGACCCGGCCGATGACCAGCCACCTCCCGGCGACAGTGGCGTTCAGGATCCACCAGGCGGAAAAAAAGAAGAAAAGCCTGAACCGATCGAGCTGCTTCTTCCAAGAGTTATCGAAATCAGACTAGAGTAGTCGGAAATACTTTTTTCCCCTATTCCGGCCAATAATTTCACTATGCGTAGACGGGCAAAGCCGATAAACTTAAGTTATGAATATATTGGCAATTGATGTCGGGTCTTACTCGATTAAGTTCATTGAAGTCAGACCTGAGCGCAAGAGTTATGTGCTGGTCGAAAAACAGGAAATTATTCTGGATGAGGTGAAACCTCATTATCCGAATATTACCGCACTCGCTGATTTGCAAAAAGAAATCATCAGCAATTACATTCAAAAAAAACCAAATGATATCAGGATTATTTTTCAAGTTCCCAACGAAATGCTGACCACTCGTTATCTTGAAATCCCAGGTACATCAAAGAGAAAAACTGAACAGATTATTCCTTTTCAGCTGGAAGAAAATCTTCCCTACTCTCTTAACAACGCTCACTTTAGCTCGAGAATCAACAAGAAGAGCACCAGCTTTTCTGTTTTAAGCAATATCACTCAGCTTAATATCTTCAAGGACTTTTTTAGTTACTTTGAATCGAAAGAAACACAGCCATCAATTTTGACCAGCGAAATCTCGATCATGCAGGCCTATGTGGATCACATCCGCATGAACGACACCTGCTGTATCATCGACCTTGGTCATAGAACAACCAAGATCTATTTTGTTCAGGGAAGACAGATCGTCTCTAACCACACTTCGTATGTGGCGGGCCAGGCAATCAATGAGGTCATCTCCAAGACTTATCAGATCTCGACTGAAGATGCGATCATCTATAAACACGCCAACGCTTTCATGCTCAACGATGATCAGCTTGAAGAAGTTTCGACTGAACAGAAAAACTTCGCTCTTTTGATGAAACAAATCTTTAATCCACTTATCCTGGATTTAAGAAGATGGGAAATCGGCCACCGTGTGAAATTCGGCACCAACATAGACAAGTTTTATATTTTCGGCGGAAGCAGCAACATCAACAATCTGGATAATTTCATTCACTACCACACTGGTGTTCCAGTCAGCACACTGCCTCCATTACTCGACTTGAAAAATGATTACACTGCCCATGATAAAAACTTTTATCTGGCAAAAATGATGGCGATCTCTCAAAAAACGCCTTCAAGTGTGATCAACTTCCTGACGGGAAAATTTCAAACCGCTTCAAACGCTTTCATCTCTATGCACTCAGCTGTCTTCATCTGGGTAAGAACTACTTTTATCGCTCTGCTTTTAATCTTCGGCCTCTTGGGTGAGCGTTTTATTTTCCTACAAAAACAAAACAGCACCGCAGACACAAAAATCAAAGCGCTTTTAAAAAGATCAAATCTTGCCATCAGCACTCCTGATCGCAAGGCCTACGATAAAAACCCGAACCGCATCCTGACTCTGATGAAAAAGAAGAACAAGATCGTAAAAGACGAAGTCACATCGATCCTCTCTTCTCAGTCAGTCAATGCACTTAGACCGCTGGCGGTCCTGAGTAAAGTCATCAGCAGCAATCCAAAAGTCAGTCTTGAAAAATTCTCAAGCGATGGATACGAAGTCAAAGCTACTTTCTCTGCAGAAGACCCGAATGAACTGCAGACAATGGGCTCAGTGCTTAAGGCCAGCGGGCTCACTGGTCTAAAGATTGATCACAAACCGGGAATGGCCCAACTATCAATTGAATTTGAGGACAGGCAATAATGGAAAAATCGCCAAATATTTTCATTAAGATCGATGAATTCATTTTCCAGAAACTGGATATGCTAAAAAGCGAAGGGATCTTCCAAAAGGTCAACGATGCTCTTTCAAGCCTGGAGGAAAACCAGCAAAAGATAGCGGCACAGGTGATGACTTTTACTTTCATCCTGCTGCCATTTGTAGTGGTGCTCTTTTTATGGTGGGGAAATTCCCAGACTAAAAAAGCGATTGAAATCAAAAAACAGATCATTGAGCAGATCGCCCTTTTTGACGGCAATAAAAACGCCCTCAACAACATCAGCTCCAACTACCTGGCACCTTCAGCAGTCAATGGCCAGGATGACCTGGATAACCGTATTAGAAATATTCTCTCAAGCAACGGCATCGACCAGTCAAAAGTGTCGATCGCTAATTTCAATCCGGTTTCCACTTCTTCAAACGTGGCAAAAATCGAGGCTGAAATCACTTTTACCAATTTCGGGACAAATGACTTCTCAAGCTTCATGCGAGCGCTTGTGGAAACAGAACGATTTAAAATTTTAAAAGTGAATCTTAACAAAGAAAACAGTCTGCTTCAGGGTTCAATCTCCCTGATGCACATGGGACAAAGCGCCTTTGCGCCTGAACAATAATGAAAAAGAAACGCATTCAGTATAATGAAATTAACGAAGAGATCTACGCTCCAAGGTACTGGACTAAAACCAGGCTGATCCTGATTGGTGTCTTCCTGCTTTTCTTCGGATTTTTAGTAAACTTCTCGCTTGAAGAGCGAATCAATAAATTCCTTCAGACCACACTGGCCAGTAACAGTTCATGCCCAATCCAGTTTGAGAAGGCTGAACTCTCCTACTTCATGCCGAAAATTATCATGAGAAAGCCGGTAATTTTGGGCGCGTGTTTTGGGCAGTTTAACAACCGTCTGGAAATGAAGGATGTCACCATCGCCTTGAACTCTCCCAGTTTTTATCCAGTGGGATTAAGATTTCATATCGAGGCCATTAGCGGTAAATCACGCATCAATCTTTATCCGGTCATTTCCATTTTCTCGCAAAACGTGAAAATTGAAAAAACAGTAATCGACGGCCAGATATTCTCAGCGATGATGGAAAACAATATGTCACCGATCGCCGGAATGTTAAGTCTGGAAGGATTTTTTGAATTCAAATCCGGGGCCATTCACGGTGGAGAGCTCGACATTGTCTCCAGAGATTTTTATTTCCCTTCACAAAACATCAAAGGTTTTGAACTTACCCGCTTAAATCTTGAGACCCTGAATCTTTCGGCCCACTTCAGCGACCCTGAAAACCTGGTTGTCGACAGAATCCAGATTGGTAAAACGACTGCACCGATTGAAATCAACCTGAAAGGAAATGTGAAAGTGAGAAGCCAGGACTTCATGGGATCAACATTAAATCTCAATGGTAACCTGAGGCTTTCACCTCCTATGCTGATTACTTTTCCTTTCCTAAAACTCTTCTTGCCTGAGTCGAATACGAGTGGTAATTACCAGATGAAAATCAATGGGCCACTCAGAAGTCCTGGTGCTCCTCAAATCATGTAGCAAACGTGGCCAAAATGATTGAAACTGAACAAATCGAAAAGACTCTCGCCCATCAACTGACGAGAAATCTTCCCGCACACACTATCAGCGATGTGTATTTTTACGCATCACTTCCTGGTGGGAAATTATTCAGGCCGCACCTGGTCTGGTCACTTTGTGAAGACTTAAACCCAAAACTCTTCAGCGACTCTGCTAAAAACATGAATTCTAACCACGCTAAGCTCGCTTCCAGCGTGGAATTCCATCACACGTACACTTTGCTCCACGATGACCTGCCGGCGATGGATAATGACCTGACAAGACGTGGAAAGCCGTGCACGCACATTGCTTTCGGTGAGTGGCAAGCGTTACTGGCCGGCGACGGCCTGCTCAACATTTCTTACCGCCTGCTCTCAAACATCAATCACTCAAGATCTCAGGATCTCTTTAGGCTATTTAGCTGGGCGCTTGGGCCTAAAGGCCTCATCCACGGTCAGGTGCTGGACCTTTCCCATGAAATGACAAAGTCTTTCGGAAACACCCTGCGCACTCATGAATTAAAAACGGCCAGACTGATCCAGGTGGCAATTCTGGGAAGTGCACTGATCTCTCTTGATAAAAAGGACACAAAAAAAGAGAAGGCTTTGTGGAAATACTCACGCCTTCTGGGAATTAATTTCCAACTGATCGACGATCTCTCAGAGCTCGCTGAAAAAGAATTGTCCGAGCACGAAAAAGACGTCAATCCATGGCTGCACTTCACACAGGAGAGCGCCAGCGAAACTCTGAATGGATTAAAAAAATTCGAGGCCCTTGCTAAAGAGCTCAATCTCCCAACGACTAATAAAATCGTCAGCGACTACTACAAGAAAATGCTCTCAATCATCGAACCTGCACAGGCCGTGATCAACGGGCACTTGAATAATAAGGTGGATTTAGTCCCAGTGATTCTTCTGATGAAGAGTTTCGGTAATCTTTAAAATCTCAGACAGTTTATTTTTTGCCATCATGAGTTTCTGGAAATCAGACTCAATCAGCACTCTTTTCGTCATTGATTCGCGCACAGGATAAGCAGGAATTTCCTCAGCGGCCGATGTTTCGCTTGCCAGAAACTCGTCTTCATTCAACTCCTCATCTTCAAATGAGAAATTATCGGCAAAACCTTGCTCAACAAGAGACTCGCGAGGCATGAGAATTTTCATCTCTGCCTTCGCGCGCTCAATTGTCATTTTATCTTCGAATAATAATTTTTTGATAAGGAGAATAGCTTCGATATCACGATGCTCATAGAGCTTTTGTCCTGACGATGAGGTCATAGGAGCAATCTCGTTGAACTCTGATTCCCAAAAACGTAAAACATAAGATTTTACACCAGTGAGCGCACAAACTTCATTGATCTTGAAAGAAGATTTGTTGGGAATTTCAATTGGTCCAAACATGACTTATCCTCTGCCCGTCAAAGACGACAACGACTAATCGTTGTCTTCGTCCTCAGGAGAAAAATCCATATCATCATCACCGTCATCAGTGTTCGACATGAATGAGCTTAGTGCTCTTGCCGTACCTTCTTTTGGTGGAAGTGATTTGTTTTCATTCCCTTTTTCATCAAGGCGGTGAGCATATCTCATTGTGACATCTTCTTTAAGCACTTGTGAAGGCTTAAAAGTCAAAACTCTTCTTGCAGAGATATCCATTGCTTCACCTGTCTGCGGGTTGCGCCCTACACGTGTCGCTTTATCTCTGATGGAAAAGTTTCCAAATCCAGATATTTTTACTTTCTCCCCTTTTGAGAGAGTGTCTTTGATTACTTTGAATACGAGATCAACTAAATCAGCAGCTTCTTTCTTTGAGAAACCAGCTTCCTTGTAGACTCGTTCAACGATGTCGGCCTTCGTGAGACTCATTATCTTCCTCCATGAAAATTAAAGTGCGCCTTAAACCTTATATTAGCAGGTTAACAAAGAAGGTCATTTTTATCCATAAAAAAATTCAAGCTATTACGTTTAGTTGAAAGCAATACTCAACTATTTACGTTTTACTTTCTTCTTTCCTGTCTCTTTTTCGATTTTTTTCTGCAAATTGGCCTTTTCAGCGTCGCGTGCCTTCATCCAACTTGTCAGCCTTTCATCAACTTCACGAAGCTCTTCGATCAATTTCTTCTCAACCAAGCTTTTTGACTTAGCAATTTTGTCAAATTCTTTAAGAGAGGCTGAATCGTCCTTCACCATCAACTGGCGCTTTTCGACTTCTTCTTTAGTCATACGGTAAATCGGCATGTCGGCCAGGTATTCGGCAAACGTGAATTTCTTTTTATCAAGGTATTCAACGTAAGACTTTCTGTTGGTCGATTTTGTCGCCACTTCGTATTCTTTTTCTTTGATGAAGCGGATGATTTCATTGTTCTGGCGGATTTTCTTTTCTAAGTCCTCAACCATCAGTTCATAACGGCGCTTAACAACTTCCAGTCTCTTCGCTCCAAAGATCTCAATGATCTCTTCCGGCGCATTGAAGATTCTCACTCCGCGCTCAGAAATAAGCGTGTAGTTTGGAACCAGAGTTGATGAGTTCGACATTTTCTTGATGACTTCAGAAAGGGAAGGCTGCTGCCCTTTTTTGAAGATCAATTCAATCTTGATATCGTTGTTAACTGAAGAGTCGATAAAGTCCTTGATATAGTCTTCATCGATAAACTTAGTCAGGTAGCGGTAGATTTTCGCGGCATCGTAGCCACGAGGAAGCTCAGTGATGTAAATTGAACCGTGAATCTCTTCGAATTTCATTCCGAAAACAAGGCGGCCCTTCTCATCGACTTCAATTTTATTTTTGTAAGTATGTACGTAACTCTTTAGCTTTTTAGCTTTTCCAGTTTCAATGAACTGGATGATCGAGTTCACCAGGTCTGAGTGATGAAAACTTGGGATAACAGAAGAAAAACCAGTCCCGATTCCTTCAGCTCCGTTCATAAGCATGATTGGAAGTTTTGGCAGAAGACAAACCGGCTCCATGACTTTTTCGTCATAATTCGGAACCATGTCAACCTGGTTCATGTCATCAAAAAGTAAAAACTCTGTGATCTTTCCAAGCTTACACTCGATATAACGGGAAGCGGCCGGAGCCGTCTCCATTCTCTCTCCGAAGTACCCTTTTTTATCGATCAGCGGGTAGTTGTTTGAGAATGTATAGTCCTGGGCCATGTTAACAATCGCCGACTCAACAGACGCAGGTCCGTGCGGGTGAAGAGTTAATACAAGTCCCGTTGCACTTGAAACTTTCATAAGCCCTTTGGATTGATTTTTCCAAAGCGTGAAAAGAATTCTTCTTTGACCCGGCTTTAATCCATCCTGAAGGTATGGGATCGCGCGGTCCATAAGTGTATAGATCTGATAATTTCTGTATTCTTCTTTTACAACTTCAGTAAGTGATACTGAATCAAGAGCGTGAAGATATCTTTCTTCCATTTTCTATTAATCCTTTCTTTCTAAATTACTTCTTTTTCTTTGTCGTCTTCTGCACTGGCTTAGCTTTCGCAGTTGTTTTTACTGCAGCTTTTGCCGTTGTTTTCTTCGCCGGTGCCGCCGCTTCTTCAGCGATTGCTCCCGTTGATTCAGCATCAAGCAGAAGTTCCTTTCTTAAATTTGTATCTTTCCCAAAGCAAATATCCAGAGTTTGTTTCGCCGATTGCATGTCTTCAACGTTAATCTTTGTAAACTCTTCGCGGTTAAGCGTGTACTTAAAGGCTTCAGGAGACATCTCTCCGAGTCCCTTGTTTCTTTGGATTTCTTTGATTTTTGTTGAAGATTTTTTCAATTTTTCCAACTGATCTTCACTCTCAACAAATAGGGTTTCCTTATCTGTAATAACCTCGAAAAGTGGAGCTTTTGCGAATTGAATCGCTCCCTGCTCATATAATTCCGGCCAGAACGTGAAGAAAAAGTTAACCAGAAGTGTGTTGATGTGACCACCATCTACATCCGAGTCAGCAAGGAAGACGATCTTTGAATAACGAAGTGCCTGCGAGTCAGCTTTTTGTCCGATTGTTAAACCAATCGACGCCATGATGTCCATGAACTCTTGGTTATTGATAACATCGTTAATCGATGCTTGCATTACGTTCATCGGTTTCCCTTTAAGCGCAATACCACCCTGATACAGTTTATTTCTTGCTGAACGAAGTCCACCAATCGCCGAGTCCCCTTCGCAGATAAAAAGTGTGCAAAGGTGACGGTCTTTTCTTTCGTTAGCATCGAGTAGTTTTTCTACTCTTTGCTTTTTAGCTTTTTTCCCTTTAAGAGAAGCGTCCTTTAGCTCCTGGAATCTATGGCGCGATTTTGCGCGCTCAACTACCAGCTCCAGAAATTCCTTATTTTTTCTCAGGAATTTTTCAAGGTTGTCGCCCATAAAGGACTCTATCCCTTTTTCAAGGTTTAGGTCTCGGACGAGCTTTCTCTTTGTTTGTGACTCAAAACGCGGGTTCGGCATGGTGATTCCCATGACAAAAGTCATCCCTGTCAGAACGTCGTTGTCTACAACTGAAATCTTCTCTTTTTTAGCTGCGCGCTCGATTTTCTCCTTAACAGTGTTAATGAAAATTCTCTTTACGCGGTCATGGTGGAATCCACCGTCAAAAGTAGGTGTTGAGTTGACGAAAGAGATGAATTTTTCCCTTTCTTCAGACTTTTTATCCAGGGTTAGAGATAAATGGAAATCAATTTTTCCCTTAACTTTTTTCCCTTTAGCGTTCTCTGTTTCATAAATATAGGCCTCTTCTCCAACTAATTGGGCAGAAGCTGAATCGATTCTTTGAGCAAGCTCAAAAAGACCCTTTTTAAACTGGTATTTTTCCCCGTTAAAATAGAACGTTAATCCCGGGTTATTATATGCCAAATCGATGATGCGTTTGCGTAGCAAATCCTCAGAAATTTCGTTGTTTTTATAAACTTCTTTCGAAAGAGATAGCGTAACACTTACACCTGAAGCGCCTTTGAAAGGCTTAGGTTTTGTCTTTTTTGTCTGAAGAGCACCATTGGTGAATTCCCAGGTCTGCTCTGTCTTTGAGTTATAGTGTTTTACAGTCGCCACAAACACGTCTGATGTCAGACATGTTGCCGCTGCACCAAGACCGTTTTGCCCCAGAGTTCTGTAGAGGAATCCTTTTTCGTCAGTTTCTTCGTCTTTAAACTTAGATCCTGTTCTGAATTCTGTGTAAACCTGTGCGACTTTATCAACTGGAAAACCAATCCCGTTATCCGTGATCGTAACCGTCTTTTTGTCAGGTGAAAGTATCGTGTGAATTTCAGTAACGTGACCGCGGTAATACTCGTCAATACTGTTATCCAAAATCTCTTCCACGGCCTTTGATTTTGCCTGGTGAAACTTGATTGTCTTAAATTCGATCCCATTTGGCTTATAAATATAGGCTTCTAGGTCTTCTACGTCGTTACTTCCAAAAACAAGCGTTACGCGATTACGTACGTGCCAGCGCTGATCTTTGCTCTCAATTAAGGCGTCTTTTGTGTTACCTTTACGGGTAACCGGGCCTACACTACTCATTATGCATCCTTTTCATTCTCTAAATATTGGGAAATAATAGTCACTAACGTTGACTAGGTTAAAGACCCAATCGGGTCTTAGAAAAGGTACGATGCATCAAAAAAAATTCTTATGCCTCTTGTTATTTATGACGTTGATAGTCTCGTTTTCCCTCTGGGGAGAGACACTTGACCATAACGTTTTGCCTTATAAAAAAAATTTAAAAGAAAAAATTTTTGAGGGCACTATATTCTCCGAATCTCAGGTTAAAAGCGCGACAATTCAAGAAAAGGGGAAAAAAGTTGAAAAGCAGGAATTGCACTTTTCGATCGCCGGGCTTCATCCAAAAAGCTGTGCTTATGCCCTAAAAAAACTCTCTCTTTACGAGAATTATTCAGAGTTTTTAGATTTCGTGAAAAAAAGCGAATATGACGAGTTCACCGGAGAGATAGATTTCCTCATCTCGCACACACTCCTCCCCTATGATATGCGCCTGGTTTTCAAACTGCCTAAGATCACCACTCCAGGTGTTTACCCTTTCGTTTTCGAGCGTGGGATTCTCCTAAATCTCAAAGGCAATATTCACGTTATTGAGCACCAAAAACGCTGCCTCTTCTACACCAAAGCTGACTGGGAAGGGCCTCACTCAGGTTTCCCGAATGTAGTATTTGAATTTTTTTCTCAGGCCCTGGCAAAAATCTCTATGGAAAGATTGTTTAGAATCTCAAGCACACTCAGTCATTAATTAAAACATTCATTGCCTAGGGCCTGAAAGAGTATTATAAAAACTTAATGAAAGTATTAAGAATAAGTGCCTCCGACACATATCCGATCAGGCAACAAGTCCTGGTCCCGGACCACGATATTAAAAAAGCAAAATTCGAGCACGATGATGACGAGGATATTTCCTTCCATCTTGGCGCCTTCAAAGATTCAAAGCTTGTAAGCGTGGCTTCGTTCTACTACGAAAGAAATATTATCTTCAAAGACCAGCACCAGTACCAATTGCGAGGCATGGCCACTCTTCCTGGTTTTCAGGGACAAGGTTTAAGCTCAGAGCTATTGACGATGGCCTTCCCGATCATCAAGCAGAATTTCTGCACACTTTTATGGTGTAATGCCCGCACAACAGCGGTGGGTTTTTACGAAAAAGTGGGATTCAAAAAATACGATGAACAGGTGTTTGAGATTGAGGGGATTGGCCCGCACGTTTTAATGTACAAAAATATCTAATTCATTACTTGGAATAACAAAAGCGTTTAGCGGCAGTGGAATCCACCGCCTGATAATTGCTAACAATGCATTTAGTTTTTTCGTCATACTTCTTCAGTGGAGCGCACTCGTAGCGGGCGCTTTTAGGGTCAAGGCCCTGTTTGCGCTTTTCCTGGCATAGTTCATACCCATCGTTATCAACACAGGCGTAATAGCCGCCTTTGCAGTCAAAAATCAGGTTGTCTCCACCCTTGTACTTACTATTGATCTGATAATTCCCTTTTTTCTCCAGAAGGTCCTTATTGCTTTGGGCCTCCTCATCCAGCGCGCTCACCGGAAGAGATATTAAAAGGGAAAATATCAACAGCGCTTTTTTCATGCTAGGCCTGGTTCTTCTCGTCGCTTCTGATTTTTTTCATGGCGAAATCCAGCACTTCCTGCAGGTCTTTTAATTCCATTTCATAGAACATATGTGAAGACGAAACTTTTGGCAGAGTTTTGCCGAATTTCATCTCGTCTTGAAAAGACTTGATACGGTTGTTGAGGTTGTTTCTGATGGTTCTCATCTGCTTTGGAGTCTTCTCCTTAAAGCTTGCTTTTAATTCTTCCACGCGTGCGTTTGCCATAATCTAATCCTGTTTCTAAAGCCAAAGTAATATAAAATATCGTCCGCCAAGTTTTAATCCTTCCACACCGATTGTGAAAGCTAAAAAAATAAACGCCAGGGATAAATATTTAATGTGCGCTTTCCCCCAGTTTTTGTGCAGCTTAAAGAGCGCAAAAAGCATCCCTACAAAAAGCCCTCCCGCATGGGCAGTATTGGCAATGGGGCCAAGAAAGCCGGTTAAACACAAAAACAACCAGCCAATCATGATAGTGATATCCCTTGCCGGCAGCGAGTATTCGAACTCCGGGTCCAGATTTTTATAAACCCAGATGTACCCAAGCATGGCGTATAAAACACCAGACATTCCCCCGAATTGCGGGCCGCTCACAAAGTACTGCAGGAGATTGGAAATAGCGCCACTGATAAGTATCAGTTGCAGCAGTACATTTTTTCCGAATTTGTGCTCAATCAGGTAACCCATGTCTTTAAACCACAGCATATTAAACAGAATGTGCAAAATTGAGAGGTGAACAAAAATAGGAGTGATTAATCTCCAGACCTGACCGTGAATGATCTCGTAAAAAAGTCCGCTCTCAGGCTTGCCCATAAAGAGCAAATCATAGAGGCGTTTTCCCATTTCAGTATAACTCAGCCCAAAGAGAACCACACAGACGACGAGTATCGCGAAAGTGGTCTGCCCTCTGGGAAGAGTCTTGATTTTCACCCACTCTTCATCGACTTCAATCGGTTTTTGAAAGCCCAGCTTCACCCGGTAATAATCTTGTGCTTTAGGCAGGTCGGAGACCTCGTCCACGGTTAACACATAAGAATCATCTTCTTTTTGATAGTGAGAATTCGCAGTAATCCCCATAGCAAAAAGCTCATCCCGCATCAGTTCGATCATCTTTTTGTCCCTAAGGACACCCACGATGTGCATTTTTCATCCTAAATTAAATAATTCAACTCTACACTTTTCGGTTTTTTGAAGCATTTTGTTAGAAATCGCCAAGGAAAACAAGTAGCTCAAGCATAAATAAGTTTATTTTTGACGTATTTTAGGATAGTCTCTGGCCATTAGCGAGTAAGAAGCGGAAATAGCAGACAAAACAAGGTTCAAAAAGGACTTTCCCATGCTTAAAATTAATAAAAAAGTTGAATACGCATTGATGGCCCTGAAGTTCATGGCCGACAAGAACGATTCCTCTGCGCTGATCTCGGCCAGAGAGATTTGTGATGCCTTTGACACCCCTTTTGATACAACTGCAAAAGTGATGCAAGTGATGAACAATCACGACATCCTCACCTCAGTCAAAGGAATCAAGGGTGGATACCATTTAAACAAAACGCTCTCTGACGTCACCTACATGGAACTTGTCCGCATGATTGAAGGCCGCGAGGACATCGGCCGTGTTTGCAGCAATCACAAAGGCACTTGCGAGTTAATCGGCAAATGCAACATCTCCACTCCGGTTGAGAACTTAAACCGCAAACTGAACTCGTTTTTAGAAAACTTAACATTAGCAGAACTTTTACAAGGCACAGAATTCACGCTGCCAGGAAAACTGGTAGATGGCCTTGAGGTACAACAATGAGCACTGATATTTTAAACTCCGATTACAAATACGGATTTTTCACAGACATCGAAACCGAAGCGTTTCCTAAAGGTCTAAACGAAAATATCGTCCGTATGATCTCCGCTAAAAAAGAAGAGCCGGAATGGCTTTTGGATTTCCGCCTGAAAGCTTTCAAGCACTGGCTGACTTTAAAGCACCCGAAATGGGCGAAGCTTGAAATTCCGGAAATCGACTACCAGGATCTTTACTACTACGCGGCCCCGAAGAAAAAAGACTCGGTGGCAAGTTTAGATGAAATCGATCCCGAACTTCTGGCGACCTTTGAAAAGCTGGGGATTCCACTTAACGAACAAAAACGCATCAGCGGTGTTGCTGTGGATGCGGTATTTGATTCAGTTTCGGTTGCAACCACTCACAAAGAAGAGCTGGAAAAAGTGGGAGTTATTTTCTGCTCGATTTCTGAAGCGGTAAAAGAGCATCCTGAATTAGTGAAAAAATACCTGGGAACTGTTGTTCCCCACTCAGATAACTTCTACGCTGCTTTAAATGCGGCAGTTTTCTCTGACGGGTCTTTCGTCTACATCCCAAAAGGCGTCAGATGCCCGCTGGATCTATCTACATATTTCCGTATCAACGCGAAAGAGACAGGTCAGTTTGAAAGAACGCTGATCATTGCTGAAGAAGGCTCTTTCGTAAACTATCTTGAAGGCTGTACGGCACCTCAAAGAGATGAAAACCAGCTCCATGCTGCGATCGTTGAACTAGTGGCGATGGACAACGCTGAGATTAAATACTCAACGGTTCAAAACTGGTACGCCGGAGATAAAGAAGGTAAAGGCGGGATTTATAACTTCGTTACAAAACGAGGAAACTGCCTGGGGAAAAACTCAAAAATCTCATGGACTCAGGTTGAAGCGGGATCCGCTATCACCTGGAAATACCCGTCATGCAACCTGATTGGCGATGGCTCTGAAGGTGCCTTCTACTCTGTTGCTTTGACCAACAACTACATGCAAGCAGATACCGGAACAAAAATGGTTCACATTGGTAAAAACACCAAGTCGACCATTATCTCTAAAGGGATCTCTGCTGAACACTCTGAAAACAACTACCGTGGATTGGTTAAGATCAATCCAAGTGCGACGGGTGCGAGAAACTACTCGCAGTGTGACTCGATGTTAATCGGAGACAAGGCCCGCGCCAACACTTTCCCTTATATCGATGTGAAAAACAACACGGCCGTAGTTGAACATGAAGCCTCGACTTCAAAGATCTCGGAAGAGCAGCTCTTCTATCTTCAATCGAGAGGATTATCAGAAGAAAAATGTATCTCGATGATCGTTAACGGATTCTGTAAAGATGTCTTCAAGGAGCTTCCACTGGAGTTCTCGGTTGAAGCAGTGAAATTAATTGAAATGAAATTAGAGAATAGCATAGGGTAAATTTATGATTACAGTTACAAACCTCCACGCAAAAGTGGGAGAAAAAGAAATCTTAAGAGGCATTAACTTAACCGTTAAGGCCGGTGAGGTGCACGCCATCATGGGGCCCAACGGCTCTGGAAAAAGCACACTTTCAAAAGTCATCGCCGGACACCCTTCGTATGAAGTCACAGAAGGCTCGATCACTTACAAAATCAACGCAAAAGACAGAAACCTTTTTGAACTTGAGACAGACGAGAGAGCAAAAAGCGGAATCTTTTTAGGTTTTCAATACCCGGTGGAAATTCCAGGTGTATCAAACTTCACTTTCTTACTTGAATCATTCAATGAGACTTGTAAGTTCAACGGTGCTCCTGAAATGAACGCTGATGAATTCAGAAAATTCCTTCAGCCAAAACTTGAGCTTTTAGAAATGAACCCGGCGTTCTTAGACCGTCCGGTGAACACTGGTTTTTCCGGTGGAGAAAAAAAGAAAAATGAAATCCTGCAGATGGCGGTTTTAAATCCAAGGCTATCTCTTTTGGATGAAACAGACTCAGGTCTTGATATCGACGCCCTAAAAATCGTGGCCAAAGGAGTAAACGCCCTTCGCTCGCGCTTTAATGCAACAATCTTAGTCACTCACTACCAGCGTTTATTGGACTTCGTTGTTCCTGACCACGTCCATGTTCTCTACAAAGGAAAGATCATTAAATCAGGCGGCAAAGAGCTGGCCCTGGAACTTGAAGAAAAAGGATATGAGTGGCTGATTAAGGACCACGAATAATTTATGGAAAACGTATTACTAAACGAACTGATTAAAAACTCGGCCGAGGTTCACAAAGTTACCGGTGAACTTGGGGCGAGCTATAACGAGGCCATGAAAAAGGCGCTGGAGCAATTTAAGACTCTGGGGATTCCAACCAAAAAAGATGAGAACTGGATTTACACCAATATCTCAAAGAATCTCTCTCCGCGTTTCTTCTCAAAAGTTTCGGAAACTGAATATGCCATCCCGGCACAGGTCATCGACCGCCGCGGGATGATCATCATCAACAACGGTGTCTTCAACCGCCACCAATCGGTGCTGCCTGAAGGAGTCGTTCTTGACCAACAGGTTCCAGCGACAAATTTCTTTGACACTTTTGACGCCTTAAATTTTGGAGTGGCACTCTCCCCACTATTTCTGAAAATTAAAAAGAATGCAGTCATCGACTTCCCTATCACCATCGTCCACATGACTGATGAGGCAGGAGTTAATAAATTCATCTCCCCTCGAATCAACATCGTGGCGGAAGCGTTTTCAAAAGCGGCCTTTTTTGAAGTTTTCACTTCAACCCAGAACCTGCTTTTCCAATACACGACAAACGCGGCGACTTTATTTGAAGTAAAAGAAAACGCATTCATTGAGCATATTAAAGTTCAGAATGAAGCCCATGCTTCAACTCATATCGGACTAACTAAGGCCAACGTGGCCAAAAACGCCCAATTCAAATCGATGACGATGGACCTGGGGATTTTCACTTCCCGTCACAATATCGACGTCAATGTTTTAGGTGAAGGCGCGGAAGCTCACGTGAACGGCCTATTTGCGCTAACAAAAAATGAGCATGCCGATATCTTCTCTATTCTCAACCATCAAGCAGGGCACTCAACTTCTGATCAACTTTTTAAAGGCATCATGGGTGGTGAGTCTCACGGGGCCTTCACCGGGCGCATTCAAATTGCCAAAGACGCCCAATTGGTGAATTCAAACCAGCTCAACAAAAATTTAATGCTTTCTAAAAAGGCCCACATCGACACGCGTCCTCAGCTCCTGGTTTCAGCAGATGATGTAAAGTGCGCCCATGGAGCGACGATCGGACAACTTTCTGCCGACGAAGAATTCTACCTGGAAAGCCGCGGGATCAAAAAAGACAAAGCAAAAAGAATGCTTTGCCATGGTTTTGCCGTTGATGTTCTTTTTAAAATCGACAACCTTGAAATTCAAAAGCGCGCGATCAAAATGCTCGAAGATAATTTTGAGCGTGTCGCTTTAAGCGAGATGACACTATGACATCTTTGAATATTGAAAAAATCAGAGCTGATTTTCCTCAGCTAAAAACTAAAGTTAATGATAAACCGCTGGTCTATCTCGACAACGCGGCAACGACACTTAAGCCTCAGTCGGTTATTGATGCCATCACCAAACACTTAAGCCATGACGTGGCCAATGTTCACCGCGGGATCCACACTCTCTCTGAAATGGGCACAAGGGCCTTTGAAGAAACCCGCATCGCGGTTCAAAACTTAATCAACGCCCGCCACACGCACGAGGTGATTTACACAAAAGGTACAACGGATGCCGTGAACCTTCTGGCCCAGTCTTTTGGCGAGAAATTCTTGAATGCCGGCGATGAAATCCTGCTTTCAGCAATGGAGCACCACTCGAATATCGTTCCGTGGCAGATTATTGCTGAGAAAAAAGGCGCTAAGGTTGTGGTTGTGCCTATTAATGACAAAGGCGAAATCATCCTTGATGAATACAAAAAACTTTTAAATCCAAAGACAAAAATCGTCTCTGTGGTCCACACCTCAAACACTCTGGGGACAACTAACCCGGTTAAAGAGATGGCCGTACTCGCCCACAAAGTCGGGGCAAAGTTCGCTATCGATGCTGCCCAGTCCATCGCTCACCAGAAAATTGATGTGCAAGACCTGGACTGTGACTTTTTGGTTTTCTCGGCCCACAAGTTCTACGGGCCAAACGGTCTGGGAATCCTTTACGGGAAAGAAGAAATCTTAAACGAGATGCCTCCTTACCAGGGTGGCGGAGCGATGATTTCAGAAGTGACATTTGAAAAGTCCACTTACAACATCCTTCCCAATAAATTTGAAGCTGGGACTCCGGCAATCGCTGAAGTCATCGCCTTTAAAGCGGCCATTGATTACGTGACAAAACTTGGAATGAACAACATCGCCGAGTATGAACATGAACTTCTTCAATACGCAACGAGTGAACTAAAAAAGATCGAAGGCATCCGACTGATCGGTGAATCAGAAAGCAAGTCAGGAGTTATGTCGTTTGTTCTGGAGGGCGTTCACCCGCACGATTTAGGGACACTATTGGATAAACAAGGCGTGGCCATCAGAACCGGCCACCACTGCACTCAGCCTCTTATGAAACGTTTTGGCATCACTGCCTGCGCCAGAGCGAGCTTTACTTTTTACAACACCAAGGCGGAAGTCGACACTCTTGTAAATGCGATTAAAAAAGCAAAGGAATTTTTATTATGACAGCACAATACACCAACACCGAAATTGATATCGACATTCAACCCACTCCAAACCCAAATGCACTTAAGTTCATTCTGAATTACCCGGTAAAGACGGAAGGAAACTCTACTTATAAGTCTCCAACAGAGTGTGGAGAAAACAAGCTGGCGCTGGAGCTCTTTAAAGTCAGAGGAATCGACCAGCTACACTTTTTTGAGAATGTGATCGCCATCACTAAATTCTCTTATGAAGACTGGAACAACGTGGAGATCGGCATCAGTAAAGTTCTAAAAGAGTTTATGCCAACTCACAACCCAAACTACAATGACCCGAACCCTGAAGCGGACAGAAGAAAAAATCTTTCTCCGGAACTTCAACAGATCGAGATGATTCTGGATAAAACAATCCGTCCTGGTCTTCAAGGCGACGGTGGAGATATTCAGGCGCTCACTTATCAGGACAATATTTTGATGGTGAAATACCAGGGGGCTTGCGGAACTTGTCCAAGCTCAACGACCGGGACACTGGAAGCAATTAAGGCCATCTTAAGAGATGAACTTAATCCGGAGATCGAAGTCTATATCGCTCCTGAATTCTAAAAAGTCATTTTTTGAATCCTGTCTATTGTTCCGTTTTTTGTCAGGGCCTTGATGGCCTTGTTGATTCTTCTTATCTTCTCTTTTGCATTGGGAGTATTTTTTCCCGTGGCCAGGTAATTGGGGTCCTTAGAGACGATCACCGGAAGGATTGTAAAATTGCTCATTGGGTACCCTGCGAGTTTTGCAGAGTAAGTAATTCCGACAGAGCCTAAAGAAAAAAAGCCGCCATCAATACGCCCATACATTAACTTCTTAACCCGTGCGACATCATCCAGGTCAGTTTCAATAATCATTCCTTCTTTGAGACCTTGGTTTTTTTCACCGAAACCAACACCTATCTGCGCTCCGATGACTTTTCCCTTATACTCCTTGGGGTCTTTAAGTGAGAACTCCCTTCCTTTTTTTGTGACGATAACCAGGTCGTCATACATCATGGCATTCGAGTATAAGAATTTTTTCAAGCGCTCATCGTTTTTAGAAAAACCCGTAATGAATGCACCTTCATTTTCAGCAATAATCTGACAGCGCATCCATGGACACGACTTAACGACAACTTTATAGCCGGCCTTAATTAAAATGGCCTTACCTACTTCGACGGCAATTCCTCTGGGAACATCTTTGTCGTTCCACATAAGAGGTGGAAACGATTCCCCGGCAACCATTGTGATAACTTCCTCGCTTCTGGCAATCGGCGCCAGACCAAGAGAGAGCACAAGCACAATTCCAATCAACTTCACCACCTAAGACCCTCCAGAAGACAAGCTTCACTCATAACATTAAAATGAATCGCAGCTTTTGCCAGTCCAAAACACAAAAATTTATTTAAAAATAAAAAGTTTGACTATTCAAACTTTTTATCTAAAATACTAACAGGAGGATCATTTATGATCATTCAAAATTGTAATCCCCTGTTAGTTGTCATCTCAAAGATTGAGTCGCTCATAACGGAGCAAAAAACTCAACATCCTCACTTAAGCGATGAAGAAATCATCGAATTCTTAAAAATTAAATTTTCAATCGAAAATAGATCCTAACATTTTTATATTTCCATCCGAATGGTGCATAAAATTGTCTTTTTCCCAAACTAACAGGAGAACATTTTTATGTTAACAAAATGGAAAACGTCTTTATTAACTGTGGCTACTATCGCAATGCTTGGATTCACAACTTCATGTGGAAAAAATGATTCTTCTAACATTCAGATCGCTGGTGTAAAGGGACCAACAGTGTCTCTTCTACAAGACAACCTGATGATCTCTGCGGTATTTGAAAACGTACAACTTGATGGTGGACTTCGTTACAACATTCCAAAGTTCAAGTACTCTTTCATCGAAATCTCACCAGATCTTGAGTCTAACGGAACTTTAATGCAAGTTTCTGTTTCACTTAAAGACGTAATCGGTGGCGGCCTTGACCAACTAGACCCGCAAAAACTTCCTGGTGGACGTAACCTTCCAGGTGTAGCTTCAGGATCTCTTCCTGCTGTAGCTTTCTCAATTGAGAAATTCAACAATATGTCTTTCTATGTAGGTAAAGATGTATTTGGTGTTTTCCTTCCAGCAAACGTTGGTGTTGAAGGAGCTATCGCTTCTTTCAGATACTACATCGGTGAAAAAAGAGCTGGTACAATCTCTATCGTAGGAACTGATACTAACGGAGCAAACGCTGGTGTTCTTCTTATGTTAGATATGAAAGGACAAGTTAAGTCTCAGCTAATGAACATCTACAACAAGTACAATCAATAATTGATACTTTCAGTGACCGTGATGAACAGGTTTCGTCGCGGTCACTTCTCTTCCCAAGACTGGAATGAGTAGCACCGCCAGAATAATCAACCCCGCACCAATCAAGTTCATCGAATTAAGTGTCTCCCCCAGCATCCAGAAACCAAAGAAGGCCGCAAACGGCGACTCAGTCAAAAAGATAAGACCTGCGATATGGTCAGGGATTTTTTTCTGCGCGATAACCTGGGTAGTGAATGAAACCATACTAGAGAGAATTCCTAGATATAAAAGTCCTTTCAGCGCGCTTTGAGAGGGATCGAAGGCCGCCTGTAGGTCAACTCCCCCTTTAAAAATAAAGGCCACTGGAATGGCCATCGCCGCCACAAAAAAGTTCTGCAGAAAATTAAACTCCACCGCTGATCCGATTTTATTGGCCACTTTCCCGACGTAGATAATGTGAAAAGCAGCGAACACAGAACAAATAAGTGTGTAAAAATCCCCGATATTCAGGTCTTTGATTTCCAGGTTGCACATCAAGGCCATCCCAAACATGGCCAGAGCAATGAGCACCCAGAAAGTCAGGCGGTATTTCTTTTGAAAAAGCACCATGGTGATCATCGGAACAAAAAAACTATAAAGCGTGGTGATAAAACCACTCTTGGCCACCGAGGTAATCGAGAGGCCGATGGTTTGAAAAAGAAGAATCCCAAGTAAAAGCACTGAGCTGATAAATGATGTTTTAAGAATATTGTCTTTTCTGGTGAAGGACTTCAC
>JBEIPI010000134.1:0-7172 GCA_040377165.1 Bacteriovorax sp.
AAGCTGACTGCATTCCGGGAAGAACGCGCACTACTTTTCCTTTGAAGATATCTCCAACGAAGGGAAAGTCGACATGATTATTTTCGGGACGGTGATTGAATGAGCGCTCCATCAAAAAATCGAGAATTTCACCATTCTCAATAAGCGCTGCCCGACACTCATTGAGTGTCTGGTTGATAATTAATTGTTTGGCCATGAAAAATCCTTTAAAACTTAAATCCTACTCAGGATACCTTAACGAGGACGAAGTTACAAAGGAGGAAAAATACTGCGCTATATTGGGCCTAAAAAGTGAAATTGTAGCCCACTGTAGGTTCTTGGAAGTAACTTTCAGCTATTTTTTGTTTTGAGAAATCCAGTCTTGCGTAGCTCTCAGACGACTCTGGCGTCATTTTTGGAGGTGTAAGCTCAACAATGGCCTGTGGTTTTGTCGCCTGCCCGAAAATAACAATTCCTACTCCAATCACAATCCCGATAGCACCCCCAATAGCGACATTTTTGAAGTGATCTTTCGGCTTATCTACGAATGACAGTGTTGAAAGTCCCAAAACCGCCCCTACTGCACCTGCACCCATAACTAATGTCAAATCTTGCAGTGACTCATCGAAAGATCCTGCACTCGTGTTTTCTTGTGCTCTAAGTTGAAGGGGGTTAATAAGAATTATTGCGACTAAAAGAAACGAAGTTATTTTTTTTGCGAATACAGATTTCATAGATTCTTCCCTAACGAACGTCTTGCGTTATGTTTGATTTTTACGAGCCTTTTCAATACACTCTACCTCTTACTTCATTTTTTAAGAATTAGTGCAAAGGACTTATGACTCAATCATTCTCAGCTTATAGTATTATACAAAAGAAACGAGATAAAGAAAAACTTACCAAAGATGAAATCAACTGGTTCATCAAAGGTCTCACTGAAGGCTACATTGCCGACTATCAGATGAGCGCTTTACTCATGGCCATTTACCTCTGTGGAATGGATATCGAAGAGACCGCAAGTCTTACGGATGCCATGCTTTACTCGGGTAAAGTTCTCAACTTTCCAGAGCAGCACTTTATCGACAAACACTCCACCGGTGGAGTTGGTGACAAGGCCACTTTCATTCTTGCCCCGATCGCCGCTGCCTGCGGAGTAAAGGTTCCGATGATCGCCGGGCGCGGTCTTGGCCACACAGGTGGAACCATTGACAAGATTGAGGCCATCCCCGGTTTTAAAACTGAAATCACTCTGGAAGAATTTGAAAAACTTCTGCGCGAACGCGGAATGGTGCTTATCGGACAGACTAAAGAGATCGCTCCTGCAGATAAAAAAATCTATGCTCTAAGAGATGTGACTGCGACCGTTGAATCGATCCCACTTATCACCGCCTCTATCATGAGTAAAAAACTCGCTGAGGGCGCTAAGGGTATTGTCATGGACATCAAAACCGGAAACGGCGCTTTCATGTCCAAACTCTCGGATGCCAAAAAACTCGCCGAGAGCATCAGAAAAACCGGGCTACGTTTTGACAAAAATATGCTGACAATGATCACAGACATGTCGGAGCCTTTAGGGAATGCTGTCGGAAACTCACTGGAAGTGATCGAAAGTATCGAGACGCTAAAAGGCCAGGGCCCGAAAGATTTAACTGAAATCTCTGTGGCACTTGCCGGTGGGATGATCTACCTGGCGGGACTTTCAAAAACCCTGAAAGAAGGAATCAAAAAGGCCCAGGCTTCAATTGATGACGGATCAGCGCTGGAAAAATTCCGCGAGCTGATTTCAAATCAAGGTGGCGATGCCAGAGTGATCGACAACTATGCGCTTCTTCCGCAGACTAAAACCACTTATGAGGTCAAATCGGTCAAAGCTGGATTCGTAACCAAGATGGAGTGCACAGAGCTTGGAAAACACTGCGTCCGTCTGGGCGGAGGAAGACAGAAAACAGGAGACAAGATCGACTTCGCAGTTGGTTTTGTGATGAATAAAAAAATCGGAGATAAAGTCGCTAAGGGTGAGCCCCTGATGACAATTCACTGCCACGATTCCCAGCTTGCCATTGCAAAAAGTATCGGCGAGCAAGTAATCAAAAAAGATATCACCGTCTCGGCAACTAAACCGCGTGCTAAGAAAAAATTAATTATTGATGTGCAGACAAAGTTTGCACCAACCAAAAAAGCTAAAAAGAAATAACTATGGAATCATTACAACAAAAACTAGAGAAGGCACTTAATCACATCCATTCGGTCAAAAAAACCACTCCGCGCGTGGGTGTTATTTTAGGATCAGGCCTTGGCGCTTTCGTCGACAAAATGGAAAACAAAACTGTAATCCCTTACAGCGACATTCCCCACTTTAAAAAAGTCACTGTCCAGGGACATGATGGAAAACTGATTTTAGGAACGGTTAAGGGTGTTGAAGTCGCCGCTCTTCAGGGACGCTTTCACGTCTATGAAGGACACGATCTTGATGAGGTCGTCTTCCCCGTCCGCGTCCTAGCGAAACTTGGAATTGATATTCTTATTGTCACTAATGCAGCCGGTGGAATCAATTTAAACTACAAGCCAGGCGACCTGATGATCATCAATGATCAGATCAACATGACTGGAAAAAATCCGCTGATCGGACCTAATGATGATTCAATTGGTCCACGTTTCCCTGATATGAGTCACGCCTTTCACCCGGGACTAATCGAGATCCTGAATGAAACAGGCCGCGAGCTCAACATTAAAACTCAGCAAGGTGTTTATGTCGGAGTCCTTGGCCCGACTTATGAAACACCGGCAGAAATCAGAATGTTCAGGATCATGGGCGGAGATGCTGTTGGTATGAGCACAGTTCCTGAAGTTATTATCGCCAATCATATCGGCCTAAAAGTCTGCGGGATTTCATGTGTCACTAATATGGGCGCCGGAATCATTGACCAGACTTTAAAACACGAAGACATTAAAGATGAAGCCCTGAAAGTCATGGACAACTTCACCAATCTGCTTAACCACTCAATCGCAAAATTTAAGAGGGTAAAATAATGGAAATCAAAAAAGTTCTGCGCGAAGCTGCCATCAACGCTTCTAAGAATGCCTACTCTCCTTATTCAACCGCCAAAGTCGGCAGTGCCATCGAAATGAGCGACGGCAGTATTTATACTGGATGCAATATTGAGAACGCCAGTTATGGCGGAACAATCTGCGCTGAAAGAGTGGCGATTCTAAAAGCTGTCTCTGATAAAAAAATGAAGATCTCAAAGGTCTACGTCTATACCAAAGAAGGATGGCCGCCTTGTGGGATGTGCCGTCAGGTCATGAGTGAGTTTGCTGCGCCGGAAATGGAAGTCATCATGGGTGATGAAGCCGGCAAGGAAACCAGCATGAAGTTTAGGGACCTCATGCCGCTTTCATTTACGCCTGATCATTTAAACAAATAGATTATTTACAGCTATTAATAATTTTCTGTTGAGTATTTTCAATTGTCTGGGTTGAATCAGCGGAAAGTTTTGTCTTTAACTCTTCAAGAGACTCACGTCCCTCTTTCGGACAATAACGTTTTTTAAGCGCGATCCCACTTTTGTTGGTCTGATTGATGAATCCCTCTGAAATCCCCGCCAGCTCTTTTTCCTCAAATCTTCCCGCAAGAGTTTCAAATCCCGCGATCTCTACCGGAGAAATGAAAGTTCTCTGAAGTCCCTCTTTCTGGTTGTTTTGAATAGATCGGATATAAATTCCTTCAACGAGTGCAGGGTTTTCTGCCTGGATAGTTTCATAAACATGTGGGTCGTGCTCAGTATCGTCCCCGATTAAAATAACTTTGTCCGGATTTACTTTTTTAATCAGTTCCCTGATTGCGCCGACTTTATACTCATAGGTATCGTCTTTCATTCTTCGTTTTAAAACGATGTTTTGCTGTTGGGGGAAATTATTCTCATCCAGAAAATCTTTGATTCTGAATTTAATGTATTCAGGAGAGCCACTTACATAATAAATGTCTGTGTCTGCGTTGTTCATTTTATTATAGAGCTCGCTCATTCCAGCGAAGGCCTTTTCTTTAAAAAGACCGTTGATAACGATCTTGCCTTTACTTCCAAGCACGTCCGTCATTTTGATTGTATCGTCGATATCGCTGACAATCAGGGTTTTTGCCGATAACTCCTGAACAGATAACAGTAGTGCAGACGCCAGCAATAAGTTTTTCATAATCATAGAAAGCTCCAATAAAAAAGGCCTTAAATAAACGATTCATCTAACAATAACAGGGACCTCTAAAAGCTCGCCCCAATCATGTAAAACTTATCGCCTATGTAAGGCCTTTAGACACTTTCTGGTCTTCTAAATCACTAAAATAACGAAATTTCTGCTGTTGAATCGATCCCCATGAACTTGCGGTACAGGCGGTCTTTCGCCGAATCTTTGCGTTTCCCCTCATCCAAACACTTCTCAAATTCTTTCGGGTCCGAGCTGATCGCTCCGGCCATAAGCTTTGCCTGACACTCGTTTTTGCGACGGGCGTTTTGCTCTCTTAATTGAAGGTCAGTATCGTAGCTGTAAACGTCCTCATAGTTATCCAGGGCCTCATCGATTAGTTTATCCATCGGCGCCCCTGATTCTTTATAAGTCATTTGAACCAGGTTATCTCTATCAAGCGGGAAAAACGGGCTCTCTTTCGTGCCGTTATTCTGAACGGTCTTATAAGTCTTATTTCTCTTTCCTGCCGGGTGATCCATTAAATCGTCCACTCTGTAGGTCACAGTGATCGGAGTCTGTTGAGGAGCTCCGTCCATAATTAAATCATGCAGGGCCATAAGATCCGGCACACGCAGTCTCATACAACCGTGTGAATCAAATCCTCTCACGAATGAATCATTAATTTCAGTATGGAACCCGATAGCTGTTGAGTCTGATCTCAGGTCGTTTCCTTTTAATAATCTGATAAATGGCTTTCCGTCAAAGTAACGTGGCTTTTCTCTTTTGGAGATCACCGCTCTCTGGTCGATGAACCCGTTGTGAAAACGTGGAGTCAAAAGACTCACTTTGCCTTCATTTAAGACACCTTCATCAAATCCACCAACGCCAATCGGGAAAACGAATTTAACATCGCTGGCTTCATCTTCAATAATTAACTTTCTTTCAACTAGTCCGACTTTTAGTGTAAACATCATATTTTTGAGATTGATTGAACCTTCAGACTGAATACTCATGTCTGTCAGTTTTTTAGCTCCGTTGTTATAAGTCACAACGATCTTTTCGAAGTTTGATAACTCTTTATATTTCACATAAGCAGTTAAACTCAGTCTCACCTGTCCAGGAGTAACCTCTGGCAGCTTGTTTAAAAATACGTTGTGAACGACTTCGATCTGCCCGTTTAAAAAGAAGGCCTGAGGCGTGGCCTTAAGATTGGCCACCACGTTCGCAAGGCCCGGAACCAAATTAGCATAGTTATTAACTACATCATCCAGTCTTACGCCCACCACTTTATTTGCAGCTTCTGCAGGTATAGCAATTTGCTTGGTTACTTGCAGGTTTTTATCCAGAGTCGCGTTCGCCAGAACCTCAGATGGAGCGGCAAATGAAATAGCAATAAATGCTGAAGAGACAACAAACTGTCTAATCATAAAGATTCCCCCTAAAAACATAATCAATTTGAAGGGGTAGTATCAAAAGCGATGCGCTTTCAACAAGCAATTCGTGGCCATTGTATTTTTTACATAGAGGCATTAGCATTTTCATATGGAACAACTAAAACTCAAAGAACTCTTCTCCGTTACTCTTATCCTTTTTTCCGTCATTGATATATTAGGGGCCCTACCCTTTATTATCGATTTAAAAAAGAAGTATAAGGTCCTCGATGCCTTCAAGATTACTGTCATCTCCGGGGCCATGTTATATGCTTTTTTATTTATCGGAGAATCCATTCTTCATCTCTTTGGAGTTGATGTTCAGTCCTTCGCTATTGCCGGTGGACTTATTATGTTCTTTTTAGGTTTGGAGATGGTGCTCAATATAGAAATCTTCAAACACGACCCGAGACTGGCCGATAATTCCTCGCCTATTGTCCCTCTTGCCTTCCCACTTATCGCCGGTGCAGGATCAATGACCACACTAATCTCCCTCAATGCTGAGTACGCAAAGATCAACATCATTTTTGGGATTTTGCTCAATCTGATTTTTGTCTATGCCGTTTTAAAGGCCTCAGGGTTTATTGATAAAAAGATGGGGGTTTCGGGAAGCATTCTTTTAAGGAAGTTTTTCGGGACAATTCTTCTGGCAATGGCGATTAAATTAATTCGCAGCGGACTTTAAAAAAATGGCGAGGATTGCTCCTCGCCACTTGTTCTTATCTAATATTAACCTATCTCTCAATTTCGCTAGCGTCAGTACCTTTTTTGATTTCGCCTTCAAGAGTTGGTTTAAACGATTTACGGCTTGAATCATCCATGAAGTCAAAAAACTTATTGTCAGCTGAATCCTTACACTGATTTGCAACCACATCACAAACACTACCCATAGCTTTTGCTATCTGACCGTTAACATAGAGGCCGATTGGAGTTTCATTGTATTGTTTCGTGATATCGCTTAAACGTTCTTTGTAGGCCTTCTTTACTTCTTTGCTGCTTAGTCCCTTATCTTTTAATTCTTTAGCGATGTCATCAAAATGAGCGAATGCCAATTGAGATCTTATTTTAGAAAATTCAGCGTTGTTAATAATTCCGACAACTGAATTATTCAATGAAGATAAAACCTGCTCTCTTCTTAGCTGCTGCTCTTCTGTTGAAAGCTTGGATAACTGAGCTCTGCTTGAGTTAATTTTATCAGTGGCATCAGTGATCTCTAATTCCTTTTGTTTGAATTTCGCAGCGGCCGATTGCATATAGTCGCGCATCTGATCGATTCTGCTCTCAAAATTTTTCTTTTGAGCACCTAGCTGACTGCCCTTAATTGAATTTCCCAAAGTTGTGAGCATTTCATTCATGCTGACAGCAAGATGATCCAGGTATTTTGGATCACCAGATTTCGCCGTATCTTTTCCCAATTCCTTATGAGCTTTCAGGAAACCCGCGATCTGATCTTTTTGCAGGCTTGATAGCCCATCAATTTTTTGAGTCGTTTCTGCCAGATCTTTTACTGCTACAGTTAAGTTCTGCTGAAACTCTTTTGCGTTAGTTTTATATTCTTCCGCCAAAGACTTAAGTCTCTCGACT
>JBEIPI010000087.1:0-12777 GCA_040377165.1 Bacteriovorax sp.
ATGTCGGTAAAAAATTCAGAATTTCTGAAATGATCGCCAAGGAATCAGTTAAAAAAAGGCTTGAGTCAGAAGTTGGTTTAAGCTTCACTGAATTCTGCTATCAAATGCTTCAGGCCTACGATTTTCGTCATCTTTCACTCAACTACGACATCACTCTGCAGATGGGTGGAAGTGATCAATGGGGAAATATTGTAGCTGGAATTGATTACACCAGAAAAATGGATGCCAAACAGGTTTACGGGCTTGTGTTCCCTCTGGTGACAGATTCAAACGGAAATAAATTCGGAAAATCTGAAGGTGGAACGGCGATTTACCTCGACCCGGAAATGACTTCTCCTTACCAGATGTACCAATACCTGCTTAACAGCGAGGACGCTTCAGTCGTGAAATACCTGAAGTACTTCACTTTCCTTTCTCTGGATGAAATCGCGGCCCTTGAGCAGAAAACAATTAACGAACCTCACCTGCGTGAAGCTCAGAAAGTTCTAGCAAGTGAAGTTGTTAGGCTTGTACACGGAGAAGAAGGGATCAATGCCGCTTTAAATGCGACAAAAATTTTCTTCGGTGAAAAAATCACCAACTTAAAAGACAAAGACCTGACTGCTATTTTTAAAGATGTCCCCTCTGTTGAACTTAAGCGCGCCGACCTGAAAAATGGCATTCCTCTTTTAGACCTCCTGGCGCAAACTCCGCTTTTCCCTAGTAAGAGCGAGGCCAGAAGATCTGTAGAGCAAAAAGGCGTTTACCTCAACAACGATACGATGCCAGAGATGACAACGGCGATTAACGAGTCTCACCTGGCCAGCGAAACGTGCATGGTTATCAGAAAAGGAAAGAAAAACTACTGTGTTGTAAAGTTCGTTTAAGGAGTTACCGTGAGAAAACTGCTTTGTTTATTCCTGCTTACTCTCTCGACTTCTGCTCATGCAGACTGGCTGGTAGGCCTTAACAGCGGCTATCATTCCAGCACGGATGGAAACACAAAGTTTGAATTCAGCGATATGATCACTCACGCCTTTGTCGGGGCTTCCATTGGGACCAAAGACCTGCTCTATATCGGCCAGAACATCTCTTATCAATCTACTCAATACAAGACTTCAGGCACTGACAAAATCTCAGTACTGGAGCTTGGACCGAGAATCAATTATTACTTCAACACCGAAAAAACGGTGCTTCTAATGCTCGCCTGGAACCCTTACGCGAAGGGCACCCGGACCACAGGAGCAGGGGCCAGCCAGGATATCTCCGGATGGAGTTATTTAGCGGGTCTTGGGTATGAAGTTAAAATGAGCCGCGGCTTCTATCTTGGAGCAAGCATCATGTACCACAACATCAATATCACCAAGTATGAATTGAATAATGTCTCGACCGAAGTCAGTGAGAGCTATTCTTCAATCATGCCAATGATCAATTTAAGTTTTCGTTTCCGCTAATCAGCGCTTAGGCGCCTTGTGGTCTTTTGGATCTGTAGGTGTCGTCAGTTTATTGATCTTCCCGCGCTTTAAATCACTGCGCTCCTGAATCGCCTTAGTGTTTGGCACCATATGAGTTGAAAAAGGTGTCTTCTCCCCTAAAACCTGCGCCTGTACAACCATGTTCAAACGAACAACGTCACCGACTAAATACCCTCCGGCATCCATCTGCTTGTTCCAGACAATATCAAAATCTTTGCGATTGAGTTCGCCGGTCAGAGTGAAGAAATAATTGTCTTTTTCCCAAGGGTCTTTCATTTTTCCTTTATATAATCCTTCCATGGTGACTTTTTTAGTCACTCCACGAAGAGTGAGGTCTCCGGTGAGCTTGAACTTCTCACCGCTCGCAATCTTAACCGGGCCCTGAGACTTGAAAGTAATATCAGGATAATTGGCCACGAAGAAAAACTCATGCCCTTTCAAATGAAAATCCCTTTTGGAGTCATTAGTATCAACACTCTCACCCACCACTTCAACCCTAACGTTGGTAAGCGTGTCCCCTTTGTCATTTAACTCAAAAAACCCCCGGTAGTCTTTAAACTGACCTTCTACTTTGGTCATCATCATATAATCGACATCAAACCCGATGCGCGAGTGTTCTTTGATCATTTCAAATTGCTTGGAATGCGCATCTGAGATGAGCAATGCCAGAAGAAAAAGTGCCGCTAGGTATTTCATAAAAATTCCTTTATTTTTTTGGGATTCTGATAACAATTTTATCTTTTTGATTGATGACTTCCGCGCGATCGGCATCGAGAGAAGGGTCAATCGTGAACATGCGCTCTGAGGATGTCTCAAAGACTCCCTGGCGCTGGTCTTTAACGTCTTCATTAATCCTGATCATGCCATCCTTAATCTCAACATTAACTTTGCGGCTGGAGCCGTCAGCACCGATAGATGGTATGTCATAATAAACATTATTCTCATCCTGCCTCTCTGAGATCATTCCCAGCGTGCTTGCCCCGCTAAAACCTGCAATATTAAAATCCTCAGGGTTTACCGGATAGCGCTCTTCTTCAGGATGGATGATCGATGGACTCTGCGAGATTTTCACCAACAGGTGATTGGTTAAAAAACCAAAACAAAAGAAGGTTACAGCAATGAATAATTTGATGTTAAAAATTCTCTTCATAATTCCCCCATTATAGAAAGGATCTTGCGATAACAAAAGCTTAAAGGCCCACAATGAGGTGGCCAGTCCTGGAGGTCTAAATAAAAATACCATGTCCCGGATTAACTCCCTAAAAAGCCTACAAAAACCTATTCTTTTATTTTAGTTTTCCTGAAAACAAACCGAAACGGTTTATTATTAGATGTTCCCTATAAAAACAAGGATCCATCAATGCAAAAGTCTCACAACTTCCAAGGCAAAATTCTATTCTCTGAGAATATGAGAGCTGCCAAAAAAACATTGATGTCTTATTATGCTGAACCCATGGAAGCCGGGTTTGAGCAAAACATTATGTCTGCCTTCGATTTTCTAAACCTGAAAATGGAAGAAAAAAAGCAGCTTTCTACCAAACACAGAAAAATGCTTAACCACTACCGCCAGATCAATCCGTTTGCCTTAAATGTAGATGCTCAGGATTTCATCAATCACATTACAGAATGCGCTTCTGAAAAACTGGTAATTGAGGCCCATGACTACGGAGCTTACATTTGCCTGGCCGCACTTTACTCCGGAAAACTTCCAAAAAACAAAAAAATTGAATTCCATTTCAAAAGCTCGCCTCTGGCGCTTTTCCCAAAGACGCTATTAAAGAGTCCGCCTAAAGAGTCTGAACACAAGATTGTTTTCCATGTTCAGGAGAACTCATGGCTGACACCTTTTTCAACTCTTTACTCCAATGACAAAATTAAGTGCTTTTATTTGAAGGCCGCTTAGTTTTTAAGAATGAGAATTCTTATCACCACCCCCATAAAAAAAGATTACCGGAAAGTCTTTGAACTTTTTACGTTGGATCTTTTTACCAAACTAAAGCCGCCGATGGTAGAACTCGTTGTGGAGCGTTTTGACGGCTGCAAAAAAGGCGACGAAGTTCATCTTTCTGTCTCCGGAAAAAAATGGGTCAGCCACATTGTTGAACTTCATCAGGATGACAGCGAAATCTATTTTGTCGACATAGGTGTCATCACTCCTGCTCCCATAAAAAACTGGAAGCACATTCACAAGATAAAAAAAACCGGAGATAACCAATGCCTGGTTATCGATGAGATCGAGTATTCTACCGGAAACCTTTTGCTGGACAGGCTCATTTATCCGGGCCTTCTGGCCATGTTTTCTTTAAGGCGCCCCATTTATAAGCGAGAACTCTCATGAAAAAAAAGCATGTGTATGAATCACTCCCTCTCGATAAAGATGGGCGCGCTCATTACAGCGATGAAGAGAATAAAACATGGAGTTTTTTATTACACAGACAAAAAGAACTGGTAAAAACCCGTGCTTCAAAAGAGTTCCTAAAAGGTGTTGAGCTCTTAAAATTTACTGATCACATTCCTCAGCACTTTGAGGTTACTGAAATCCTGAAATCGCACACAGGCTGGGGAGTTGAACCTGTTCCTGCCCTGATTCAGCCTGAAAGATTTTTCTCCTTGCTCGCCAATAAAAGGTTTCCTGCGGCGAACTTTATCCGCACACCTGAAGACATCGACTACATCCAGGAGCCGGATGTCTTTCATGAGCTCTTTGGCCACTGTCCGCTTTTAACCAATGCTCCTTATGCTGAGTTCATGCACCAGTACGGAAAACTCGCTCTCAAGGCCGATAGCAAAACGCAAATGAGAATGTTCCGTTTATTCTGGTTTACGATTGAGTTCGGACTGATTAATGAGGATGGGCAAATCAAGGCCTATGGCGGTGGGATTCTTTCGAGCAAATCTGAAGTTATTTATTCGGTGGAAAGCGATATTCCGGAAAGACGCCCGCTTGAACCGATGGACGCACTCAGGACTCCATTTCGCATCGATATTCTTCAGCCAGTGTATTTTGTAATAAAAAGTTATGAGGATCTCTTCAAGTTGATTTCTAAAGACCCGTTGAAGATGGCCCAGGACTCATTTCTGCAGCCCGATTTTCCGGCGAAATTCGAGCGCAAAAAGAAGTGATTACTTTCCGTTTCTAAAAGAGTAAATGTAATCCTTAATCGTAGGAAATAAAATCATACATACCAGGTACATCGACACCTGTCCCATAATTGAAATCCAGCCTACTCCCTGAAGCATTTTTGCCTCAGCAAACAACAATGCTCCAAACCCGCAGATAGAAGTCAGCATCCCTAAATGAATCGGCCCTGAAATTCTTTTTGCCGCCGAGAGCGCCTCGCCTCTTTTTTTCGGCCAGCGCAGAGGTTTCCCATGATGTTCGATCTCATCATGAATCTGATGAACTCCCATATCAATTCCCGCTGCAAGAACCGCAGGGATAATCGCAACGTTCAAAATCGTAAACGGTTCATCAACCAGCCCCATAAAGGCGACAAGAAAGGCACAACCAACAACCAGCTGGCCTTCAAGGATAAGCGCATAACGAAAGTTCTTAAAATCCGGCCAGAAAACAAAAAAAGCGCCGACTAAAAACAACACCAGTACAATTTTTCCATCTTCGATAATGTGATTTAAGATCGCCGAGAACACCAGCGTATCAGAGCCCACTTCCATTCCCGGGAAGAGTTTCTTCGCTTTTAAGAGCACGTCCGCATAACGGTTAATGTTCTCATAAGTCCCCTGCCTCTCTCTCGGAAAAACCAACAGGATGTTTTTGTCCGGGCCAAAGTTCTCGGCCAACGATTTTGGAATGAGTTCGTCGCCGTAAGGAGGAGTGCTCAGCCATTTCTGAACCTGGTCGTACTTAAGGCCAGTTTTCTCTGTGATTTCTTTCGGCGAGATTTCATTGACCTTATCTTTTATTCTCTGGATGCGCTTATACCGGCTTTGCATATCATCCGGCACCAAAGTGTTGTAAGAGATAACTTGTTGAACAACTGCTTCGTTCTCATCGCTGTTAAGCCATGGCTCCAGGGACTTCACCTGGTCCATATCGCGGGTAAGAATTGCAGAAGGAGTGATCGCTCTGCCATAAAGATCGTCAGTGAGTTTATTGATCTCCTGAGTTTTTTTGGAGAAGTTGTGCAGTCTTTCGAAATCGTATTCAAAATACGAACGGTAAAAACCGTACCCCAAAAGAGGAATTAAAAGCGCGTACCAATAGATGTATTTTGTCTTAAAAGGAAAAGCGTAGAAAAAACGCGAGAACTTCTCTTGAATGTGCCCTTCTCTTTTATGCGGAAGAATTCTTGCCCCCAACGGGAAGATACACATGAAGGTAAAATAAATACAAACAACACCAAGGCCCGCGATCACTCCCAGCTCTGAAAATCCTTTGAAGTCTGAGATCGAAAGAATAAAAAATGCGCAGGCGGAAGTTAAGGCGGCGGAAAAAAGCGAGCGCCCCATAGTGAGATATGTGTCTTCAATTGCCACTAGCTGGGCCTTCCCTGATTGCCTCTCTTTTAGATAGCGACGAACAAAGTGAATTCCATACTCAGACCCTAGCCCCGATAAAATCGCAAGCAAAAATCCGGTCAGGATGTTGATTCTTCCGACAAATAAATAGGCCAGCCCGATAGTCTGTCCCATTGCCATGAAAACTCCGGCGAGAGTAAACCATCCCGCTCTCATTGTCCCCAAACCAAAAAAGAGGACAATAATCAAAAGCACAGTAGAGATAAGAGAAGTTTTAGCAATATCGCGGTCAAACTGGGCCTTATCTTGAATCTTTTCTACATAGCGCCCGCTTAATTGGTAAGGGATTTTTGGCCCGGGAATTTTTGCAATGGCCGCTTCAACATTTTTAATCAGTGCTTCGCTGGCATCAAGATCCGTTGAACCGAAATCCGGCTTCACCAGAATCATGGCATACAGCTTATCCTGAGATAAGAAAAAGCGGTCTTGCGGCACAGTCTTTTTCAAATCACTGAAGAATTTTTTTGCCTCTGCCTGATCTTCTGAATTGTCACCTTCATCAAAAAGGTCAAGGCCTGTTGTATCGACTTTCTTGTCGGAGAACAATGTGGCCGCGTGTTCGTTTAATTTTTTGAATTCTTTTTTACTGATCAGGTAGAGAGCTTTGTCTTTTAAAGAATAGGTCTCGCGTTCAAAATAAGAGTATTTAATGTGCGGGATATCCTTAAGTGCTTCGGCAATCAATGGGAGTTTTTTCTCCGGCGAAGCCATCGGCCCCACCAAGGCGATCAGGTATCCTCCCCCGCCAACAATCTCTGAAACATGGTTCATCTCTACAACGGCCGGGTTACTGTCAGATAGGAGCCCCGAAAGGTCCATGTTAACTTTCAATTTCGGCGCCTGAACAGCCCCCCAAATGCTTAGAATTAAAGCAATTATTGGCATGAGATAAATATTCTTTAAATTCCATTTTAGGATAGACATTGGCACCCTTTTGTCTCTATATTGCCCATAAAAAAGCGTTTCTTCTAAAGGGTCCAATATATGAAAATTATTTTCACCTTTTTACTTTTAGTTCCCCTTTTCGTCAAAGCCCAAACAAGTGCTGAAGCAGGTCCGGAAGTTCTCATCCAAAATATTTTCACTCTTGCACAAAAAGAAAACCCACTTAGCAACACTAAAACCAAATCAGAGCTGGACTCACACTTTGACTTCCGTCAGATGTCTTTGAATATTCTCGGTGATGAGGCAAAAAAAAGATCGGCCGCTGATTTAAAATGGTTTGAAGACAGCATTAAAGAAATCATCACGAAAACTGTTTACCCAAAGGCCCCTGAATTTCTTCAGGGTGTGAAGATCACTTACAGAAGCACACTTATCGACGGCCTTAAGGCCACAGTTCCTTCGACAGTCGCTAAAAAAGGCGAAAAAACTGATGTTAACTACACGTTAGTTAAAGCAGGCAACAGCTGGAAAGTTATCGATGTTTCTATCGATGATGAATCTTGGGTAAAAACCATCAACGATAAAATGAGTAAAACACTTAAAGAAAAAGGCTGGATCGGCGTAAAAGACATGATTAACAAGCGCGTGAAAGCGCTTAACGAGAAGAAGAAGGCTTAATGCTTAAGAGCACCCTTTTCACATTACTTTTCCTGATCTCAGGCAGCGCCTATTCAAAGGCCTACCAACTAAAAGAGCTTATCGCTAAAGCTCAGGTTCACCCTGAAATTCAAATTGAAAATTACGAAGTAGAAAAGGCCTCGACACTTTTTGACCGCATCGACGGCGAGTTCAGGCCTAAATTATCCATCATCAGCGGTATCGGCCCCAACAAATCAGTCAAAGGAAACCCTCTAACCTCAGAGCAGTCGACCAGAGTAGACACCATAACTTACCTGGCTAAGGTTGACATAAAAGTCCCTCTCTTTGCTTTTAACCGCGAAAAAGACATGCACAAAGCGGCCCTTGGAAACCTGAAAGTAAAAGAGCTTGATGTAAAAAAGAAACAGGCGCTTTTAATTAAAAAAGTAAAAGAGTATTTCTACGGTTATCAGTACGCCGCCAGCTTAAATGATTTTGCGGCCTCGACGCTTAAAGATCTTGATGAAGTTATTTCCGATATGAAATCAGGAAAAAAAACCAATCAGGAAGAGCTCAACAAACTTACCATCTTCAGGTCACTGGCCGCAGTTAAGAAATTTGAGATCGAAAAAGGACTTGCTCAGGGAATCCTGGGATTAAAATACATCACGCAGGAAAACGATCCCTCAGTTGAACAGGATTGGATTGAATTCAACCAGCGTGCTCTTCCTGCACTTGAATCTTTAAACGGCAGCCTGGCCCAAACCAACATTGATCTGCAAAGAGCAAAAATTGGAGTCGAAGCAAAAAGCTCTTATCTAAGTGGTGAGAAAAAATCCCAGCTTCCGGCATTCGGTCTCTTCTCATCTTTTGACTGGACGAGTACGCCAAGATCTTCGCAGCAGATTTCTAAATTCGCTTACGACCCGTACAATAAGTCGGACTTTGCTATCGGCTTCGGGATTATCTGGGACATCGACTTCGGGATTAAATCGAGTAACATAAGTAACGCCCGTATTGAACTTGAGGCCATCCGTGCCCAACAGAATTTTGCGGTTAAAAACCTGCCTATTCAAATTGAGAAAATCTACCTGGATCTAGTTGAAGCACAGAAAAAAGCGGTTGAGCTTGAAGGCACATATAAGACCTCAAAAAAGGCCCTTAATAGCATCGCCTCAGGTGTCGCCATGGGGATTACTCCGGCCAAAGACATTATCGAGTCCTACACAATGAAGGCGGAAGTCTACCAGCAATTCATTGAAGCCGTTTATAACTACGAAATGAAGCTTGCCGAACTATCCTATGAAGTAGGTGCAGAATTGGACCCTGCCCTTAAATAATCGCCACCTGGCCCTCTCCTTCCTGTCTAAATAATAAGCATATTTTAAAGGTCATTGTAACTTTTTCCAAGCGCCCTCACCGGCCCGCTTTCCCATGTCAAAATAGCCTCATCAACATTTAAACGGAGCTAACTTTATGAAGGCATTACTACCTCTACTTGTTCTGGCGACAACTCTTTTAGTGACCTCTTGTAATGATAGTGGCTCAAAGGCCTCTTCTGCCAAAGCTGCAGGTTCTGATTCATCTTCGTTTACATCGAACGTCTCTGCAGAAGAAAATGCGGCCCTTGATAAGCAAATCCAGGCAATGTTTAAACATTCGGTCTTTAGCAGTGAATTGACTCAAAAAGACGGCTGTAAAATCACACTTGTCGATCAAGTCTCAATCCTGCGTGATGATGCGAATGAATCAATCGTTTATAAAAAATCCCTAAGCAGTTCGGCCAGCAAACAATGTGGTGCTATTCATTTTGATGATGATGCTAGAAAAGTGGTTGTTGCTGCAGGCGACACTTGCGAGAGAACTTATGAAAAGGATGGAAACAAGGTAAAAATGAAGTCATGTGATAGTATTTCGATCATCGATCTTAATACAAAAACAGCAACGATGACTCAAGTTGAAGATGGTGAAACAATTAATGTTACCATCAGAGCAGTTTCGCTTCCGAAGTCTGAGCTTGAAAGTGAACTTAAAAACGTCACAATTGTTTACACAAAGTCTGATGTAGACGGAAGTGAAATTGAAGATAGTAGAGAAATCGGAAACGCGCTTGAACTTTTAAAAATCACTCTTTAATTAAAATAAAAAGCGGAGCCTAGACTCCGCTTTTTTATTCTCTTACAAAGTGAATCGGTAGAATTTCCTGCTCAAATGGAGCATAAACAGCGCGGTCATCGATATAGAAAGGAAACTCAAACTCCTGTCCCGCGACTTTCATATCAACCTGATAATTGAAGTGTTCGGTCGTTACTGGTTTTAATTCCCATACATGCTCATAATACTGAGCGAATGTTTTTTCCCCTTGCTCATAAGTCTCAAAAACCCCGTATCCCGGGTGCTCATACCGCTTCAACTCAAGCTGTGGCAGAAGTGAAGCCTTTGCTTTTTTTACGTGAGGATAGATATCAACTTTTGGAGCTTTAAAAGCAAAATGCCCGAAGCTTTTATTCTTAGGAAGTTTATTAAGTTCATACTTCAAAAGATTTGTAATAAGCGGTCCATCCAGTTTTGTACCAGATTGGTTAACAAGAATAACCACACCTAAATCAAGCTCTGGTGAAAATAAAACCAATGTAGAGAAACCATCAATTGAGCCTGTATGTAAATACCATGAGGCCGCTGGATTGATTGTATTGGCCATCCATCCCTGTGCATACCCGTATGAAAGAGACGGATCTTCAGGGTCCATGCTGATTCTCGCTCTAAGCAGCTCTTCCTGGCCTTGCCACTTTTTGTTCATCCACGACTGAATCCACTTCGTCATATCGTGAGCACTAGAATAGATCGCACCGGCCGGGGCCATCGCACTTATGTCATTGTGCTCCCAACGAGTTTCTTTGTTGTATGGAGTTGCGAGGTCAGAGTAATCTCTCGGCACTGTCATAAAAGTTTCACTCATCCCTAACTTGTTCAAAATTTCTTTCTGAATGAAGCTTTCATAACTTGTTTTAGTTTTCTCTTCGATAATCATCCCGGCAACAGTGAAGAAATAATTATTATAAACAAATTTTTTTCTGAAGTTCTCTTCAGCTTTATCCGGAAAATCCAGGAACTGAAGCCTTTTTAGAAGTTCTGTGCGCGGTAATTTTGCCAAAAGCCAAAGCAGATCATGGCGAGGAAGCCCGACTCTATGGCTAAGCATATCTTCAATAGTCACTTGCTCACCAATTGAGTCAATCGATAATTTGAAATCTGGCAAATGAGTGACAACTCTATCTGTGAGTTTTAATTGATTTCTATTTTCAAGCAACTGAAGTCCAAGAGCAGTGAAGGCCTTGGTTGTTGACCCGATAGCAAAAGCTGTATGAGGGCCGACTGGTAATTTCTCTTCGCGGTTTTTGTACCCGTAACCTTTCTGCAGAATGATTTCTTTAGAATTAAAAATCGAAACTGCAACACCCGTATTTTCTACTTCCTGGTTGGCTTCAATCGCTTTAGAGACAATCTCCTCAACCGCTTTTTGGTCAGAAGTCGTTATGGCCCAAACAGTATTAAAACTTAAAACAGCACACAGAAGCGCGATCTTTTTCATTGGAATCCCCCAGTCAGAAAATGTGGGGTTTTGATATCACAGGGACAATAAATTTCGTAGAATAAAAGTAATTTTTACAACAGATCAATGGCCTTCGCCAGGGCGAAGTCCTGCTCACTTACTCCACCCGCATCGTGGGTCGTTAAGAATACCTTGCACTTACTGAAACTCACCTCCAGGTCAGGATGGTGATTGGCCTTGTTGGCCTGCCAGGCGACGGCGTTGACGAAAGAGATAGTCTTTAAATAGCTCTTGAAGGTGAACTCTTTCTCAAGAGATTTCTTCGACTCATTGTAAGTCCATCCATTTAAGCTTTTAAGGTTTTCCTGAATGTTCATACTTCCTCCATCCCAAAAAAAAAGGCCCCATTCGGAGCCTTTTGATTTTGTACAATTTTTTTGAAAATGTCTAAAACCGATTAGTACTTAGATACTCTTGTCGATTTCATAGCAGTTTTCTTTCTTCTCTTGTCTGCAGCTTCGGTTTTTTCCTTGTGCTTTACAGAAGGTTTTTTGTACTCTTGGCGTTTTCTGTACTCGCGTACAACACCAAATGATTCACACATTCTCTTGAATTTCTTCAGAGAACGCTCTACACCTGATCTTTCGTCGATCATAACGGTAATTGCTGATTGTGGATCTTGAGCCATTTTAAGTCACCTCCCTTTCTTTGGCATTAGGACTACAAAAGTTGTAGATTAAAAAGTTTTACCAATGTAAGATACGCAGGCTTACCAGTCAATGAATTTCAGGCGCACAATGGTAAAAAAGCAAACTTCACTATTTGACACGGATGACAACTCACATGAGCCCCTTGCCCACAGGATAAGGCCGGATGAGTTCAGTGAATTTATCGGTCATTCTGAAATTTTTCAAAAATACCCCTACCTGAAACAGGAAAATTTTCCGAGTATTATTCTCTTTGGCCCTTCCGGGACTGGGAAAACCACCCTTGCTCGCCTGCTGGCCATGCGCTCAAAGAAGGAATTCTACACATTTAACGCCGTTTTAGGGGGCGTGGCCGACCTGAAGAAGATCATTTCTGAGACTGAGGATTTAAAAGAGAGTACTGGAAAACGTTCAATCATCTTTATTGATGAGATCCACCGTTTCAATAAGGCCCAACAGGACGCCCTTCTTCCTTATATTGAAGTCGGCTCTTTCACCCTGATTGGTGCCACCACTGAAAACCCGAGAGTTTCAGTAAATAAAGCACTGCTTTCCCGCATGCACATTATAGAGCTCAAAATTCTAAACACTGAATCAATTGAGACGATCCTCAATAATGCCCTCAAAAAAAGTGAACTCACTTTCGATTCAAAGCTGGTTCACACAATCGCAAGTTATGCAGGTGGGGACGCACGGGTGGCACTCAATTCTCTGGAAGCTTCCCTTGAGCTGGAGAATCCATCCCAGGAGACAGTTAAGCAACTTATCATTGAAAACGCGCGCGCCTTCGATAAAGGCGGCAACCGTCATTATGATGTGATCTCGGCCTTTATTAAGTCGATGAGAGGCTCTGACCCTCAAGCGGCCATTCTTTGGTTGGCCGTGATGATTGATGGCGGAGAGGACCCGGTTTTTATCGCCAGAAGACTGGTGATTTTTGCCAGTGAAGATGTGGGAAATGCTGATCCGACAGCGTTGACTCTGGCAATGAATGCTCTCC
>JBEIPI010000107.1:0-9774 GCA_040377165.1 Bacteriovorax sp.
AATGCAATCCCAAAAAACCTATCCCTAACATAAGAAGATTAAGGCGTGATTAGCTTCTCTATTCTTCTTTTTTAACTCTTTTCTTCATTTCTTTAAGGCGCTCTTTGCCAGCTTTGCGAAACTCCCCTTCTTTTTTCTTCAAGGTATTTTCATGAAAATCTTTTTTGAATTTTTTCTCAGCTTCCTTAAAAGCTTCATTTTTACTTTTAATTTCCTGTCTTAAGCTTTTAAGCCCATCCTTGTCCCCAGGCTTGGCCTTACTTCTCCACAGCTCTGCCATTTCTTTATAGTGAGCGAGCTTTCTGTCATAGAGTTCATTCACAAAATCCACGTGAATCTTCCTCAACTCCTGAATATGCTCCTCACGAAGTTTGGCGCTCTCTTCCGAGTATTTTGAAACCTCTTTGGTGATTTCCACACCACTTTCATCAGATTCTGCTAAGGCCTGGGCCCCTGTAACCAGGCATACTGCCAGGGCCAAATTCCTAATAGTCTTCAATGAGATCAGCATCTTAGAACCTCCTGTTTTTGATTCTTGTCGGTTGTACGGGGCAATTATTTAAAAAGTTTCACGCAACTTTTCTTGGAAACTTGCGTATTATAGGCAGTATGGGGAATGCTGCCGTCATGAAGACAACTTTAACAGATAACGAGCTCATGCAGATGTTCGCTGATCAAGATGATCAGCTGGCCTTTGAGCGGCTTTATCACAAATACAAAGAACCCCTGCTTCGCTTTAGTTTTGGTTATACCTTTAACCAGGCCCGGGCCGAAGAGATTGTGCACGACACTTTTTTGAAAGTTTACCGTCACAAAAAAAGTTATGACCCCAAGAAGACTTTCAGGACATGGCTTTGGACAATTTGTAAAAACACCAACCTCGATGCGCTTGATAAAGTACCAAGAGGGCGCGAGGAAAGTTGGGATGAAAAAGAGACGCCGCTAGAATCGCAGGATGAGTCGGCACTGGAAATCCTGATCAACGAATCCACTAAAGAGGATTTGCTGCATTTAATCCACGAGCTGCCGGACTCGCAAAAAGAGGCGCTCCTATTATGGATGAATGATGACTTGAGTTTTGAGGAAATGGGGAGCATCCTGGAAAAATCCCCTCAGGCAGTAAAAAATCTTGTTCACCGGGCGAAACTCGGGCTAAAAGAGAAACTTGGAGAAAGCAGATGAGCAAAAAATTAAAAGACACTTTTAATGCGAAAATGGACATTAAGCCGTCTGCGGATTTTGATTCTTCTTTTTTCACCAAGCTGGAAAAAGTGCAGAAGAAACCCGGTGTTTTTTCAAACTGGATTGCCTGGGCCATCAGTGGCTGCGCCACTGCCTCTGTCCTCTTCTTTGCTGTTACTAACTATAATGTTCCAACCCGCTCAAATAGCGTCTCTCATGAGGAATATATCCAGTCAGTTATTGAAGTTCAGGACACTTTGGATGAAGGAATCGTCACTGATGATATGATGGACTTGACGACTTCCAGTCCTGATGCGATTTAAGTCCTATGAATTCACTTATTCTCAGAAACAACAGCGGGGTTATCGAGGACCCTAAAGTCCTGGCCCATTTGCATGAGACGCTGAAGGCCCAGACGGGCGAGCGCTTTAAATGCACTATCCTTGGAGAAGGTCTGTGCACGGGCAGAATCGTTGAACTCTCACCCACTCGCTGTCTTTTAAAACTCGAAGAACAAAGACCTGCCCAGCCTCAATGGTTTAATTTAGTGGTGGGGATTTCAAGACCCCAAACCAGTAAAAAAATTCTCGAACACGCAACGACTTTCGGTGCAAGTCATATTCATTTTTTCAAGGCTGCACTCTCTGAAAAAAGTTATCTTGATTCAAAAGTTTTCGAGGAAAAGGAATGCGAAGAATACCTTCTGGCAGGATTATCCCAGTCAGCGATTTACGGCGCTCTTCCCTCAGTAAAAATCGATAAATATAACCCAGCAGATCACTACAAAAATGAGTCTCAAAAGTTCATTCTCGATTTAAACGCTAAAGCAAATTTTCTTGACCTAAAGGACAGTATCAACTTTGATACCCCTGTGACTTTGGCGATTGGTCCAGAGCGCGGCTTTATTTCAGAGGACATAGAGCGCTTTCATCAAGCAGGCTTTAAAAGCGTCAAGATTTCGTCTAGCATTCTAAGAGTAGAACATGCTATATATTCGGCAGTTTCTCAGCTAGAATTGATTAGAGGAAGATATTAACATGATCAGAAAACTAGAAAATTTATTTGATGAACAAGTCCGTCCGGCGCTTGCTGCTCACGGTGGAAATGTGGAAATCGTCGACCTCGACAATGATGTTCTTTACCTTCGCCTTCAAGGTGGCTGTCAGGGGTGCTCAAGCTCCAGCGCTACCCTTAAACAAGGGATTCAAACTCTGGTAAAACAAAACTTTCCAGAAATCAAAGATGTGATCGATATCACTGATCACCAAAGCGGTGAAAATCCTTACATGTAGCCTCGAGAGTTTTAAAGACAACTTCCGGCGTGAACATTTTCAGGCATTGCATATACTCATTCCCCAGATCGCACACTGATAGTCCACAATAATGGTGGGTCCTCGTTCTGCAGGCCAGTCCTTCAAAATAAAAATACGGGTGAGTCTTCACATCATAAGGATGCCATTCATTGGCCGGCTCAGGGCCAAAGAGCGTGTAGCTTTTTAAACCAACCGCCACAGCGATGTGTTTTAATCCTGTATCGTTGCCAATGTAAAAGGCCGACTCCGCAAAATAAGACGGAAGCTCCGCAAGCGGCAATGAAATAACAGTCGTATTCTCAGGCAACCCCAGGCTTTCTAATTCTGCTTTAATTTTTTGGTCTTCCTGTCCTTTAGAAAGTGGGATCACGACTTTGAATGAAGGAAAGTGCTCTTGAAAAAGTCCTGCCAGCTTAATGTAATTTTCCAGCGGCCACATTTTCGTTTTTCTGGTGGCCACTACTCCCATGATGATACGTGGAGATTTTGTCGGAAGTGCTTTTAGCGACATCTTGGGCGGATAATCCAAAAACTTCGGTACTTCACCGTTGCCCAAAAAAGAAAAAACTCCATCAAGGTCTCTTTGAATAAGCGGCTTAATCACACCTTGGTCGATGACCTTCGTTCCCGATTTTAAATGATGATTGTGATTAGTATAGGGAATGCCCATGACAAGTGCGATTAGTTTGAAAACCTTAGCGCCTCTTCCCGACTGGTGCATTTCGTGGATGTGATCCACCTTCATTCTCTTTAGGTCTTTATAAACTTTGTATACTTCCTTCAGCGTTTTAAGCGAAAGAGGATAAATAGAATCAGCAGCGGTCTGAACTTCTTTATAAAGCGGCGCCACCCATTGAGGAACGGCATAAATGATGTTAGCCTTGGGATACAGCACTCTTAGGTATTGAACCGAACTGAGACCCATAATGGAGTCACCCAGTGCACGGTTTTTAACGATTAAAATATTGGAAGGCTGTCGCATCAGGTACCAAAAAATGATTAAATTAACAGTTGCCATCATAACGTACAACGAAGAAAACAACATTGGTCGTTGCATTAGCTCCGTCCTTCCCATCGCTGATGAAGTCCTGGTGGTTGACTCTTTTTCTACTGACAAAACAGAGGAGATCTCTGTGGGTCTCGGTGCCCGCTTCATCAAAAATCCTTTCGCCGGTCATATCGAGCAGAAAAACCATGCCCTGGACCTGGCTTCGCATGACTACGTTCTTTCACTGGATGCGGATGAAGCCCTCTCGCCCGAGCTTCTGGAAGAAATCAAACTGATTAAAAATAATTTTAAGTTAAATGGTTACCGCTTTAACCGCCTGACCAATTATAACGGTCACTGGGTTCGTTATTCCGGCTGGTACCCAGATACAAAACTTCGTTTGATAAAAAAAACCGAAGCTCGCTGGGGTGGAGAAAACCCTCACGATATTCTTTTGATGAAAAACAATCAGGAGAGCGGATTTTTAAAAGGCGATCTCCTTCACTATAGTTATGAATCTATCGCTGCCCATGTTTTACAGACGGATAAATTTACAACAATCGCAGCCCGCGCCGCTTTTAAGCAGGGTAAAAGATCGAGTCTGTTTAAAATTTTCACTCGCCCCGCACTTAAATTTGTGCGCGATTACTTTTTCAAAAGAGGTTTTCTCGACGGTCGTTACGGCTTTGTTATCTGCTGTATCAACTCACTCTATGCTCTTTTAAAGTACGCAAAACTTCACGAACTTCAAAACGGTAAAAAAATATGAAAATAGTTTTCTTTCATTCTGGTATTCTTCCCGTCACAGGATACGGCGGGATCGAAAGAATTCTTTTCTGGCACATGGTTGAGCTGGCCCGCATGGGACAGAAGGTTGTTTTAATCGGCCATCCTGAATCAAAAGTCACCCATCTTGGAATTGAACTTATTCCCATTAAGGGTGATCTGTCAGAATGGACCAAACTTATTCCTAAAGATGCCGATATCGTTCATTTAAGTTTTAACCAAAAACTGCCTGACCACATCCCGGCCATCTACACCGTTCACGGCAACGGCCAGGTCGGAGAAATTTTTCACAAGAACTCTGTTTTCGTTTCTAAAAAGCATGCGGAAATTCATAACTCTAATCAGGCGATCTATAACGCTGTCGATTTTTCTGAATACCCTTTTAGACCGAAAGAAAAACGCGAGTGGAATCACTTTCTCTTTTTAGCGAAAGCTTCATGGCGCGTGAAAAACCTGAAAGACTCAGTGAGAGCAGCAAGAGCAAACAATAAGCATATCCATGTGGCCGGTGGCCGCTGGTGGGGTCTATCCCGCTATGTTCACAATCATGGAATTGTGGGGGGCGATGAGAAGATGAAGATCATCCGCTCATGCGACTTCATGACTTTCCCGGTCCGTTGGCACGAACCTTTTGGAATCGCAGTCATTGAAGCTATGTCTCAGGGACTTCCGGTTATCGGTTCTCCTTATGGCAGCTTACCTGAACTCATCACTAAAGAGGCCGGATTTATTGCTCACAACTATGCTGAGCTTGAAAAACTTGTTGGTCAGGACCACTCTAAAACATTCAATCCTGAAGTGATTAGAAAATATGTAGAAGACCGATTCAGTGTAAAAAAACATGCTGAAAGCTACCTGGAACTCTACAAGAAGGTTATAAGTGGAGAAAGTCTTAACCAGACTAACCCCACTTATAAATTCACACAAAGAGCTGAAGATCTATTGCCTTTTTAGGGCTCAAAGACTGTGCGTGTGGAAAGCACTTTGGTAACCTTAAACTGTACCGGACCTTCGGGAGTTGAGATTTCTGCCACAATATCTTGAAGAGTTGTGATTTTTAATCTTCCAAAATGCAGAGTCGAGTAAGCTTCTCTGATAGTGTCAGTGATTTTTATATCTAAAAAACCAAACCCATCCAAAGCTGATAACCTGATTTCTTCAAGAAGTTCCGGTGTACATTTAGTTTTGCTTATCAAATACACCATATGCAAGAGAGGTTTTCCGTTTGGATCAAGCTCTCCTCTAATGTTTACATTTTTTACCGGATCTTCAATTCCAATAGTTGGTCCAGGCAAATCATTCATACATTTTATATGTCTGGTATGAACTAACCCTTCTCGCTCGCCGGCGAAAACCTGAGTCGTCGCCAATAATGCCATTACTAAAAATAATTTTTTCATTTTTTCTCCTTAATTAAAATGTACAAGATTTCGCTGGCAGCTCTTCGGCTGGACTCACTCTGGCATGGAAGAAAGGAATCCCACCAACAACTGTCGCAAGTTCTTCCCTTAGGTTTCTAAAACAAGTTTGCTCGCCCGCTTCGTTATCCAGCAAATTTCTCACTTCGATTAATTTACGGTGAACAACAATTTTCTCTACACGAGGATTCCCTTGAATGATGTCTTCAATTTCAAAACCTGGTCCTTCCGGATTCCACGAAGGCTTACAAGCCCCTGCCGTCATACAAGGAATCCCATCTCTGCCTCCGAATCTGCTGTTGCTATGATCTAAAATCGTCCACCCATCAAGGGCCTTGATGTTAATTTTAAGCTCCGCCATTCCATATCCAAGTTCCGAACAAACCACCGTCTTCTTACTAACCTCAGCATCCATTGCCTTGCTGTCGTCTAAAAGGGTTCTTTCCCCTGCCATTAAATTTCCACTCATAAGTACCGCTAACATCATTAATTTTTTCATCGTTGCCTCCTGATGCGCTAGTTATAGCAAATTTTAAAAATAAATAAATTGAATATAATTCATACTTATGATTCAATAAATGAATGATAAACTCCAACGATTTAAAGTCATTTCTGGTCACTGCTAAAAACCTACACCTTACCCGTGCTGCCAAGGAGTTGGGTCTCTCCCAGCCGGCGTTAAGCCATTGTATTAAAAGGCTAGAAGCCGAGGTTGGTGAAGAGTTATTCCTACGCCGTAAGGACGGACTAATCCTGACAAAAGCAGGCCTTTACCTCTTTAACCGAGGACAGAGAGTCATCGATGAGCTCGATACCATTTCCCAGTACCTGCAAACAGGTAAAGATGAAGAAATTAAAACACTGAGTGTAGGTATGCACCCTTCGGTGGGAAGTTATACTCTGCCCTTTATCATGAAAGAGATTAAAGAATTTAATCTCAACATGCATTTTGGCCTTTCCCGCGAAGTCACGGCCATGGTTCAAGAAGCAAAGATTGATTGTGCAATCGCCATCAATCCTCAGGCCCATAGCAATCTTGTTATAGGTCAACTGGGGCAGGATGAATTCCATATCTGGCAAAGCAAAAAAGAATGTAACGAAGAGTATTTATTCTACGATCCGCAACTGCATCAAACTCACTACATCCTCAGACAGCTGGATAAAAAAGGAATCAAATTTAATCACCATGTGGAAATTTCCAATCTGGAGTTAATCGCCAAGCTCGTTTATGAAGGACGCGGTGTGGGAATTCTTCCTGGAAGAGTGGTGAAGAATTACTATCCGAAAGAAACAGTCATCTACTCCAAAGAAATAAAACCATTTCTTGACCGGATTTGCTTTGTCTACTCAATGGAAAATAAGTATAACGTACACTTGAGAGAGTTTAAGAATAAACTGCAATCTCTCTTTAGCTAGAACATGCCATTAAAAGAGCATCTCGAAAACACTTTAAGAATCAATCCAGAGCCTACTCCGCTTTTTAAGATGTTATTGTCTGGAGCCACCATTACGACTCCTCTGCTTTTTGGTTATCTCAACAATCAGGTTTTTGTTTCTATGTTCGGGTCGCTTATGGCCTTAGTATTTTTCCTCAATGATCATTTCGACCCTTTTTCTGTAAGAATCAAACACCTTTCCGTTACCTTTGTTCTATTAATGATTACCTTAGTGCTGGGGGCCCTTTCTTACGGACATAATGTTATCATCTTAATCTCTCTTTTTATTTTGAGTTTTCTGGTTGGTAAATCTAAAAACTATGGAATCAAGTTAGAAAGATTAATGCTTTTTATCACTCTTCAGTATCTGACAACTTCTTCTGAATCCATTATTAAATTAAAACTCAATCCTCTTCTTTTTTATTCTCTAATAGCATTCGTAAACTATTTGTTCTGGTGTTATGTCGTATGGTTTATCACTAAGCATGCAATGTCCCCCCATATAAGCAAAAGAGAAACTATTAAAAAAATCATCAATGAAAATCGCTCAGATAAATTTCCTTTGGTATGTGCAGTTTTTTGTTCTGTAGGATTTTTAACTGCTCATTTTTTTCATTTCTCCCACGCAAATTGGATCGTGGGTACAGCTTTAATCGTCATGCTTCCCGACAGTTATCAGAGTATTTATAAAAGTGCTCAAAGATTAATTGGAACAATTGGCGGAGTATTGTTGGCGACTTTCATCATGACTTATATTCATGACCCGAGAGCATTGATTGCTTTCGTTTTTATCTGTGCTTTTTTAATGCCTCATGGACTAATTAAAAACTACTGGGTCGCCAATATTTACATCGCTGCTCTGATCTTATTTTTCCTGGAGATCGCATCTCCCCTTTCTCTAACTCAGCACAATCTGGCCTTCTGGAGGATTGTCGACATCGCAATGGGCTCATTTATTGGGGTACTTGCAGCTATCTGGAGAAATCCAAGAGTGCTTTTCAGGCAAACCAAAACAATCAAGTATTAAACTTTTATAATCCTTTCAGCTTACCGATAAGCCTTTGAATGGAGGCTCTCTTGAAATTTTTAAAGTTCACAATCATTGCTCTTTTAGTCATTAACCATACTTTTGCGAATGACCCAAAGGTCATTAAGGCTCCAGCTTCTCCAGAGGGAAGCGGCATGGGTATGGGATCCCTCGGTGGTGAGCCAGCAAAGCCGAAATCTCCCGTTACAATAACAGTAAAATTTAGCGATTCTGCAGAAGCTCAAGCCTGTACTCTTGACAGTGTCTCTAATCATTATATTTGCCCTAACTCTGGTCATCCTATTTTAGTAAAAAAATCTTATGGTGGATTTGCAGCACTGGGTAGAAATAAAGATGGACCGGCCAATAAACCGATAGACACAATTGAGACTGATGGAAAAACAGTTTATAAAAAACCTGAGGTTTATTATAGACCAGAAGGAGAATCAAATCGTCCACAAGTTCTGAACAATAGATATTTTAATAATGTTACTGCTGTAGAGTTTTTTTTTGGTAGCAGTAAAAATATTACGGGTTCTGAAGAATTCAAGAAAATTGCCGGCGACTTTATTGAAGAAAAAGAATTTCTCAAAGAAAAATTCCATAGTGTCTTTCAAGAGAATCGTTATCAGGTGGAACTTGATAATGGCCAAAAACTATCCTGCCAGCGCGGAGAAACCAGGCAGCTAAGCAAGGATGAAATTTCGCATGAAAAACTCTATCAACAAAAAACCATGTGCGCAGCCTTTCAGTGTGATGAAGTTACTGTAGATGGAAAAAAATACCGCGCAACGATGCTGTATGACTCGAACCCTTCTCCTTATATGGGGAGCACTTTCCATTTATTCGACAGTGATGGATTTGGTCCGACAGTTAGAATCAAGAAAATCACCTCACCCAATTCAAAACTACCTCTTGTAGACGACTCAACAATAGATAGGAATAAAAAAAATCCCTTCATGGATTATATATCCAAAGAACTTGGAAGAACGTTTCCTCAAAGCATCCCAGAAAGAGAAAAAATTATTGAATACAAAACTCCTGGTTTTGATGAAGTTATTCTGAGTAATAAAAATATTTGTGGACAAGATAACCAAGCATTAAATGAGCTTGTAGAAGCAAAGAAAAAATTAATGCTGAATCTTGCAGACGCAAAACTCGCTGAATTTATCCAAGTATTAGGAGATGGACGACTTACTGGTTTATACATAGATCCAAACAAAGCCGCATCACTCGGATGTAACTATGAAGGCGTTTACCTCAATCCTGAAGCTGCCAAGCATCTGGATCAATTAAAAAAGAATATACATCCCGATAAAAGTGTTTCTGAAGCGATCACTATGGACAAGGCCAATCAGCTCTTTAAAAAAGCTGTTGGAATGAAAGACATCGCCTGGAAATACAAACCCGATGGTTGTTATGCCCGCGCGCATTTGATGGCCAGGAGATTTGAAAAAGAGGGAGTTCGGGTTGATAAAGTCTGGATTAAGGGGGACCTCTATGTTCCAGGAACAGATATACGTTGGAACTTTCATGTGGCACCGATTGTTTATGTAAAAAATGACAAGGGGCAAATCCAGAAAATGGTTATCGATCCTTCTCTATTTGATAAACCAGTTACTGT
>JBEIPI010000043.1:0-25121 GCA_040377165.1 Bacteriovorax sp.
ATCATCAACAACTAATACACGATGCATATCTATCCCCTTCGGATACCGTTATATTTGTGGAACTCTTAGAATAGAGAGTTCTACTTTTCTCTCTATTCTACACTATTGATTAACTAATTTAACTAAGAATTTTGTTTCCTTGCCAGCTATTGACTCGACGGAGATGACCCCCCCGTGGAGTTCCACGAAGTATTTTACCAAATAGAGGCCTAGACCGGTCCCTTTGATGGAATGGTTTGCATCATTTTTTATCCGATAAAATTTCTCAAAGATGTTAGAAAGCTCTTCGGCCGGGATCCCGACCCCGTTATCCTTGATTTCAATGTAAACCCACTTCTCATCATCCCAGGTAATCACTTCTACCATCGATCCATTGCCAGAATATTTAATGGCGTTTTCCACAAGGTTTGAAATTACGCGTGTGATTAGATTGACGTCAATTTGGATTGGATAAAGCGGCGCGAGCTGTTTTTTAACCTGAACCTGCTTTTGATTGGCACTGAAATTAAGATCCCTGATCACCGTCTCAATAATTGAGTTGATATCTTTTGAGACCTTATTAAGCCCGAAATTGCTCGACTCAATCTTGGTCAAATCGAGGATCGATGAGATGAATTTGTTAAGCTCTTTGGTCGAATCAATGATCAGCTGGGATTTTTCGCGGATATCCGGATTCCCTGAGTTCTGTGTGTAAAGATTGTCGGCCACTCCGGCGATTTTTGCCACCGGGGTTTTTAAGTCATGACTCATCAAAGACAGGAAGTTCTGCTTTAATTTCTCTACCTGCTTTAAAAGTTTTGCTTCTTCCTGAATAGCAAAGCGACGCTGGTATTCACCGATCGCCCTGAATGGGATCCAGATGTAATAAACCACGAAAACCGTCACTACCAGATGAGCCGTATAAAGCCATAGGCCCATAAGGACAAATAACAGATACGAGATAGTTAATATGGAAGCCAATACCAAGAGAGTGATAATAAGACCGTCTTTAGGTTTTAATTTTGAAATCAAGATAGAAAGAATAATCGCCACCACGAAGGCCAGGATATTCGAAACACTTCGAGGGAGCATTTTAATCGTCTTATTCTGAATAAATGAATCGATGATTGAAGCATGGATAATCAATTTTGGCGCTTTATACTCTTCCAAATTAAAGGGAGTGAGAAAAAAGTTATCACTCTGTGAGATATAATTCGGGCCGATCAGGACGATCTTATCTTTGAAAATCTCTGGCGAGAAATTTCCCACTAAAACCCGGTGATACGGGATCGTTTTATACTTAAACTCGCTGTAAACGGGTGAGCCCGAGTAACGAAAAAGGACAAAGTTTGCGTCGGCCTCATCATTATAATAAGTTCCGATAACATCAAGAACGTTAAGCTTCGGTTGTTTTTTAATCTCACGGAACTGATTGGCAGTTAGAAGATGCAGGCTCTCTTCACCTGAAACATTGAAAATTGCTCTTCTAACGGCATCGTCTTTAGAAAAGACGTTGTTATCGATATTTAGCTGGGCAAGGGAGTAATGAAAATCCCTAAGCGCCACGGGTGGCAGCTCCTCTCCTTTCATTTCATCAATCTCTGTCCCGAAATTGACGTGGCCTCCACGGTCGCTGAAGCTCTTTAGCTGCGCCTTGAAAGAATCCAGGTAAGCGTCTTCGTCTTTAGAAGCTTCCGGCATCTTCACAAAATAATTCAAGATTTTTGGTTCTGTCGGCAAAAGCCGCTCCAAAAAACGCGTATGGGTGGCGTAAGTGTACGGGTAAATATCACCAAGATAATCATCACTTTCCTCATCTAGAGTGACAATGACAATTTCAGGTGTTGGCTTGGTTCCGAAATCCCAACGAACCTTCAAGTCGTATAGAATTGATTCAAAGGACGCCAGTGGGTATTGAAAAAGGATGGTCACAAAAATAAGCGTGAATAAGAGCGGATAATAATCCGAGAGATCTGTATTAATCTTTTTCAGCTTATTGAGTTTCATTAATTTGCACCCAGGGCCTTCATACGGGCGTTCATATCCACCGTTTTAAACAGCAGGCTTCCCAGCACGTCTTCACTCGAATTTTTAGCATGGGAGAGCTCCGCGATTGCCAGCGCTCCAACTGTGCGCTCATTAAAGCTTGGAAGATGACTGATTTTAAAAAGAGCGGCCATGTAATCTTTTTTAAGCCCCTGCATTTTCCCCACTTCCTGATCGAAAAAAAGCACACTTTTTTCATTCTCATACATAAGGGTTTTTAAACTGAAGGCCGGATAGAAGAAAATCTCAAGGTTTCTTCTCATTCTATACGAATTAAAAAATGATCGCACGACGTACACCGGAGAATATAGCACCAGAAAAATCAATGAGACCAGCGTACGATTCTTCGCTTCACTCGATTTGATCTTTAAAAGAGAGGCGTAAATCAGGCTATTGAGTTCATTTCTGGAAAACTGGGTATAGATGTTTTTCCCGATGACCAATGCCGGTTTCCCCATATAGGAGTCAGTATAATAGACGTTGTTAACAAAGGCATTGGACCAATAAATTTTCACTTCGCTGATGCTTAAGTGGCAGCAAAAATTTTTAACCTGATTAATAAGGGATTCATCATCAGTTACATAACGGGCCTTGGAGAGCACCAGGATGATTTTCTCTCCCCACTTAATAAAGAAGGCCATCACGGCCAGAGCGATAATTAAACCGGCCCACAATCCGTAGCTTAGATTAAAAAGGAGTCCTATCAGCCCAAAACTTAAAAAGAAGAGGGAAATAATAAAGAATAAATATCTGTAATGAAAAATAAAAACTCCCTAAATTAAGTTTATCTTAATGTCATTATTACACTGCTATTCATAAATTATAGACAAAAATCCAGCCTAGAGCTATAAGGCAGACACTGCAATTTTGATGGGGTGGGATTTTTTGGACGCCTTGTAAGGCCTCGGTATTAAAGGGGTTTTCTCGGTGCGTCTCTCGTATTTTTCGGATATGTGATAACAATGTGTGGTTTCGATTCTATTACTTGGGGGAGCTTATATGAAATTTGAACGTCTTCTTTTTGGTACAGCTGGTGTACCGAACTCTACGCCAAAGAAAAATAACCCTATCGACGGTGTTAAACAAGTACACGCTTTAGGTCTAGATTGTATGCAATTAGAATTTGCACATGGTGTTCGCATGAAGGAAGAAGTGTCTTCTGGATTACGTAAAGTTTCTTACGAATTAGGAATTCCACTAACTTCACACGGTCCTTACTACATCAACCTGAACGCTCGCGAGCAGGATAAAATTGATTCATCAGTTGAAAGAATTATTCAGACAGCAAAGATCTCTGATCTATGTGGGGCTGAGTCTATGACTTTCCACGCTGCTTTCTATATGAAAGATTCTCCTTATGATGTATTTGACCTGGTTCAAAAATCATTGAACGTGATTGAAGAAAGACTTAACCGTCTTGATATCCAGATTGAACTTCGCCCTGAACTTACAGGAAAAACTTCTCAATTCGGATCTCTTGAAGAGCTAATTGATTTAACAAAATCAGTTTCTTCTTGTTCGCCATGTATGGACTTCTCTCATCTGTTTGCTCGTACAAACGAGTACAACACTTATGAAGAATTCTGTACTGTGCTTAAGAAACTAAAAGAGGAGCTTGATCCAAACGCTCTTCAGAATATGCACATCCACATCTCTGGGATTTCTTCAAACTCTAAAGGTGATTTAAAACACCTTAACCTTGAAGACTCAGATTTCAACTGGCGTGACCTGCTTCGCGCTCTGAAGGATTTCGATTGCCGTGGATACATCATCTGTAACTCGCCAAACCTTGAGAAAGACGCGAAGATGATGAAAGATTTTTACTTAGCTCTTTAATTAATGCGCAAACAGCGGCCGGAAGAAATTCTAGGCCGCTTCTTTTGAACCTTCTGAATTTTTCTTCTCGAAATACCCTCTGAACCACTGGATGTGATCTTTTGCAACTTCTTCCGGAAGATAGATAAGAGTGACTTCATTGCTGTCTTTCACCAACGCGATATTGGTGAAACTTCCCGTTAATTCCGAAAAAATATCCAGCAGAAAATCCTGGTCTAATGATTGATCGACATAAACCATGTCGTCCGATTTGATATCTTTGAAGATGGACCAATTCGATGGAAAGTCCAAAACAGATCCGTTGAACACCAGACGATAACACTGGCTTTTGCCCTGAAATGCCAACTTGCTCATTCCAAGGTTGTGTTGAGTCAGATAATCACTCATTGAAAGAAAATCGACTTCATTGAGTTTTCTCTCGAAGTAATTGCGCAAGTCCACTACCGCATTCGGCTGGTCTTTGCCCGGAGCTTCGACACAAGTTTCAGTGAGTAATTTTGAAATTAATTTATCATCATCATTCATACGGATCTTATCGGCTTCACAGCGAAAAGATTTAGTATTACTCGAAGAGACCTCTTTCCAGGCAAACTTTATGTAAGTCTGACCAGTTTAGTTGGGAATTAGTGGATTTTTCTTTCACGAAATCAAGGCCGATTCCGCAGTCATAAATGGAGGCCAGCGTCGCTTTGTGGGTGAATTTAACGCCTTCATATTCCGCACTCAAGGTGTAATTCCCGTAAGGATTGAGGCCTGAAATTTGATCCCTTGCCTCTTTTTCGACAATTCCAAAACAGCTGTTTTCATCAATATTCGTAATATGAACCTCGAAACTTTTCCCGTCTTCGGACTCAACTCTGCCTTTTAGAGGAAAGCGAGTGTCTTTTTCCAGGTCGTTCTCCGAGAACTGCGGATTATAAGACGCTTTCGCGATTTCCAGCTCCCAGGTGATGAAAAAATAAAAAGCGAAAATCAGGTATATGAAATTGAGTCCCAAAATTAGTTTGTTGAAACTCGCTGCCAGCATGATGAAATTCTTGCCTGTGATGGCCGCAAGAAAAAACATTAGCACTTTATCAGAGTGCCGCTTCACTTTAATCACCATAAAAATAGTGAAGATATTCAGAACTAGGAGCAGATAGTGATTCTGCAGAAAAGATTTAATCATTTCCAAGGTGAAGAGTGATTCTCCCTGAGAGAGTGAGTAAATCGCTTGGAGATAGATCATTGAAAAGATCAAAAACAGGATCAAATTTCGATGTTCGTAATTTCTTTTTAAAATTTTCATCGTTTGGGAAATTTTATCCCCTCGCTCTTTTTAGGCGGGAGCTTTGCTATTATTAATTCATGATACCATATCTTGAAATTAACACACTTTGTATTTCGTGCGACAACTGCAAATTAGTCTGCCCGGAAGATGCTGTTTTAAAAAACAACACTCAATATATTATAGAAACCTGGTCCTGTACTCTCTGCAATGCCTGTGTTGAAGTTTGTCCAGTTGACTGTATAAAGCTGATTACAGAAGAAACCAAAAAGAAGATTTTCTAAAGCAGTTTCTGACTGATGCCTTTTCCGACAATGCAGTCCCTTTCAAATGAAGCGCTTCCCTCAAGGCTGATTGAATGCAGCTCCTGACTAAAAAAGTTGCTCTCTTGCCCACTGAATGCGCCATGGGCGCTCAGAAAATCCATGAGCCTTCCCTTTTTTCCATGCTTCAAATTCTCATAAATAGCTTCGATACTGTTAAAATAAATTTCAGCCGTTCCAAAATCCCAGTACTCAAATTTGTCGGGGACGATAAAATTCACTCTCTCTTTTTTGTAGTCAGCGACAGTTTCAAAAAACTTGGTTATCCCCGCCACTGGATTAAGTCCATCCAGCTTCAAAAGCCCCAGACCAGAATAAGTCACATAATCTCGCGATCCATCGGCCTTTTGAATGGCCTTCAATTGTCCATCTTCAAGCACTGTCTCATTATATTTTGCCGCCTTATCCACAGTAATTCCGAACAGACCCGCGCGCGAATTCTCCAGACCGCTTAAAGCTTCTGAAAAGTATTTGTTATCAAAAAAGAGGAATTGGTCTGCATTTACCAACAGCAGATTTCCAGCGTAATTTACATCGCCTCTTGAGGCCATATTATGGATGGCCCCGCCTGAATCAAGCAACGGGTCCTCATGTAGAACGATAATGCCCTCGAATTTAGGATCTGATTTTAAGTATCCCTCAATTTCCTCAGAGAGAAAGTGAGTGTTCACAAAGATTCTTTTAATGCCAAGGTCTCGGCAATAATCCACCTGCAACTCCAGCAGGTTTTTGAAAAAAACCGGCCACAGAGGTTTTGGAAGCTTTTTTCCAATCTCTCCCATTCGGCTTCCCATACCTGCGCTTAAAATCAGGGCGTGATCAATTTGCATAATATAAACTCGAAAGGATTTTTCTTTCTTTTGCAAAATGCGGATGATTCAGCATGATCGATCTCACTTTCTCAAAAGCGTATCCGATATATTTTATGTAGCGGAGGTCTTTTCTGTCAGCGTAAATGTAGGCGAAGCTTCCAATGGCCTTAAACACTCTTTGAATCGCCATCATGTCATAGAGCGACTTAAATTGCTCAAAACTCTTCTTTGAGTCAAATTTCTTAAAATAAGTATTATAGTAATACTCAATCAGCTTTTTCTTATTGGCCTCATCAATCTGGTAATAGCAGTCTTCGAGCAAAGACACCAGGTCATAGAGAGGTGTTCCCATTCTGGCGTCCTGGAAATCGATAACAATCTGTTCGCCGTTTTTAATCATCAGATTTCTCGAATGATAATCGCGGTGAACGAGAGCGCGCGGCTCATTGGAGAGCATTACGCACATCTCATGTAGTTTTGTATAAAGTGCTTCTACATCAGGAGTGGTAACATCCAGACCCAGATAGGATTTCAGGAAATATTTTTTGGTAAACTCCATTTCTGCATAAAGTTTTTCAGTATCAAAAGCAAGTTTCGTGAAGCTCTCGCCTTTATATTCATTGGTGTCAATCTTGTGAATTGAGGCCATCAAATCAATCGCTTTAATGTAGAACTCATATTCTTCTTTCAATCCTTCGATATTGGCGATCTCTTTTAAGAATGTCACGTCACCTAGATCCTCTTCAAGGATGTAGCCGGTAGAGAGTTCTTTATCGTGGATCAGAGGCACACGCACTTTTTCGGCATGAAGAACTCTTTGCAACTTTAAAAATGTCGGCTCTTCAGCTTCATCTGCAACAGGATTATCCAGACAGACGACATAAGACTCTTTTGAGGTCCAGATTCTGTAGTACTTTCTGGTTGAAGCATCTCCTGTCAGCTTTTCTACATTGACGACATGATCATCACTTAACAGATCCTTGTTGATCGTTTTTTTGAAAAGCTCTTCCACTAAAATACGTTCCGATTGTCCTGGTTTCATTTTCTACTCGCGATATTGTTTAACAATTTATAAAATTCTTTTGAAGAGTTCGCTTCGTTAAATTTCTTTTCAACTCCCATGACTCCCTGTTTTGACATGAAATTCTTGAAGAGATGCTCCTCTTTCGAGATTCCGATCGGATCACCCAGAAACATGGCAAAGTCCAAAGTATTCCTGTTCTGGACCTGAATCCAGTTGAGATAAGCGGATGAATCATAGCCCGAGCGCTTCAGGATAAAATATGTCCACTCGTTGACTTGTTGTTTGGTTTCAAACTTAAGCCTTGTCAGCTGTATCATCTTCTCTGTGCTGTAAAAGCCTAAAGGCAGCATCAGGCGCTTTTCATAAATATAGCGCTGGCTTCGAAGTACCTCCGCCGCCAAGGCCGCCACAAAAAGCTCCTCACTTTTTAAATACCGCTCAATCAAAGCAGTCGAAAAAAAGAACTGTGACTTGGGCAGGGAAAAAAGAAAAGGTGATTTGTGCTGAACAATGAAAAATTTCGGGCGCTCTGAAAGCTTAAGGATCAGCTGGTTATTGGAAACGAGGCGGTCGTAAATTCCTTCCAGAAATTCAATTGTCTCAGGTCTGAGTTTAACCGTTTTAGTTTCCTCAAAACTCAGATAATCAGCACTGGCGGATGCCAAGTGATCGACGTAATCCTGGCTTTGAACCAGTCCAAGCTCACTGTAGTCCATCAGCGGTTTTTTGGCGCTAGAACACGACAGCAAACTAAGTGCCGCACTAAAAATAAGAATAATCTGAAACTTGCCCATAAAAATAAAAAAGGCCCTTAATTAATAAGGGCCGTGATTTGAGACCATATTACTGGATCAATTATAGTTTATTTTGGCTCAGAAGCAAGGTCGCGTGCCGGTTGATAGTAAATTGTGAATCCGGCAAAAATCAAATTGGGGTCTCTGATAAGTGGACGGTTATTCTCGTAAATAGATTTCCACTTTCTTGTCGTCCCGTATTTATCCATCGAAATGATTTGTAGAGTATCTCCGGTCTTCACTAAATGAGGCAGGCCATTAGGCATCCAACCAAATTTTTGATCCGGTACCTGATACTTTAACTCCACACCTTCAGAAAACTTTTTCTTTTCTTTATTCCACGCTTTCAGGTCTTTCCATTTGCGGTAATCACCGTAAATTTTAAACGCCACCATCATAAGTGTGTCGCCTTTTTGCATTCTATAAGTTTCCATAGGACCATAGGCCGGTGCTGGACTGTATGCTGGCTCCTCAATTCTAATTTTTGCCGGAGCTTCAACCTGAGTTTCAGCGATGAATCTATCAACTTGCTCTTCTGGTTTTTTAAAATCTTCAAACTTAGGTTCCTCTGGAGTGGTCATCACCATTTCCTCTTCCTGAACAGGAGGTGCCTGATACTCATCTGGAACAACAGATTCTGCGACTTTTTGTTCTTCTACTCTAAACTCAGAACTCTCTGATGGTGCGTCGGCGAGTGTGTCGACTGCGAACTCCAGGTCATCGTTATGAACTGCCACATTTTCTTTATTGGCGTCTGAGAAACTACAGGCGCTCAAAGTGAAAATAAGAGTTAGTGCTGCGAATTTTTTCATAAATTACCTCTTCCTGTCTTTCGTTATCGGCAGCTCTTCAAAATAGTTGAGTAACCAAACTGGAACATTTTGCTCGGTAATTATTTAGGTTGCAAAATCCCTCAGGGATTTTACAATGAATTATGTTCTCCAAAATCACTCGATTAATGGGCCTTTTTTGTTTAATCATCACTGTAATGATTTCAAACTCCTATGCTCAGAATGTCCTGGATGACATTGAAGAAGAGGACCGCATGGAGTCCGGAAGCACTGAAGTCGCTCCGAACCTTGTGGCCGAAACAATTAAAGTTATTTCCCCTTCTAAAAAAATCTTTATCCTGACCAATGAGAATAAGACCTTTTCAAAAGGGGATTTCATTTCGCTTTTATTAGGTAACAAGCTGGTCTGCCGGGCCCTGGTTGCCAAAACGAACGAAGAGCAGTTATCGGGGATAAAAATCGTAAAAATCTACAACGTCAATCTTTGGAAGCAGCTTGCTCCGGGAAAAGAAGTTCTGGTTTTAAAGGGTGACGACAGTTATTACTCGAACCTGGAAAAAACACCGAAAGAAGTTGAAGAGAAAGCAAAAAATGAATCTAAAGTTCAGGACGAAGACGACCTTTTCAACTCGACCACATTAAATGATGACGACCTCTCACTTGAAGAGAATTCAAATCGCCTGATAAAAACTGACAACCTGATCTCTGCCGGTATCGGACTTATTTCTGGAAAAGACGTTGAAGGGCAAAGTAAACGTTACGCTCATTTCAACGGTTCATGGGGCTATCAGCTGGCCGACAACATTTGGGCCGAATTAGGAGCTGGTACTAATACGATCAATGATTATCCTTCGACAGGTCTTGATACAAGAATGGTAAATGTTACTGCGAAGTTAAAATATACATTCAATGCGCCATTTTACAGCTACATTATGCCCTATGCGGGTTATCAGGTTGTAAGCGTCGACTCCCCAGGTGCCGGTGTGGAAGGCGACGACAAAACCGCGGACGAACTGGCCGAAGAAGTCAGAAAAGTTGATGACCTTAAAAAGAGTACTGTTATTTTCGGTGTGACTGTTTTAAAAAGAATTGTACCGGGATGGTTCATCAGGGCCGACCTGGGTAACGATATTTTTAACGCTGGTTTAACACTTGAATTCTAAAATTATCTTATTCATCAGTGCCCTTTTTTTGCTCGCAGGCTGCGGAGTAAAAGCACCCCCATTAAAACATCCTGAGACCATCGTCGATTCATACATTCAAAATTACACCGGAGAAAAAGAAATGACTCCGGAAGAAATTGAGCGAACAAGCATCAAGGCCCCAATCAACAGTGTTGAAGACCCGGCCAATCCAACCAAGAAATAAAAGTGTCACTCTTCATCGCAACTGGATCAAACCTCGGCGACCGCAAGGCCAACCTGAAAGAAGCCAAACTGCTTTTGGGGAAAAAGTTTAAATTCATTGCTGAAAGTCGTATTTATGAAAGCCCCGCCGTTGATTATCTCAACCAGCCGGACTTCTATAATCAGGTATTGGAATTTGAATTGCCTGATATGCCCGCTGATGAAGCCATGGATTTCCTGCTTCAAACTGAGCATTTGCTTGGTCGAAACCGCACTATTCCCAAAGGGCCTAGGCTTATCGACCTCGACATTTTATTTTGGGCGGATGTGACAATTCAAAATGAAAAGGTGACGATCCCGCACCCTCGCCTCTTTGAGAGAAGTTTTGTCGTGCTGCCATTATCCGAGCTTCCGGGTTTTAAAAAATTGCAGGGAAAATTTCAATTTAATTTCTTTTTTAACAACAGCGCCTCACCTGTTTCCGATTGACCAAAATCGGCTTCACAACGTAAAATTATCTAGACCATTTTCGATCACGACCATCAAAGTCCCACCAAGGAAAAATCTATGGATTTTAGCTTATCTCCTGAGCAACTTGAAATTAAAGATCTCGCAATGAAATTCGCTAAAAATGAAATGATGCCGAAGGCGCAGGAGTTTGATGAGAAAGCTCAGATGCCGATGGATATTTTAAAAAAAGCGTGGGAGCTGGGGTTAGTGAACACATGCATTCCTACTGAATACGGAGGAAATGGTTTTAGCGCTGTTGATTCAATGATCATCACTGAAGCACTTGCTTATGGATGCATGGGAATGAACACGGCGATCATGGCCAATGACCTGGCCCTTCTTCCGATTGTCATTGGGGGTAATGATGAACAGAAAAAAAGATTCCTGACTCCCTTCACCGAGTCTTATAAGATTGCCGCCTTCTGTTTAACAGAGCCGGGAAATGGTTCGGATGCTGGTGGGCTTAAAACCTCCATCAAAGAAGACGGCGATGATGTTGTGATCAATGGAAATAAAATGTGGATCACCAATGCGGGTTACGCTGATTTATTTGTTTTATATGGGACTACCGACACCGCTTTAAAACACAAAGGAATTACGGCCGTTGTCATTGAAAAGGGAACTCCCGGAATTGAAATTGGAAAGAAAGAAGACAAAATGGGCCACCGCTGTTCAGACACTCGTGCCATTACATTCAACAATGTAAGAGTTCCGAAGAAGAATCTTCTTGGTGGATTAAACCAAGGATGGAAGATCGCCATGAAAACTCTAGATCACTCACGTCCGATGGTCGCAGCTTCTGCGGTTGGTGGGGCGCAGTGCGCTTATGATCATTCAGTGAAATACGCTAAAGAAAGAGTACAATTCAATGTTCCAATCGCTAGCCATCAAGCAATTCAGTTTATGGTGGCCGAAATGGCAATGAAGATTGAAGCCTCAAGGCTTCTAGTCCATAAGGCAGCGTGGCTTTTAGACAATGGCCAGCCAAACACTCAACTTGCCTCTTACGCTAAGGCCTTTGCCGCTGATTCCTGTATGCAAATTACCACTGATGCAGTACAAATTTATGGTGGTTATGGTTACAGTAAAGAATACCCCGTCGAAAAACTGATGAGAGACGCAAAGCTCATCCAGGTTTACGAAGGTACATCACAAATTCAAAGATTAGTAATAGCTAAAGAAATATTTACCAGATAAAATTATCGAACTTATCAGGAGAACTCAAATATGAATATTTTCGTATGTGTAAAACAAGTTCCAGACACAGAGACAAAAATTGTTCCATCTGGAGACGGATCATTTATTGAAACTAGCTCAATTAAATGGATTATGAACCCTTATGATGAATTTGCTGTTGAGCAAGCTCTTCTTGTTCAAGCGGCCAATGCTGGATCGACAGTCACTGTTGTTCGCGTTGGATCGACAAAAGACACCGAAGCTCTAAGAACAGCGATGGCCATGGGAGCTGACGATGCTTTCCTGGTTGAAGCGGCAGATAACTTAGATTCATACATGATCGCTAAAGCTCTAAAGGGCGCGATCGAAAAATCTGGAAAAACTCCGGATCTTATCCTTTCTGGAAAACAAGCAATCGACGACGACTGTCTTCAGGTTCCACAAATCCTTGCAACGATGTTGGGCCTTCCATCGGTTTCTGTTGTTGTGGGATACGAAGGATCAGCGACAGACGTAACAGTTAAGCGCGAAGTTGAAGGTGGAGCACTTGAAGTTTACGGCGTTAAACTTCCGGCACTAATCGCTTGCAACAAAGGGATCAACACTCCAAGATATGCTTCTCTTCCAGGGATCATGAAAGCGAAGAAAAAACCATTAACAACGCTATCCCTAGCGGATGTTGGTGTATCTGATGCTGATAAGAGAGTGAAATACTCTAACTTCCAACTTCCTCCGGAAAAACCGCCGGGGAAAAAATTCGATGCTACAGACGCAGCTAAACAGGCCGCTGTCGTAAAAGAAGTTGTCGGACTTTTAAGAACAGAAGCAAAAGTACTTTAATTAAAATTAGCAGAGGAATTTATGGCAAAAATATTAGTATTCACTGAACTTCACGGCTCACACGTTAAAGGTGTGACACTAGAAATTTTAGGAAAATTAGCGGGGCATACTGTTGATGTAGCTGCGATCGGAGCAATCCCTTCTGAAGCTATCGCTGACCTGGCTAAATTTGGAGCGGCTAACGTTCACTCACTTAAAGGTGCTAACCTTGAAAAATATTCTCCAGAAGGATATGCAAACTCACTTAAAGGATTCATCGCTGGTGGATCTTATGATTACGTTTTCGCCGGAGCAACTTCAGTTGGTAAAGACCTTCTTCCACGTGTAGCAACTATGTTTGATGCTGGTATGGCATCAGAAGTTACTAACTTCATCATGGAAGGCGACAAGTTCGCTGGAACACGTCCACTATTTGCTGGAAAGTGTTTCGCAAAAGTTGAACTTCAAGGGCCAAAACCACACTTCGTAACAGTAAGACCAAACGCACTTGGTATGAACGCTAACCCAACTTCGGGTGCGGCTTCTGCTAAAGATGCTGCCGTTGATGCTGGTGCAATCAGAGCGATGATCAAAGATATCGTTAAAGGAACTTCTGAAAAGTTAGACTTAACAGAAGCAAACATTATCGTATCTGGTGGACGCGCAATGAAAGACGCTGCGAACTTCAAGATCCTTGATGAAATGGCAAACGTTATCGGTGCAACTGTTGGTGCTTCACGTGCCGCAGTTGACTCGGGATTCGCTCCACACGCAATGCAAGTTGGACAAACTGGTAAAACAGTTGCTCCATCACTTTATATCGCTTGCGGTATTTCAGGAGCAATTCAGCACTTAGCTGGGATGAGAACATCAAAAGTTATCGTTGCTATCAACACTGACCCAGATGCTCCAATCTTCACTAAAGCTGACTACGGAATTGTTGGGGATTTATTCACGATTGTTCCAATCATGACTCAAGAATTTAAAAATTTATTAGGGAAGTAATTTCCAAAAAAAAGGCTCCTACCGGAGCCTTTTTTTTGCTTAAAATTTCGAATAATCAAGTTTCACTGTTTCGCCCAACCACATGGCCCCTTGGGTGTGATCATAATAATCATCGCCGGAAAGTGGATGAACCAAAACATTGAAGCTGCCTCTCTCTTTCATCAGCCATAAAACAACTTCTGTAAAAATATCCTGAGGAAAGTTCGCCTCAAACATCGGCATCGGGTGTGGTCCTATAGGAACATCGATCATGTCGCCTACAAAAAATACGACGTCTTTGAAATGAGCCTTAATTCTGTCTCTTAGATCGCGGGCCTTTTCTAATTCTTCAATCTTGAAATAAATATGGGCATCAAATTCGCGGGGAAATCCCGCTGGTAAGAGTTTTGAATTAACTTTAAAATTTCTTGTTTCCATGCTCATTCATAACGCAAAAACCCCGCTTTCGCGAGGTCTTTGGTTTAATTTTTTTAGTTTCTAATTAGAAGTTGAACCCTTGAGTTTCCGCTGTTTCTTTGATTTCTTCAGCGCTTAACACTCTGATCTCTTCGTAGTTATCAGAAGAAGATTCGTCTTTTCTTTCCTGGATAACTTCTTGTTGAGCTGTTTCTTGAACTTGTTTTTCTTCAGCTTCAAAGTAATTATCGTTGTTTTCGTTGTCTTTAGCTTCGATTCTTTCAAGCTCTGCAGCTGTTACGAAGTTCAACATTGCTCCAGCAAGAGGACCAGTTACGAAAGAAAGTCTGTATCCGTCTTTACCGTTGTTGAAAACCACACCAGAAACCTCATCACCATCTACGTCAGCTTTGAATGATCCACCATCCATAAGTTGAGCGCTTGCGATTTCGATACTCTGAACTTCACCGTTAGTATTAGTGATCGAAACACTTAATCCTTCGATCGAAGTTTTAGTTAAAACCATCTCACCATGGATATCTGATCCAGTTAAGATCTTAGAAGACTTTGACTGGTTAAGTGCTCTTTCAAGTACCAATTCCACTTCATCAGAAACCACTACTTCTTCTTTCTTCTCTACGATTCTTCTAGCTTCAATAATCTCAAAACCGTTACCCATCTTTTTAAAGATAGCGATTGTTCCGAAGTTTGAAAGAAGAGAGATGTTATAAACAAGCTCTTGGTCGTTATTAAGCATAACTTTTGAAGTTCCCACCAATCTCATCGGAACTTTAATCGTCTTCTTAGAGTCTTCTGAGTTGTTAAGTTTATCAAAAGTTACAACTTCATCAGAACCCACAATTCTTGTGATTTCCCAATTTCCGTTAATCTTGAAGGCTTCCGCCATATCAACTCTCATTACCGCGATTCTTTGAGCTACACCTTCATCAGAAGCTAGGCTTCTTTCTGCAGGTACCAACTCTTCTAAGGCACGCGCTCTATTTACGGTGCGAGAATTAATATCTTTAATTGTACCAGCTAGAACCACAGAGCCTAAGCCCAGGATTGCGATGATGGCCTTTTTAGATGTTAAAACTTTCATAACCGTTCCCCTTAATTGTTTAAGCTTTAAGGAGCAAGGATGATGCCATGTTTCAAAGTGAAAAAGTCGGGTTTTCCTGTGGGTAAGGTATTGAATTTATTAGTTGGTCAGAGTGGGTCTGGTAATAAAATGAACAGGTTTTAGTCGCCCTGACTATAATATTTACATACTACGGCCAGGGGTTGAGATTTCGTGCTTATTCTGATTTCGATGGTTTAACGTCCCAATCAGAGTGAGAAGAGCGGTATCTCTTCATAGCGATAACCACCATGTCGGCCATTGATAGCCCGGCTGCTTTTGTCATTCTTTCAAATGATTCAACAACTTCTTTCTCGATTTTAATGTTTAGTTCTTTAAGTTCGCCTTGATTGTGGACCTGACTTTTCATAGTTTCTCCAATGTATCCGTTCAAAAATCATGAAATTCTATTAAGTTATTACTAGTTTTGGAATACTTTTATTGCTCTTTTTTTCCTTAGTGAAACCAGTGCCTGGGTCACTTCAAAATCCATTAACTTGCTGTATTTATATATGTCCGAGACATTGCACCACTCGCTGATAACGGCTAAAACATCAAATTCGGCAGGGGTAATATCGTCTTTGGAGACGATTACTTCCGGGTCAATGACCAGTTTAAGATGGTTGGCCGGGCGCAGTTTTTTTGCGGAAACATAGTCCTGGAAATGTTTTTGCGCCAGAAGTTTAATCTCTTCAAAGCTGGTCTTCATCGTCAAAACTTCAGGTGGCAACACTTCGGGCTCCACGATGAATTTGAAATTTTGATTAGACTCGACGTCGTCAAAGATCATCCTTAAAAGAGCTTTTTTGCCAACCAGTTCTTTGATTTGAGCGCCGACAAGAATTCCTTCCTGTTGATAGATTACGCCCAGGAATTGACCATTATCTTTTGAGAGAAGATTGATCTTTCCGGTAAATCCAAAGGATGCTTGTTCTTTCAAAATCTCAATCAGGTTTGTCATAAGTCTATTCTAGATGAAACTTATGAAAAAAGTCTTTTAAAAAAGCCTTTTGATTCACCTTCTGTCGGAGTCGAATTAAAGCACTGGTCAACATTTTTTGCCAGGTTCATGTACGCGTTCCAAACCGGACGGCCTTCGAATTTCTTTTCGTTCATATACGGTGTTCCGTTGTCTGAACCTTCACGAAGTGCCATCTCTAGAGGAATTTCCGCCAAAAGATTAACATTTAATTCTGCTGCTGCCTTTTTCACTCCACCTTCGCCGAAGATATAGTATTTTTTAGAAGTGTTATCATCTGGTACAAAGTAACTCATGTTCTCCACCATTCCCAGAACGGGAACTTTTACCTGGTTGAACATGTTTAATCCTTTTTTAGAATCAAGCACCGCTACTTCCTGTGGAGTTGAAACAACAATCGCTCCATCGATGTCAGTCGCCTGAATCATCGAGAGCTGCATATCACCCGTTCCCGGTGGAAGATCAATGATTAAATAATCCAATCCTTCCCAGGCAACATCGAAAAGAAACTGGTTTAATACTCCACCCAGCATTGGACCTCTCCAGATAACAGGATCTTTTTCGTTTACAAAAAGACCAAAGCTGATGAATGGAATTCCATACGCCTCAATCGGAAGAATCTTTTTTTCCGGAGTCGCCCCTGGTTTTGCTCCTCTTTGGTTGAGGAGCATCGGCATCGACGGCCCGTAGATATCAGCATCAAGAAGCCCTACTTTATGACCAAGATTTTTTAGAGCGAAAGCAAGGTTAACCGACACTGTCGATTTACCAACTCCACCTTTACACGATGAAACAGCGATCACTTTTTTAGCGCCCGCCACATGTTTTTTATTCTGTCCTACCGGTCCGTGTCCGGTTTTAATCTGAGCCGCTGGAGCAGCTTTGCTTTCTGGTTTTGTGAATGTCTTTCCGGCAAACACATCCGCTGAGGTTTCAGAGATAGTTAAAACCGTCACTTTGTCCGCGGAATATGTTGGGGCGGCGATGTTCAAAACCAGTGTTTCGATGGCGCGTTTTTGTTCCGGGGTAATTCCATCTCTTTTATATTTAAATAACAACTCATTTTGGTCTGCTTTTATTTCGACAATTCTTCCCTCTTCGTGAAGGGTTTTGCCGGTATTTGGATTCACGATTACTTTAAGTGAATTTTGAATATTATCATTGCTCATTTGGGGGTCCTTTTTGTATGAAATTATGATGGTAGTTATACAATATTGGGGACGATTGTTAAAGTAATTCAATGACTGATGGGACTCGTCAACAATTGTCCTGCCGTTACATATTTTCCTAGATGCAAATGCCAATTTAAACTAAAATAAAAGCATACTTTTGTCTCTAGGGGATTTCGTGTCTTACAGTCGAAAAATATATCTTATTAATCCTAAGTTCCAATACCGCTTGAGCTTCTATGCTTCAATTCTGGTTTTCGTAACTGGACTCATCTACCCCTTCACAATTTACGTTTTATTAAGCGCCATCAGTGCGAACTTCGCCCTGAAAAACCCTGAAATTGCATTGTATTATAGTGAAAAACGCGACCTTCTTATTCTGCTTTTAACTGGTCTGCATTTTGGATTCGCTATTCTTACATTCTTTGGGTGTATCTTTTTCTCTCACAGAATCGCCGGCCCATTGTATAAATTGCAAAAACATTTAAAAGCTATTCGCGAAGGGTTAAGCCCAGGGAAGCTTTTTTTCAGACGCGGCGACTATTTTCAGGATGTTGCGGATGACCTGAATGATACTATTGAACATATCGAAGACGGGTACAAAAATGACCTGGTCTATTTAAGCGAAGTAAATTCATATATAAATAACCTAAGTCTCGTGGTTCCGGATGATAAACGAGTTGTTTTAAATGAAATTTCTTCAAGACTTTCTGACATACAAGAAAGATTTACGAACAAGAATTAGAACAGATTTAAATGACATGGAGGTCTTTATTCTAAGGCTAGTCACATTAGCGGCCCTCACCACTTGCTATCTCTCAGTGGCAGTTGCTAATCCTAATTTAAATTTTGCTTCAATTGCGATGGCGGGTGATATTCCGTTTAAGCTTAACTATTCTCCCGTTGATTACGATTACGGCAAAGAGCTTGTGAATCTTTATAACGAACTTTCAAAAAATGAGCTTAACACTAACACTATCAAGCGCATCACGTCTTTTAAAAGCAAGACTCATTCATTTGCTAACCTAAACGGTATGATCGACCGTCTGAACTCAATTGCGGCCATCAAAGACCAGGACTCTTTTTACAATAACTGCACAATCCAGCCTCGTCCGGTTAATGAATTCACAGAAAGCCTGGCACACAGAATGGATATCACTCTCGATAAATACTGCCGCTTCCTGTATTTAAAAAATATGAGAAAGTTTTCGGCGAACATCAACTTGTCGACGAGAGATTTAAATTACCTGAAAGATGCTTCAGCATTTTATGTCAGCGGTGAAAGCCAGTCTGAAGTCTCGGCATTCCTAAAGCACTACAAGACCAACAAAGTTGAGCACGCAAAGATCTCAGATATAATCATCGCCAAATACATCGAATTTAAAACAAAGCCGACTTCTGCGATCCTGATGAATCTTCATGTCAACAAAACCCTGAATCAATTCCTGTCCAATAACCTTCATCTCGATAACAACACTGGAAGTTTTTTTCAGGAAGAGTTCTCGCGCTTAATTAAAGAGTCTCAGGAGATGGCAGAAAAGGGTGATTTCGCTCAATCAAAAGCACAGATCATCGCCGCGCTTAACTTCTACACTAAAAATAAGAAGTTCATCGATGAGAAAAAAGCCTGGGTAGGAACAACCCTCGCAGCTAAAACACTTTTCTACAAAGGACGCGATAGCGAGGCATCTGAAATTTTCGTTCTTGCCCGCGCCATGGCCCCAAAAGAAGAAAACTCGGAAGCGACTTTTTATCTGCTTTGGCCACACCTGATCAACAAAGACTACAAATCTATGAAGGCCGTCGTCGATAAAAATGCGATGGAGAAAAATTTTGATTCCTACGATTCAAAGCTTCAGTATTGGATCGCCTATTCAATCCTGAAAACCGGCGACACAAAAAAAGCGAATAACTATTTCCACAAGATCATCAACAGTGCTCCGTATTCGTTTTATTCCATCATCTCGTTAAAGGAGCTGGCGGCACAAAACAAAGGCCAAAGTGAGCAGGAAATCCTGGCAAAACTTATCTCAAAAGACTCTCCGGCCGAATTCAAAATGGATGTGGCCAGCGATACTTTAAAAGATACGCTTAAGCGTCTTGCTGTCTGGAATTCCCTGGGACATGAAAGGTTCGCAACTCTCGAAATTCGACAAGTGCAATCGTTAAATAAAAATGAGGTCTTTAAAGACGCCGAATTCGCAAAAACCGTGAACACAAATGATCATAAAGAGTTTATTGTTTTAAACTTGGTTCGACTGCTGCATTCACAGGAAAAATTCATCACTTCTTTTAAAGTATTTCAGGAGTCACTTGGGGAGAACTCACTTAGCCTCAACTACCGCCTGATTAAGTACATTTTCCCTTTAAGTTACTTTGATATAATTGAAAAAAACTCAAACAATCTTGATCCACTGATTGTCATCTCCCTTATCAGACAAGAGTCCGCCTTTAACCCAGAGGCCACATCAAGAGTTGGCGCAAAAGGACTGATGCAGCTGATGCCGGCAACAGCAAAAAGATTTAACCGCAAAATCAAAGTTAAGCACTTAAGTGATCCTAAAACCAATGTGGCCTTAGGGACAAAATATTTAAGGCAGTTATTAACAAGATTTGACGGCAATCTGATTTATACTCTCGCTTCTTATAATGCCGGCGAAAATAGAATCGACAGATGGAAAAAAGAAATCTTCAGAAACGAAGATCCACTGGCAACAATTGAATCTATTCCTTTTGAAGAAACTAGAAATTATGTGAAACTAATATATAGAAACAAATTCTTCTATTCATTGCTCTCAAACCGCTCCGTTTTGACAACTCCACTTGACGAGTCTTTTAAAGTTACATCTGCGGCCCTAAAATAGTGGCAGAAGCTGATCCAAAACAGCATCTCTGCCACTAATATTAATCACTTTTAAATCTAATGTAAGACATTCACGAGCTGACCCAAGAGGAGGAAACTCTCATTACTCAACAAAGGAGAAATGAGATGAAACGATTAGGTCTTTTGGTTCTGTTAACTATGATGACGTCCAACGCTTTTGCGGAAGGGCAGGTCTTTTACCGCTATGGTCTTTCAACTTTAAGTGAAAGCAGGGGCAATCAAACATTCACAGATACCGGAAACGCAAATGGAAAAAACGATGATGACAGCGGTTATGGATTCGGCGCAGGGCTCGACCTCAAGCTGATGAACTGCCCTATGTTTGAATCCAACTCACTACTGGGAGAGATTTTTGTTGATTACAATAAGTTCTCGAATAAAAAAGTCGCCAACGCTATCGACGTGGTCGTGGCAAGCAATACTGCTAAAAAAGAAGTCAGTGTTTCAGAGCTCGCCGTTATCGTCGCACCTAAATATCGCTTTGATGGACTTGGAAAATTCAGACCGTGGATCATTCCAGCAGGACTTGCATTCATGGTCAATTCGCCCCCTTCAAACACAACCAACTACCTTGATGTTGGATACCACGCAGGAGTTGGAGCAGATTATTTGATTGTGAAGGAATTATCGCTTGGATTAGATTATCGCTACACTGCGGGATCCGGACATCCGCAACTTAAGGTGAAATACACTAGCCTTGGTGCAAATCTAGGGATTAATTTCTAGGATTCAATAGGAAATTCTGAATAATTTTTTGCTGCTCGGGTTTTGCCAGGACATCCAGGTGCCCGAGCATGCAGCTTACACCTTCAAAATCAAACACTCGAAAAAATCCCAACGGCGCGCCTGAAACGGCCGTCACCGTACCGTCACCATCAACCGCTCCTTTCTTATTGAAGGTGTAATTAAGACGATTTTTAGTTCTCTTGAGTGTTGCGATCTCAAGTGTTGGGTGCCCTAGACCTCTTATATGAAGCAGCGGCATCTTAAACGGTGGAGGGTTTATGACTTGGGCCCTTAACAGTGCGTGAAATTTTGTCGAGCGATCCATTTGCTTTTCAACAAAGGCCCTTACAGTTTTTATCTCATCTCTTTTGGCATGTTTTAGCGGGCCCCAAAAATTCTTCTCCCACTTATCAATATCATGGAGACCAAGAGAGTGTTTGCTTCCGTCTTGTTCCATTCCGATATCTTCGCCTTTTGGCGGAAGAAAAAAATAACTTGATTTAAAAGTTGAATAATCCAGACTCGAAAGAAGTGTGCGGTTAAAAGCTAAAGGCGTTCCCACTTCCATATCCCGGAATAAAATCATTAGCCCATGAAGTGGAGGCGCAACCAATGCGGCCTTTTTAATATATTTTAATCCGTGCCAATTCTCCCGGGCCTCATTCACATCCTGGGCCCCGTAACGGAGATAATAGGCCATGAGAAGCGCTCCCATGCTGTGGCAGACAACCTTAAGCTCATCACCGCTTTCCAGATTAAATCCCTGGATTTTTTTATCAATGACATTCAGGCACTCGATAAAGTCATCGCGCCAGTCATAATCCACTGTCTCCAGGTGATAATCATGACTCTTGCAAAAAGTGCTGAGTTGGTTCAGAGTGATCCGGTACGAATCAACATCCCAGTATTTCGGGATGACCGGCACATTGTACAAGACACCTGCAGGTACGAGTTTATCCGTAGAACCAAGAGTTGTTCCGGGAATGCGCTGTGAAATACCTTTTTGACTTAGAAGAAAATTTTTGGCGTTTGCCCAGCGGACCTTTCCGGTCCCTTCCTCTTTAAGCATTGATCCGTAGTAACCTGGAACAAATAAGAGGATTTTTCTGGGCATACTCTTAAACGTTGAATCTAAAGTGCATGATATCGCCGTCTTTAACGATATATTCTTTTCCTTCAACTCTGAACTTACCGGCTTCCTTCACTTTCGCTTCAGAGCCATATTTGATCAGGTCGTCGAAGTGGAAAACTTCCGCCTTAATGAATCCGCGCTCAAAATCAGTGTGGATGACACCTGCGCATTGAGGAGCTTTGAATCCGTCATGGAAAGTCCATGCGCGGACTTCTTTAACACCTGCAGTGAAATATGTTTTTAATCCAAGCATGTTGTAAGCTGCACGAGTCAGCTTATCCAGGCCAGACTCTTCAACACCAGCTGAGGCCAGGAATTCTTTTTTCTCTTCAAGTGTTTCAAGAGAAGCTATTTCGCTCTCAAGCTTTCCACAGATGACCATAACCTCTGATCCTTCTGCTTTGGCGTATGCCTTTACGGCAAGAACGTGATCATTATCTTTTGACAGACCTTCTTCATCAACGTTGCAAAGGTAGATAACTTTTTTCATTGTGATCAGGTTTAAATCTTTAACCGCTTCTTTATCTTCATCAGACAGTGATGAGTTTCTTGCAGCAACGCCCGCTTCAAGCTCTGTTTTTAGTTTTTCTAAAAGTGGAAGCTGGATTTTTGCCGAAGTTAAAACATCTTTGTTTTGTGACTTTAAAAGTTTTGGAATGTTCGCCAGTTTTTTCTCAACAACTTCCAGGTCAGCGAACGCTAACTCAAGGTTAATTGTTTCGATATCATCTTTTGGGTTAACTTTTCCGTGAACGTGGATGATGTCTCCGTCTTCAAAACAACGAACAACGTGAACGATCCCGTCTACTGCTCTGATGTGACCTAAGAATTGGTTTCCAAGTCCTTCACCTTTTGAAGCTCCTTTTACCAGACCGGCGATGTCTACGAACTCAACAGTCGTATAAACCATTTTTTCCGGCCCAATGATGTCACCAATCGCTTTCATGCGCGGGTCGTGCATCGCCACGATTCCTACGTTTGGCTCGATTGTACAAAATGGATAGTTCGCTGCTTCTGCAGGAGCTGAAGTGATGGCCGAAAAGATCGTTGATTTACCTACGTTTGGAAGTCCAACAATACCGCAATTTAATCCCATAAAAATTCCTCATTCATAGTCTCCAGCAGACTTCGCAATGCGAAGTCTGCTGGAGACTTATATTATTTTTTTCTTACTATAAGCTGTCGCAGCTTTATCAAAACCAAGCTTGATATATTGCTCCAGCGCTTCCGCCGTTCCCTTTAAAAAAGGACGGAAAAAATCCTTATCTTCCCCGGTATACCCCGAGAGAACCCAATTGGAAACATCGCCGTGAACCGGGCGGCCAATTCCCACGCGAACACGCCTAAACTCCTGTGATCCTAGGATTCCTGCAATGGATTTAAGACCGTTATGACCGGCAAGACCCCCGCCTTTTTTGAAGGCAATCGTCCCAAAAGGCAAATCCAGCTCATCGTGCACCACCAGGATATTCTCCAAAGGGATCTTAAAAAAATTCATGAGCGGTTGAACACTTTCACCTGATAAATTCATAAAAGTCTGAGGTTTCAGGAAATAAATTTTCTCGTCGCCGTTTTGATAAACAGCATAGTGGCCTTTGAATTTATCAGACCATTTAAGATCGCGGGAGAAACTCAATTCTTCAAAGACATCCCAACCAATGTTGTGACGAGTGTAATGGTATTTCGATCCCGGATTTCCCAGGCCAATAATAAGCCTGTCCATTAGATGAATAGTGAACTAACAGAATCATTGTTGAATGTTCTGTGGATCGCTTTAGCTAAAAGTTCAGCAGTTGATAAAACTTTAATCTTCTCGCATTTTTTAGCGGCATCAGTTAATTGGATTGTGTCAGTCACGATTACACGGTCAAGTTCAGCACACTCAGAAATTCTCTTGATCGCAGGATCAGAAAAGACCGGGTGAGTGGCACAAGCGTAAACTTTAGTCGCACCATTTTTCTTTAGGGCCTTACAGGCCTCAACCAAGGTCCCCGCTGTATCGATCATGTCATCAATGATGATACATTCTTTACCAGCGACGTTACCGATAACGTTCATCGCTTCAGCGATGTTTTTACCCGTGCGGCGCTTGTCGATCATGGCAATATCAGCGTTTAGTTTTTTAGCATAGAAACGAACGCGCTCAACCCCACCAGCATCTGGTGAAACGAAAACTGAGTTCTCAGTAAAGATTTCTTTTTTAATATAATTCAAAATAACTGGAGAGGCGTAGATGTTATCAAAAGGAATGTTAAAAAATCCCTGGATTTGACCCGCATGCAGGTCCATTGTCACCACTCGGCTGGCCCCGGCAACCGTCACGATATCTGCGACAAGTTTTGCCGAAATCGGCGTTCTCGGAGAAGCCTTTCTGTCTTGTCTTGCATACCCATAAAACGGAATCACCGCTGTGATTGACGATGCCGATGCTCTTTTGAGTGCATCGATCATAATCAAAAGTTCCATCAGGTTGTCGTTGACCGGAGCACTTGTTGATTGAACAACAAAGACATCGGCACCACGGACGTGTTTTTCGATTTCGCAGAAAATCTCTCCATTGGCAAAACGAACCAATTGCGGATTAACGAGCGGTACATCGAGGAAGTCTGATATTTGGTTAGCGAGAGCGGGATTTGAAGAACCAGAAACTAAGACAATTCGTTTCATAAGATCCTTTTAAAAAATGTAAGCGTGAAAAATGGTTGGGGTGCAAGGATTCGAACCTTGGCATGGCAGAATCAAAATCTGCTGACTTACCACTTGTCGACACCCCAATGACATTTGTGGCTCTAATATAATCTTAGAGGCCTAATATTGCAAGAATTAGATAACCAAATCACAGCTGAATTGTTGGAAACGACGCCCTCTATCGCGGTAGTAATTTTGGAAAACATCAAAAGCAGTGGTCGCACCGTATAATCCTAATGATTTTGTTTTGCGCTCACCCTCGTAACCAACCCAAATAAGAGTGATGTTCTTCCCGTCAA
>JBEIPI010000139.1:0-6867 GCA_040377165.1 Bacteriovorax sp.
ATCAGTCATTTGTCAGTAACTCAAGAATAAGTGAAAATGCTCGAATTTATGCTAACTCAACCATAACAGCTGAATCTGTGGTAAGTGGAAGTGCTCAGGTTGTCGCTTCAGTTGTAACAAATCATACAAGCATCAGTGGAACTGCTAATATTAGTGGATCTTCATTGGATAATTCAACGGTGACATGCAATGCAGTCGTGACTAATAAAGTATTATCAGGGCAATATGCTGGATGTAATTATCCAAACAAAAAAATTAGAAAAATGGGTGAATTAATTCGCAAAGAAATAGATCAAGTTATGGAAGACAATGTTTCAAAGCTAGTCGAAAAAAATAATCAAGCGAATAAGTTTAAGTTCGATACGATTCAAAGATATTATCTATCAAGAAAAATCTAAAGTGAATTTTGTAAGGGCTTATTCTTGAGATTCTTCCTTCTTCGTCTGCTTAAAAATATTATTCTTCCTCATACTTAAAAGCTTCATAATATCGGCCGCTGTTTCCTCAAGTGCCTTATCTGTCACATTGAACACCGGCCAGCGCTTATTCTCTTTAAAGATCAGATTGGCCCATTCAACTTCTTCCACAATCTTGTTGTGTTCAGCATAGTCGCCCTGGTGTTTTTCAGCGCCCAGGCGTTGTAGGCGGTTTTTTCTGATTTCGCGAAGTGATTCAGGGTCAATGGTCAGAGCGAAGATCTTTCTCTGGTCAACTTCGAATAATTCAGCGGGCAGAGGCTGTCCTTTGATCATCGGGATGTTTACGACTTTGATTCCGTGTTGGGATAAATAAACTGACAGAGGCGTCTTCGATGTCCTTGAAACGCCCACCAGAATAACGTCGGCGAGATGAAGGGAAGCGAGGTTTCTTCCATCGTCATGGTTTAAAGTGAACTCCATGGCCTCGACACGCTTATAGTATTCATCATTAACCGCATGAAGTAGTCCTGGCTCACTCATTGGCTCTTGATTGAAATAATTTGAAAATGCAGTAAGTGCAGGTCCGATAAGATCCAGAGTTCTTACTCTCGTCGTGCGGGAAAGTTCCGCAATATACTCTCGCAATTTTCCAGAAACGATTGTGTGGATGATCAGGTCGTGGTGAACAGCTGCTTCGTTAAAGATGGCATCGATCTGTTCTGTTGTTCTGATATTTTTATAACGGGTGAAAAAAACCTCGCGCTCTTTGAACTGGGCCATAACCGCGCGTGAAATAGCGGTAGCGGTTTCTCCGGTTCCGTCTGAAATAATGATGATTTTAAGACGTTTGGTTTCGAGGTCATTTTTATTCCCTTATAAATGTTGCCACTCTATCCATTATCTTACCCTGATCATGGATTGGATTAAAACTTTCTTTTGGAGTTATCTTGTTAAAAAAGGTCCTTTGGGATTTCGCTAATTGCCTGGTTGAGATGGAGATTCGCTCAATGCATTGCTCTGCATTCTCAAACTGTCCATTTTTAAATTCAATGGCCTCTTTATAACCAATAGAGGCCAGGGGTTTTTCTGTAAGAGAGAATCCCGCTTTCTGGAGGGATTCAATTTCTTGCATTAACCCTTGAGCGAACATTTCTTTTGTTCGTTTGGTGATGATCTCAAAGTGCTCATCTTTGGGAAGATCGAGATAAATATGCAGGATATTCCAGGGGTGAATGATGGATGAAAAATCATAAGGATTCTGCTCATCGAGTTCTTTTTTCTGGTCTGAGATCTTAGTGCCGGTAGATTCGAAATGCTCCACGGCCCTCATCAATCTGTAATGGTCATTTTCGTGGAGGTTAATCAATGATTGCGGGTCATTTTTTTTAAGATGCTCTAAAAAGGGAGCAATGCCTTTTTCCTTATACCATTGGTCCAGCTTTTCTTTGATTTCAAGAGAGGGAGTAGGGGATTCGTACATGCCTTTTAAAAGGGCGCGCAGATAAAAGGCGCTTCCACCGACCAGGATGACGACTTTGTTTTCCTGCATAAGCTCCAGGATGATCTTTTCCCCGATCTTGATGAATTGGGCCGCATTCATCGGGCTTTTGATGCTTTCGATGTCGATCATGTGGTGTTCGATGCCGGCGCGCTCTTCCATTGTGGGTTTGGCCGTACCGATGGAGATCTCTTTGTAAAAAAGCAAAGAATCAAAATTCACAATCGCCGCTTTTTGTTTAAATTCATCCTGAATTTTTTTAGCGATGTTGATGCTGGTTTTGGTTTTTCCTGAAGCGGTGGGGCCGGTCAGGACAATGAGTTTATTCATGACTTAAAGAGGCCCTTCAGGCGCTCTGCAGTGAGTTCAACCAGAAAATCTCCGTGCTCACCATGCAGGAGATTTTTTTCAATGAATGATTCCGGGATACCTGTCAGCGTTTCATCGCTGACGAATTCCAGATAAAATTTCCTGAAAGAGTTTTTTTCAAAGGCCGATGTTTTTGGAAGCTCAAAATACTTAATCAACGCTTCTGCCACAGACGAGAGCAGTACTTGCGGCAAGAACTTCGGGATGGTTCTTAAGACGATATATTCGGCGTTGAGGCGGTCGAATTCAAAGCCCAGGGATTTTAGAGGTTCGAACTGGGTGTCGATTTTTCCTCTTAACATTTTAAACGGCTCGCTGATTAAGAGCGGGCCTGCGGACTCATCACTCAAAGTGAAATCCTGCAGCTCTTCACTGATAGTGAATGAAAGGAGTTTTTTTAAATCCACCAGTACCGGCTTGCCGATATCGGCGATGAGAAACTGACCAAGCAGGCGCTGAAAGCGCGGGGCTTCGGTGATAGGTGAGATCTGTTGGAATAAGCTGTAGTCCGATGAAGACCCGCTGTCGTTACTGAAGTTCATCAGGTCAAAATTTCTGTTTTCATCTTGTGTGAAGAAAGAAGGAGTTGAACCTGCCTGGCCTATACCGGAGTCCTGAAAAAGGGCGGCCACAGGTTCAATGGCCTGGGTTTTTATACCGGCCTTAAGTGAAGTCACAAGTAATGAATAAATAACGTCAGATCTGACAAACTTAATCTGTGTTTTGTTGGGGTGAACGTTGACGTCAATATCCTCGGGAGGAGTTTCAATGTCGATGACGTAATGACCACTTTCTCCAAAACGCCAGAAAATATCCAGGTTTCTAAGTACCGCTTGGTGCAGGGATTTATCCTGAAAAAAGCGCTTGTTCACAAAGAGGTAGTGATGGCGGTATTGAGGAGTGGTGTGTGTCTCGCGAGTGAAATAGACTTTTACCCTGTAGCCCTCATATTCTTGAGTGCCGAAGATAATATTCTTTGTTTCAGTCTTTTTTGAGAAGAAAACCTGGGCGATTCTCTCAATATCCATTCCTGCTTCCACGGCCTTAAAGATCTCTTTTTCTTTCTCGTCCCACTTGATGGTGAAAGTCACCTGTGGATGGGAGAGGACAAAAGAGTAGATCATTTTTTTGAGCGCAGACTTTTCGCTGACTTTTGATTTGATGAATTTAAGCCTGGCCGGCGTATTAAAAAAAAGATCCTTGATATAAATCGCGGTTCCTTGAGTGCTCGCGCGCTGAGGGATTAAAAGTTCAGTGGCGCCGCCGCTGATGATGATTTTTCCGCCATCCTCATCCAGGTTTTTTGGCTGAGTGGTGCAGGTGATGCGCGCTGAGGCCGCCACACTGGCCAGGGCCTCTCCGCGGAAGCCGAAACTGTGAAGGCGGTAGAGGTCTTCAAAGGTTTTAAGTTTGCTGGTGGCATGACGAAGGAAAGCGAACGGAAGATTTTTAAAACTCATCCCGTGGCCGTTGTCTTCGATGGAAAGCAGGTCCATACCGTTTTCAATTAAATGCAAGTGGATTTCAGTCGAGCCAGCATCAAGGGAGTTCTCAATCAACTCTTTTAAAAGCGAAGCAGGGCGCTCGAGCACCTCACCGGCCTTGATTTGATCGATTATGTGTTCAGGTAGAATTTCAATGGTTGGGTTAGAATCTATTAATGTCATTAGCCCCTATAGAATTGAACCTGATTCCTGCCCCCTTCCTTAGATTTGTAAACAGCTTCGTCAGCTCTCTTAAAGAGGTCTGTCCCAGAGTTTACGCCTTGGCGGTAATCTGCAACTCCAATAGATGCGGTTACGGGAAGTCGTTTCCCGTCGTACATAAATTCTTTGTTTTCAATTAATTTTCTAAGTCTTTCTGCGATTTCAAAAGACTGTTTTAAATTTGTTTTCGGCAGAAGGATAACGAACTCCTCTCCACCGTAGCGGGCGAAGACGTCCTGCTCTCTGATACCGTTTGAGCGAATAACAGCGGCCATTTCTTTTAGAACGTAGTCTCCGGCATCGTGGCCGAAGTTATCGTTAAGTTTTTTGAAATGATCCAGGTCAAAGATAATCAGCGATAGAGGATCGCCGGTTACTTTTGATTTATTTACTTCAAGCGTGATTCTGTTGTTGAAGTAAGTCTTGTTGTAACAACCGGTGTGTTTATCAGTGTTGGCTTCAAGGTTGAGTTTGTCGTAAGTCAGTCTCTCAGGATCTCCCTTTGGAAGGTACTTAAGAGCGATGCTTCCGATCTTGATGATATCGCCTTTTGAAAGAGCGGTATTGGCCTCAACTTTTTTGTTGTTTAGGTATGTTCCGTTTTTTGAACCGCAGTCTTCAAGGACGTGCGATTCACCTTGAGCAAGAAGTTTGAAATGGTAGCGAGAGACACCATTGAACTCTAGAGCGATCGAGTTATCAGCATTTCTTCCGACACCGATAATTTGCTCAACCAGGTCGAACAATGTTCCGTTTAAGTCTCCACCAACTACAAGGAGCGCCGCTGGTTTTTGAAGAGCTTCTTTTTCTGAAGCTTGCAGTGCTGCCCTAATGTCGGTTAAGACAATGGTTGTGTCATCAGTACTCATTTCGAAGGATCCTTTTCTTTAGTAATTCTTAGCCTTTAATTTTATATAAGGGTCGGACTTTTTACAACTGGTTCAAAAATTCAAATGCGTAAATCTTTCCCGCTTCAACACCTGGTTGATCAAAAGGATCAATCATTAAATAATCTCCCATGAGAGCGGTTAAACTTTCAAAGAAGAGAATCAATTGGGCGAGGTGATATTCATCGTTTTTAGCGATCTTCACGTGCAGGACGTTTCTTTCGCTCTCTCTAAGCGCTTTCACTGAGCCTTCCAGCTCGGCCTTCATCAAATTCGCCAGTGTAAAGCCTGAGAGTTTTTGAAGGTTATTAGTGGAGAGCTTTGAAAGCAGAGGGTAGTCGTGGGCGAATTTCTCGACTTCAATCACAATAAAGGCCTTATCGTTAGGGCCTTCGATAAAAAGCTGCATTTGTGAATGCTGGTCAGTCGTTCCGTAGGCCATGATAGGGGTAAGTCCCGTGTTGACCATGTCACCGCGTTTATTCTTTTTCTTGCCGAGGCTTTCCGCCCATAGCTGGCAGAACCAGGCAGAAAAAGAGCGCAGCTTTGATGAGTAAGGCATGATGACTGTTTGAGAAATCTGCTTTTTCATTTTCAGTTCATAGAAAAACTCAGCACAGGCGACAAGCTCGTTTTGAGCTCCATCGTCGCTTAAAAGCATGGCCTGAGCGTCTTTAGCGCCCTGGATGAGTCGATTGATATCAAGACCAGCAAAAAGAGCGGGCAAAAATCCCACAGGAGTCAGCACGCTGAATCTTCCACCCACGTCACTTGGTACTTCCAGAGTGGGAATGTCCCATTCACGGGCCAGGGTTAAAAGCTCGCTTTTTTGTGGATCAGTTCCGAAAACAAAATAGTTTTTGTACTCAGAAGGTCTGACTCCGCGGCTTTCAAGGTAATTTGAAATAATAGAGAGGGCAGCGAGCGTTTCAGCGGTCGCACCGGTCTTTGAGACAAAATAGAAAAGGCAATCTTTGAGATCTCGTCCAGCGAGGATTTTCAGTTGAGAGTGAATCTCTTCCGGATCAATGTTGTTGATGAAAATAAATTGAGTATCGTTTTTTTGAAGAGCATTGATCATCATTTCCGGACCAAGGCTCGATCCACCTACACCGACATGGACAAAAGTCTTGCGGTCTTTGAACTTTTGATAGATCGCCTTGGAAGAAAGTTCCAGTTCTGTGCGAGTGTAGGTGTAGAAAAACTGCGTGCGGGCATCGTTGATAATACCCTTAAAAGTATTTACCTTCGCCGACGCCAGAGTTTGCGAAATATACGGGCGCTCTGGAAAAAATTGAAATGATAAACTCATGCAAATCCTAATGTGTAGTGTATTCTTTCTTCAATTGACGAGCGATAACCACACGTTGAACCTGGTTTGTCCCTTCAACAATCTGAAGAACTTTGGCATCTCTCATGAAACGCTCAACCGGGTACTCTCTCGTATAACCAACCCCGCCTAAAATCTGAACAGCGTCAGTCGTTACTTTCATCGCTGTATCAGTTGATTTCAATTTTGCGAATGAAGCGATCTTCTGGTTTGGTCTGCCTTCATCGTAAAGTCTCGCAGCTTCCTGAACCAGAAGTCTTGAAGCTTCAGTTTCACAGGCCATGTCGGCCATCATGAACTGCAGTCCTTGAAAATCAAAAATAGGTTGATTGAACTGCTGGCGAGTCAGACTGTATTTTACAGATTCATCAAGCGCTCTTTGGGCAAGACCAACACCAATTGAGCCAATGGTAATTCGGCCTTTATCTAAAGCGGCCATGGCCACTTTAAAACCTTCACCTTCTGCCAGCAGACGGTTTTCTTCAGGGACAAAACAGTTCTCGAAAATCACTTCACGGGTTGGACTTGTCCTCCATCCCATTTTCTTTTCTTTTTTGCCAAATGATAAACCAGGAGTTCCATCTCTAACGATGAAAGCAGAGACACCTTTTCCGCCTTCTCCTCCGGTTCTCGCCATCACGATATAAGTTTTAGCGAT
>JBEIPI010000024.1:0-31175 GCA_040377165.1 Bacteriovorax sp.
CGCGAATAGAAGGTCACTGTCCTCGTTTAGCTGAGAGTAAAAATCCTCAAGAACACGTTTAACCATCCAGATTGGAGCGCGTTTTACGTTCGACATGGCGTTGATCATTCTTTTAACATCGTTATCTTTCATGTTCTGAAAGATAAGCTGTGTAATGTTCATTCCAAGTGAACTTAAAAGTAAACCAGCTCTGTCTTGACCATTGAGTAGGCCATACTCTGTGTCGGGGTCTAGTTGGTTGTCTTCAGCTGCCATGGTTAAATCCTCTTCTTATCTAATTAAGCAATTTGTTTGTCAGATTCTGATGAGTGAATCATTTCATGAATAATCTGTGCTGCTTTACTTGGGTTGTTTTCAACCAGAGCAATGATCTTTTCACGAAGCATGTTACCTTCAATCTTCTCCGGGTTGAGCTTCTCTTCAATTTGCGGAAGAGCATCCTCTAAACCAGGCAGGCGTTGATTGGCCTGTACTTTTTCAAGTTCTTCTAACGTTCGAGGTAAGAAGTCTTCCACCGTCTCGATTGTGTTGTCTGTAACCCACTGGATGAATGGACGCACTACCAGGAAGAAGAATAACGAGATAGTTAATCCCACCGCCAGGTACTTCACGATATTTCTGATTAGTTCGCGGTTTGCCTGCTCTTTTAAGATCGCGTCCGCCACTGTCATGTCTTCTCTTGCGAATTCCATGTTCTTGATGATCAGCTTGTCACCGCGTTTGTCTGAAGTTCCAAGAGTGCTTGCCACGATCTGCTGGAAGTTCTCCAGGTCAGCGGCCGACCATTTCTCATACTTCATAACCGGGTTGCCGTTCTTATCAAGTTGGGCCACTCCATCCTCTCCAATAACCGGGATTCTCTTTCCGTCGATCATAACCGCAGCTGAAATCGCTTTCACGTTGGCCGCTGGTTTTTTCGACTGAGTCACTTTTGTCGGAACATTGAAGTTTCTTGTCGTAAGCTCTTTTGTTACGTTGTTTTTAGTCTCAGCAACACCCGGTTGCGGCTCTTCACCTGGAAGATTGGCGCGGGCGCCGACCATTCCCTGTGGAGAAGGGCGTGAACCATTAAGCGATTGGGCATTCTTTACTTCCGAAATAACCGCTGAGTTTTCATTGTCGTAAGAAGTCTCGGTTGAGACCGCTTCCGTGTAATCAAGGTCAACTGTAACTTTCGCTACAACTTTCCCGTCTCCAACAACCTTGCTCAGGATATCTTCGATCTGTCTTTCGTACTTCTGGTTTAACTGCGCTTCAAGAGCAAGTCTGTTTGCCGTTGTCGCTGTCATCGGGTCACCGATGTTCTCAGATAATTTTTTACCGCGGTCATCAAGGATAACAACGTTTTCAGCTCTCATCTCTTCAACTGATGAAGCAACTAAAGATGCCACTCCTTTGATTTCGGCCGGAGTTAAAGAAACCCCGTTGTGAAGTTCAAGAACGACTGAAGCTGAAGGTGCTTTTTTCTCAGCGACAAACGGAGATGATTCCGGGATTGTAATGTGAACGCGGGCACGTTTTACACCCTGGATATACATAATCGACTTAACAAGCTCTCCTTCAAGAGCTCTTTGTTTGTTAACTTTTTGTACGAAACTGGTAGTACCGAATGATTGTTTATCGAAAACCTCGTACCCTACAGTTCCTGAAAAGTTGGTTCCAAGTTTTGCGATTTCCAGACGCCACACCCCTACCAGGTCCTCAGGAATGGAAATAGTCTTTCCATCATCCGAAGTTTGAACTGGAATGTTTTTCTGCGCTAAAAGAATTTGGATTTTGTTTGAATCGTCTTTGTTTAAGTCTGTGTATAAAACATCAAAGCGTGTTTTAGAGGCCCAAACAACAATCCCTGTCATGGCCGCCAGGATCATACAAGCAACTATGATGAAACCGATTTTTTTAGTGGCATCTAATCCATTAAAAAATTCTTTAAAGTTTCTAACAATTTTTTCTAAAATGTCTTGCAAGGGAATCCTCCTGATAATCCGATTTCACATCCTATGAAATCTTATATCGTCCTAGTAACCAGCACCAAAGATGCAGAAAATTACATCTGCATTCTCATAATTTCTTTATAAGCTTCAATAACTTTCATACGAACCTGGTTCATGGTCTTGAAAGCAATCTCTGCATTCTCTACGGCCAGCATTGTCTCGCTGATATTCTTTGTCTGTCCTGAAGCAAGCTTCTGGATCGCCTTATTCGCTTCAACCTGCATATTATTTACTTCTGCCAGTGATGAAGCCATGATCTCTGAAAAACTTTGAGGAGCTGCCGCACCTTGTGCCAGGTTTGGGTTTAATTCATTGAACTTCGGAAGACTTGCCTGATCAATCGCCGCACTCTTCGTCCAGTCCTGTGTGCTGTAATTTGAGAGCATCTTGTTCATGTTTCCTACGTTTTCAATCGACATATATTATCCTCTATTTAATTAAATTAGTTCCTTCCAATCTCTAAGTCTTTCATTGCCATGGATTTTGCAACCCCCATAGCATTGATATTGGCTTCATATGCTCTTGAAGCTTCAATCATATTGGCCATCTCTTCCATCGTATTGATGTTCGGGTAGGCCACATATCCTTCAGCGTTGGCATCAGGATGGTTTGGTTCATATTTTAAAACCGGTGGTTTTCTCGAGTTTGCGATTTCTGTCGCGTGCACAGTCTGCGCCTTCTCTTCCAGCTGCCCTTCAAGAATTTCAGCGAAACTCTCTCTCGCCGGCTCTGAACCGAAAACAACTTCTTTCGGCTGATAAGGTCCACCTTCAGCTGTTCTTGTCACTTGTGCGTTGGCGATGTTCGAAGTAATCGCCGCCATTCTCTTTTTATTAGCGGTTAAACCCGAAGAACTAATTTTTAAACTAGTCAATAAATCCATTTATCCCCCTATTGCCCCGACCCGATAGCGTACTTTAATAAGCCCAGCTTCTTATTGATCAGTTGAACGGTGGCATCGTACATGATTTTATTTTCTGCCATCTCTGCCATTTCCTGATCGCGGTCTACGTTGTTTCCAGTCGGGTCTACGATTCCATTTGAGTCTTCGTAAATTTCCGGCTGTAAATTATTAAAACCACCGCCTCCAACATTGAAATGCTTGGAGTCGGTAGTTTTCATTCCTAATTGATCATCTACATCCAGTGCGCGAGCTAGTGCTTCTTCAAAATCAAGCTTCTTAGCTTTATAACCAGGAGTTTCAGCGTTAGCGATATTCGATGCGTGCAACTCCTGACGAAGCTGTCTGAACTTCAGTGAAGCTGTCAGTGCCTGCATTGTTTTATCGTCTATCTTCATACCCTACTCCCTTCTCCTATTTATTAACGTAAGTTAACAAAATATGAAGATCCTTCAGTTCTGTATTCATTGATTTTATTTCTAAGAGTTCTGATAGAAACACCAAGAATCTTCGCTGCCTGCGTTCTGTTTTCTGAAGTGTGGATAAGAGCTTTTTTGATAAGAAGCTTCTCAGCGTCTTTAAGCGACATTAACCTTACACCGTCAGAGTCGTCTTCGCTCATGAAGTTGACTGATTTTTTATCAGAAACTTCGTATGCGCTCTCATCTAAAAGAGATGAATTATTTGAGATTGAGCTTGAGATAACTTGCTTTAGTTCATGGATATTGTTTGCCCAGTAGTGAGAATTGATTCTATCCATTGCGATTGAATCGATTTCAACTGCTTCTGTCTCTTCCCCTGCCATTTCTGACATGAAGTGACGAGCTAAACGCTGAAGGTCTTCTTGTCTTTCGCGAAGTGCAGGGATTGTTACTGCATTGTTAGCGAAGATTGTGTAAAGGCCTCTGTAGAATCTTCCTGCGCCAACAAGCTTAGAAAGATTTTTAGTTGTAGTGGCCACTAAACGAACGTCGATATCGTAGTCTTCAAGTTCATTGATAATTTTGTGAAGTCTTTTTTGGAATTCTTCATCAAGGCAGTCGATGTTTGCGAATACAACAGTTCCTCTGTTGGCCGCTTCAAGGATCCCTTTGTTGAATCTTCCAGTAGCATTGTCTCTGTGGCCCAGGATGCGATTTTCTACGTCTTGAGCTGGAAGTGAGCAATCTACAAGCTCGAATGGCTGAGAAGCTCTTCCTGAGTTTTCGTGGATGTAGCGTCCAAGAGTTCTCTTACCTACACCATTTTCGCCAACAATTAATACGGCAGCTTTGCTAACAGATAAATTTCTTGCTTGCTGAACAGCTTTTTCTACTCTTACATCTGTTCCAAAAAGTTCTACCTTAATCGTTTCCATCTGACCTCCTGTCATAAGAATCCCGCTCCCATCCTGAAAGCTATTTATAATGTTCTTTCCTTAAGATTTAGTAACCCTAACTCGCTCTTTGCCAATTCTTTTAAGTAATCTGAAGTGTCCTTATCGTTAACCAGCTTGGTAAAGATCTCTCTTCCTTCTTTAACTTTCTGGTTAGCCACCATCGCCTGCCCCATCAGGTAGTCTACTCGTCCTGTATAGACTGACTTAGGGTTGGCCTTCTTAAAATCGTTGATTCTCTTCTCGAATAACATATAGTTGTTTACTGTCCCTTTTCCGGCGGTTATTTCGATACCGAGGTAGGCAATTCTTTCCCGGACATTTTGAATATAAGCATTGTCCGTGCCAAAAGAAGTGGTGTCACTTAAGATCGCCTCACTGACTTTCAGGAATTTATCAGTCTGTCCTAGTTCGTAGATGGAGTCAGTATAGGCCCGGATCATATCCGCTACATCTGACGGGTCGTAGATAATACGCTGGTCTTGTTTAGAGAAGAAATTCTCCAGGTGAGACACTGCACCTGTATAGTCTTTCTGATTAAAAGAGATCAGTCCCTTATAATAATTAATTTTGTTGTAGTTAGGGATTCTCTTCTCGAAAGCCGCGATGTTCTTTTGAACTAAATCCCAATTCTTTAGCTTGATGTCCTTTACGATAGTCAATTCAGCTAACAGATCACTCGCTTTCAATTCCTGATTACGTCCAACCCAAATCGGGAAAGTTCTGTTTGGAGTGTCTTTTAGCTTCTCAAAAGCGGCATAAACATCGTCAAAGCCTTTATAAAGCCCAAGCTTCACATAAGAGCTTCCCACTACGAAGTTCATGTATGGATCCATCGCCACTTTGTCGATGTATTTATCTTTGTACGTTTGCCACGCTTTGATCACTTGAGAGTACTCTGCTTTTTTATAAAAATCAGAGATGATTCCGTAAACAATCTCAGCTCCATCGCCTTCAAAAACGCGGGAGTCGATTTTTGGCATTCCCACAGTTGGAATCAGGCTTAAGTAGGCCAGAGCTTCTTTGTATTTCTCATCCACAATCAGAGTTCTTAAACGAACCTGCTGCAGAAGTTTAGTTAAATTCTTATCTGGTGCGGTTGCGTTCTTATCCTGCTCAAGAAAGATTCTGATTTCCTGGTCACGCTCATCCAGGACTCTTTTTCTAACACTTCTGAAAGCAACATAACGGACGCGGGCCTCGTAGCTTACTTGCCCGTCGACTGAAGTGTCGATAGCGCGCTTATAAAGATCTAAAGTCTCGTTGTAGTTCTTATCCATCAAGTCCGAACAAAGCGCCATTCTTAAATAAGCATTAGAAGCTGCGTACTCGTATGAATAGTTTTTAGTGAAGTCCTGATAAAGATTCATCGCTTCCTGGAAGCGTCCTAATCTGAAATAAGCTTCAGCTGTGTTGTACATGATGACCGGATCAATTGGTTTTGCCAGACCCGCTTTATTAGATTCATAGAAGTTAACCAATGCATTCAAATCCCCGCCTCTTAAATAAGCGTAAGACTGATAGGCCAGAAGAAGCTGAGCTGGAAGGATCTTCTTCATGCTCTTTTCCTGTGAAAGCTCTCTGATCTTGTCGATTTGTCCTAGTTTGGCCAGTGAATTCAACATTGCTTCCGCTGGGATAATCGACTCTTCGAAATCGAAATTATCTCTTGTTCCAGCATAATAAGTCTTAGCGATCTGAAGAATCTTTAACGACTCTCCTTTCTCGATATAGTAGCTCATCAGGTACTTGTAGATTGCTTTCTTAAGCTCGTAGTTGTCTGTTTTTTCTGAAAGATTCGTCAGCATCGTCAGTGCGTTCTTGAACAATTCAGGGTTCGGGATATCAACGTTTTCTCTCAGAATAGCGTTTGCTTTGATGAACTCAGTCAGTTCCCACTCAGCTTTCGCTCCGTACTTCTGCTCGAAAAGCTTCATTGACTTGTACATCAATCCCCACTTTTTCTTGCGGTATAAATTGATCGTAAGTTGTAAATGAGCCTCTTTTTCACTTTTCTTAAAATCGCGGTTAGAAATTGGGTAGAAGATCTCAGGGATCTTCGTCTTCAAGTTCACTAATTGCTTATAGGCCGGAGCAATCGGATCATAATCCCAGATGAAAGTCGCTCCATATCTGAAATCGCGGTAAGGCTTTTTAGAGCTTTCTTCTTCGGCATCAAGTTCTGCCGCTGATTTTTTGCTGATTCTTGCCGGGTCAACGATGAAACTTGAAAGGTCTTTGTCTGTTTCGATTTTCTTTTCAAGTGCCACATCAGCTTTCGGCATTGGCCTTTCTTTAGCAACCGCAGTAGTCACTTTTGATTTCGCTGCGATGATCTTTGGCTCTGTTGGTTTTGGAGTAATTTCAATTCGCGAAGGTGCAGTTGTGACTGGGGCAACTTTTTCAACTTCTGAAGCCGCTGTAGCCTGCTCGGCCGGCTTTAAAACAGCAGCTTTCCCCAATGTAACAGCGTCTCCGCCATCCATCCAGAAATCCACTACATATTTTTTATCTCTTTCGCGGTAGAAACTGAACATTTCAACGCTGTCGCTTTTTAGCTCAACTTCCACGGCCATCGCATTCAGTGAGCTTCCACCATTTGCGTTTTCTTTGAATTCAATTTTATTAAGGTATTGAGGGTCAAGCTTTACATCTGCCAGTTCATTTTTAAGATTATTAAACAGTTCAGCGTTTAAGGTCTTAATAACAACCTTATTACCAACTTTTGAAAACTGAAGTTGATCTCTACCGGTAAAAAGATTCCAGCGAAGGTAAGTTGTGGCCTTTTCTTGGTCTAAAAGAGCTTGAGCAAGGGCATTATTTTCCAGAACTGTCGATACGACAAAAAGAATCGTCAAAAATTTGAAGAATTTTTTTAGTGGGCACATTTTCACGAAACATCCTGTTCGCATCAAATTGTCCTAGCGGTTAATTGCTGTTGTCGCCTTCATCCTGAAGTGACTTCTTTCTCAGATATTACCTCTTTTTGAATTTTTTTAAAGGAAAATTTTTCTCGCAGGCATATTATTCCGGGTCAAGAGATTGACGGATGAAAGAAATAATCTATTTACAATCATTTAGAAGAATCTTCTAATATAGTAGTAAAAACTTTAAGAACCTGAGTGTTTTAGACGGTCATATGAAAAAATTTCTGCTTCTACTCCTCCTTATACTAGTTTCCTGCTCATCAAGTGAAACTGACAATGGCGCTTACACGAAAAGCACTTCTGTCGAAAACCGCCTTAGCAAAAAAGTGCCGGCCCCGTGGATCGAAGTGAAAAATGGAGGCTCCGACCTTGCTTTAAATAATCAGACGACTAAAAGCTTTTTTATCTTTAATAGTGCCTGCAGAAAATTTGATCCCAGCAATCTTCCAACTCTGACGAACTCTCTTCTAACTGGAATTAACAACCTTGAGATAATGGAGAAGAGCACCATTAATCATCAGGATCGTGAAGCCTCGCTGGTAATCGCCAAAGGCTCAATTGATGGTGTGGAGAGATATTTCCGTTTGCTGACGACCCAAAAGAACAATTGTATTTATGACTTCGCTCTCATTGCCACTACTAAAAAGAATCTGGATAAAGATACAACTTCATTCAACAACTTCATCCAACTCTTAATACTGAACTAAACATGAAAGAATTAATTCAAATGACTATTGACCGGAAAATCGATAAGGCCAAAGAATTTTTTCTTTTTGTCGGCGAAATCTTCGACCTGTTCTTTCAAACCATCAAATGCACTTTCAGCGGGAAATTTTACACCTCAAGATTAATGGAGCAAATCAACCTGTTGGGCTTTGGTTCTACTTCTATCACCGTGGTAATCGGTCTAACGATGGGTCTGGTAATGACCCTGAATTTTGGTTACGGCCTTACCAAATTTGGCGGGACTTTATATGTTCCGGCGGTTGTATCTCTTTCCCTCGCCCGCGAAATGGCGCCCCTCTTCACTTCTTTACTGGTTGCCGGCCGTGTCGGTTCCGGAATAGCTGCCGAAATCGGAGCAATGAATGTTACCCAGCAGGTTGATGCCATCAGGGCGCTGGGAACTTCTCCTATAAGAGTTTTAGTCGTGCCTCGTTTTTGGGCATTAGTTATATCACTTCCACTTTTATCCGCTCTTTCATTTGCAGTAGGTATTTTGGGCGGAATGATTGTCTGTAAAGTCGAATTCGATATCATTCCTGGCTTCTACCTGTTTAAAGTTTTCTCCACGGTAAAGCTTCACGACTATATGTCAGGAATCGTTAAATCCGCGGTGTTTGCAGGCATCATCACTATTTTTGCCTGCTATAAAGGTTTGAGCACAAAAGATGGAACTAAAGGTGTTGGTGTCTCCACGACTTGGGTTGTGGTAACTGCTTCTATTTTGATTCTTGTGACTGATTTTTTTATTAGTAAAATATTTCTGGTGATTTGGAACTAAAATGAGCGAAACAATTTTAGAGCTTAAAAATATTCACAAGAGTTTTGGTAGCAATGTCGTCCACCGCGGTATCAATATCACTTTAAAAAAAGGTGAAAGCCTGGGCCTTTTAGGTGGCTCCGGAACCGGTAAGTCGGTTCTACTTAGGTCTATTATAGGACTGGAGAGAATTGATCAGGGCGAAATCCTTTTTCACGGCGAGCGCTTCGATCACTTAAATGAAGACCAGCTGACCCCTTATCGCATAAAGATCTCTTATTCGTTTCAAAGTGGGGCGCTTTTTGACTCCGTAAACGTTTTCGAAAACATCGCTTACCCGCTTTTCGAGCACACCCGCCATAGTTATAAGCAAATTAAAGACAGAGTGGCCGAGATGTTAAAGCTGATTGATCTTCCGGGCAGAGAAGAGGTTATGCCTTCCGATCTTTCAGGAGGGATGCAAAAGCGTGTGGGAATGGCCCGTGCGATGATTCTAAATCCAGAAGTGGTTCTCTATGATGAGCCCACGGCGGGTCTCGATCCTGCCAACACCCTCAATGTTGTCTCCTTGATGCAAAGGATGAAAGAGAAAGGACTTGCTTCCATTTTCGTCACTCACGATATCCCCTCAGCGATCTCACTATGCGACCGCATAGTCGTGCTCTCTGAAGGAAAAATTATATTTAACGACACTCCAACAGCGTTCCAGGCCTCTACTGATCCGGTGGTCAGTAAGTTTAACGCCAAAAGTGAATAGGACTAAGTTATGTTTAAACCATCAGATAAAAAAAATTACCTTATCTCCGGAATCTTTATCTCTGTTTTACTCTTAGTCGCCATGGTTACAATCTTCATGCTTAACAAGGAAAATCCTGTTTTAAGTAAAAAGATCTATATCAAAACCGAAGTAAAAAGTGCCCAGAACTTAAAAGAAGGTGCTGCTGTTCAATTAAGAGGTGTGAAAGTTGGTAGTGTAAGTTCAATCGAATTTAAGACTCTTGAGTCATTAGAGATCACTTTAGGGGTAAACGAAAAATACAGCGAGTGGATAAAAAAGGACTCCAGTATCACTTTTAAAACCCAAGGTGTTCTTGGAGACAAATTCCTGGAAATCACCGGTGGCACTGAAAGCTCACAAGGAATAAATGACGGGGATACACTCGTCACTAGTGAGGCTTCACAGATTGATCACATTATCACTAAAAGTGAGGACCTCGTTGTTGCAGCGGGAAGCATTCTTACTAAGTTTGACAAAATTCTCGCTAGTGTTGAAGACAGACGACTGGATAAAATCCTATCTAACCTGGAAAACCTTACGGCCAATAGTAACAAGGTTATGATGTCTTTAAATGACAAAGGCCTCTCGCAATCTATCACTAACTTTAAGAATTCGAGTGAATCAATCAGCCGTATGACTAAAAGAATTGAAGAAGGGCCAGGAACACTTCACGCGCTTATTTATGACCAGGGCCTGCATGAAGACTTACGCTCTCTGGTTGGCGGGGCCAACAGAAACAAAGTTCTTAAATTCTTTATTCGTGAATCTATCAAAAAAGAAGATGCTAAATAATCAGCGTTTTTTGAAGTTCGTACAAGTCCCATAGGCCGTGAATTGCTTGATTCGCTCCACCTGATAATAATAGTACTCAGAGAACACACAGACATCTGGGCTGATCGTTGGGTAAAAATCCACGACCATGTATCCACCTTTACATTCCGGTGAGAAGACCTGGAAGCGGTCTCCACCTCTTCCCTCTACTCTATGGATCTGAATCTGATCCTCTGGGCCTTTGAAATCCATATACATTTTAACTTTTCTCAACATGTCTTGCTTACATGTGTTTCTAGTAGTGAAAGTGTCCCTCATCCGCTCTGCGAACTCGGGAGTGCGCATAAACACTGGAAGCTTGAGAAGCTCACTATAGTCCGCGACCTGTTTCTTTTCGCTTTTTGATAATGGTGCATACTCTCTGATTTTGCTCCACCCATAACCCCAGCGCCACGTCGTCTTCACACTTGGTGTTCCACCAATAGAGACGCCGTAATAAAAAATGCGGCTAAGCCACTTACCAAAATTGTTTTTTTCCAGACAAATTTTAAATTCCAAATCTGCTTTCTCTTTATCTTCCGCACTTCCCCCTTTCCAGTATTTATAGTCATGAGGAGTGCAGCACTTAAGCCAGTCATTGTTATAAAATGGCTCAGAATCTGGAATCATTGAACAGCCATCCGACTCAAAAGGATTGAGCTTGTTTTCAATGTCAGCTGCATAAACTACACCTGAAATTGATAACGTCATTAACGCCAATAGGATGATTGTTTTCATAACAGGTTTAAGAGCAAGGAACCTGCCACTTTTTGGGCCAAACATATTCGATAGATAGCTGGCTTTCCCTAGCACAATTTTGACGGATGTTCATCAATTGGACACTGTAAATTCTTCAATTCCCTTGAGATAAATCCTGCCAAAAGGTACATCTTCCCTATGAAAAATGTAGTGATGGGTATTCTTCTAGTTGGGCTTTGCTCATGTGACTTTATCAGTCCTGATAAAGGGCCGCTTAGTTTCTCGTCGGGGGCCAAAAAAGTCATTAGCCCGGTCGAGGAAAAACCTATTGTTGAAGTTGAAAAAGACTTGGTCTACCTGGATATCAAAAAAAAGGTCTTCGATGCCAGATGTATCAACTGCCATAACCCAGAAAAGCCAAAACGCCTGGACCTTACAAACAAAGAGCTAATTCTCGAAAACTTTGACGACATCATCTACCGAATGACTGACGCCTTCGATATGGGCTTCGATTACATGCCTCCCAAAGGTGATCCTGTCTCTCCTGAGTTGATTAAAGAGCTGAAGGCCTGGAAAGCTGACATGACCTACATGAACATCCAAAAAAACCTATTTGAAGCCAGCTGTACAAAGTGCCACAATCCGACCAATACTCGCAGAACTGATTTAACTTCCAAAGAAGTTATCATCGCCAACTACGATAAAATTCTCTATCGCATGACTGATGCTTTTGAGGAATTGAATAAACCAATGCCTCCTATTGGAAAAGGGACTCGCGTTTCCGAGAAACTGATAGAAGAATTAAAAAAATGGAAAGAATCACTTTAAAATAAAAAGGCCCTCGAAAGAGGGCCTTTTTATTTTATTTAACAATGCTGTAATTATAAGTCTCTGCCCATGGTTGAGAGTGACATGTGTCGTTTGTCGTTTCTGTGTCCACCGTTATTGTTAAAAAATCCGGACGGATCTCACCGTAAGCAAGTTCGCCTTTAACATTAACTTTCGCGAAGATCCCGTCTCCACATCCACTTTGCCATACATCTACCAGTACGGCCTCAGCTTTAAAGTTCAATCTATCTTCATTGTGGCGGCTAGTTTCTGTCACTTTTAAAACAGCTGGGAAACTTCCATCGGCACTTTTAACATCTAATTGGTTTACAGTTACTGAGTCAGTGATTGACTCTAAACAAAGAGTGGCCGGAACACCATATGGAGTTGCAAGGTCTGCCTTGTAACAAGTAGTTCCACCGAAAGCGACAACTGGCATAGCGAGCAAGAATGCGAATAGTTTCATAAACCCTCCAAATTTTAATTGGAGGACATATATCTTATTTTTTCTGAATTGAATTTTAAGATTTGGTTAAAACTAGTTTAACTGAAGGAAACCTTTCTTCTTCATCTTCTCAATTAACGTCGTGCGGTTCATTGAAAGAAGTTTAGACGCCTGATTCTTGTTCCCACCAGTCACTTCAAGCGCCTGGTTGATTAAAGAATCCTCGATGTCTGAGAGAAGTTGTTTCAGGTCCACACCTTCGTCTGGAAGAGAGATGATGTTTTTATAAGACTCCACATTCTGCGGAGAGGTCTTAAGGAACTTTGCCGGCAAGTCAGAAACCTTAATCTGGTTCCCACCTTTTAAGATAACTAGTCTTTCGATTAGATTCTCAAGTTCACGAACGTTTCCTGGCCAGTCGTATGTAATCAACAGCTCAAGTGTCTCGTCATCGAACTCAATATTGTTTCTTCCATCCGCGCTCACAAACTTCGACAGGAAGTAAGAGATCATCAGTGGGATATCCTCGCGGCGCTCACAAAGGGCCGGGATCTTAATCGGAATAACATTCAAGCGGTAATATAAGTCTTCACGGAAGTTCCCTTCAGACACAGAGTCTTCAAGGTTTCTGTGAGTCGCTGTGATAATACGGACATCAATCTCAGTTGTCTCAGTACTACCAACTCTTTCAATCACTCTGTTTTGCAGAACGCGCAGAAGCTTTACCTGAAGAAGAAGCGGCATATCCCCGATTTCGTCCAGGAAGATGGTTCCTCTGTGGGCCATTTCAAAACGCCCTTTGCGTGAAGAGATTGCACCAGTGAAGGCACCTTTCTCGTGACCGAATAACTCACTCTCTAATAGCTCCGAAGGAATCGCCCCACAGTTTACTGAAACCATGTTGTGGGCCTTTCTAGGAGAAAGATTATGAAGAGCATTCGCCACTAATTCCTTCCCTGTTCCTGACGGCCCAGAGATAAAAACTGTCGAATCACTTGCTGCTACTTTTTTAATACGCTCGAAAACCTGCTTCATTGACTTGGAACGGCCAACCATCCCACAGAAAATATCATCAGCAGTAGGCGCTTCAATTTTAAACTTGCTCTGGAAAAGATGAGGTGTCGTCGCTGGCTGTGTTGTGACCGCTTTTGAAACCTGATCCGTATTGGCGAATGCCGATGCCGGCACATTGAGTTTTTTAGTAAAAGCTTTAGTGACCAGGTCACTTAAGATATCCAGCTCAAAGGGTTTCGTTAAATAATGAAACACACCTTTTTTAGTCGCATTGATCGCAGTCTCGATTGAAGCAAAACCGGTCATTACGATTGAAACAAACTGGTGTCCGCGCTCTTTTAAAAGATCAATCAGTAGAAGTCCATCCGATCCACCAGCTTCAAAACTGATATCAGTAATAAGACAAAATGGAGTTTGATTTACGACGGTTTCTGCTTTGATTTTTTTATCGAGTTCAAGAAGGCATTCAGTGGGAGTCAGGAAAAAGTGGACGTTGAGATTGAGTTTTCGTTCAAGATATTTTTTGATCGTTGTACCCAAGACACGATCATCTTCGACCAGATAAATATCCGGGAGCTTCGTCTGATTTGTCAGTCCAGACCCCTTATGATCCTTTGTCGTATCCTGTTCATAAGAAGTATGGAGAAATTGAAAATCATTCACTCTTCGAGTCCTTGAAAGAAGATTTGCGAAACAAAAGCCTTACAAAAAAGGTCAATCCATTTGACCTATAAAAATGCTAGCAACGAACTAGTCCTAGTGTCAATTTCTCAACATCGTGAGCTCTGCATGGCAACAATTTCCGATTGATTTAATAAGATATGCTAACTAGCTAAAAGCTTGAGTTAAATTCTTTGTTATCCCATTTGGCCCGCCCATCAAGAGATAAAAGGCGACAGCTGTAAGACAAAATAAGGTTATTCCTACCCATACGTATGCGACGTCACGATAATCCTTCAGCCAAAAAGTATAAGCGAAATGCAGACTGATAAGCCCACAAGGAACTGCCCAAAATGGAATATATTTAGCAATAAAAAGAAAAACATCAAAGAGGTTCAACGCTTCAGCCTCATTTAATAGTGGTCACTGGCTTAACAACGGCCGGTGAAATGATTTCAGGTTCTGCAGCAGGCTTCGCTTTTCTTTTTCCATCGAAGTTCTTATCCACTGCCATACCTGGTGTTTTAGTGGTGACTGCATTGAGAGTGTTATTGCAGGCTACGGCTTCCAGGCTTTTAAGCTCTTCCATCTCTTCGTCTTCCGCCGAGTTCATACATTTCTTCACTTCTTTACACTGATCCTTCAGGACATCCTCAATCGGCCTGTCAATCACACTCTCTTTTCCATTAACTATAACCTTCATCGTAGTCGGGATATTGAGATTGCATGAACCATCAAGAACCGCCGGAGAACGCGAGTTCTCGGCGAAGGCGCTTAAGGAGAAGATAAATGGTAAAACCAATAACATTTTCATCAATTAAAATGTTGCCATCATCAAAGGCCGGGAGCAAGGGGGGAAGCATTGGCCACAAAAAGTTTATTCAATAAGTTAGGAAATTACTCAAACCAATTCAGAGAGCTCTTCAATGACTTTCTCCAGGAACAATTCCTGAGTGGAGCTTAGAATTTTATTCTTTCTTTGATAGAGCTTGATCGAGAACTCCAGCTTCTCTCCCGGCAGCAGATTGTAAAGCTGCTTTTTTTTGAGTTCGTCTTTTAGAGAAAAGGTCGGTAGGACCACCGCTCCTGCCCCTGCGAGGGCAAGCGACTTATGCAACATAAGTCCGTTAGTGTTTAACTGTAGTTTCAGCCCCGGGTAAATTTTCTTTAATTTATCAAAAGTCGGAAGTTTTTTTGAAAGAGTGAAATCTACTTCTCGGGAACCTATAAAAAATTGCGGGGCTTTATTTGCGCCGGCGCAGGTAAAAGAAAACTTCTTAACCTTCTCAAACTCAATTCCACTCATTTCTTCTGGGCCGTAAAAAAACAGTCCGAAATCAATATCATCCTTAAGCATTTTCTCACACGCTTCCTGTGCGCTCATGTATTGCAGCGAGACCTGGCTAAGCGGATGGTCCGACATCCAGTGAGTAAGAACTGGAAGTAAGATATAGTGAGCAATCAAATCATTCGTAGCAATCTTAAGTTTCCCCGAAATCTCATTGCTCTTTTGACCGATGAATTCCTCCAGCTTTTGTACCTTGGAGAAAACATCCTCCGCGTATTGATAAAGCTCTCTCCCTTTCTCTGTTAGCTGTATTTTTCTGCCTTTTTTCTCGAACACAGGAAAACCTGTGTTCGCTTCAAACTTCTTAAGCATGATGCTCAAGGCAGGCTGTTGAATTTTAAGAATCAGGCTGGCGCTGGTCACACTGCCGGCACGGGCCACATGATAAAAATAATAGAGATGAAGTAAGTTTATATTCATATATTAAATATATCATAAACATTTAACATATATATTTTTATTTAATCTTCCTATGGGCTATTAATTCTCAAGATCCTGATCTTTGCCAGGGAGTTAGAAATGAAGTACTTGTTCGTGTCTCTTTTTCTTTCCTTTTATGCGGCCGAGGCCTTCCCTTGGGGAAGCATGGGACATCAAAGCTCCGGCGAAATCGCTGAGCGATTCCTCGCTCCTCACACACGCGCAGGCCTAATCGACCTTCTGGGGCCCGACAAAATCGCCTCTTTCTCTACCTGGGCCGACAACGTAAGAAATGACCCAGACTTTGACCCTCTCAAAGAGTATCACTTTATCAGCGGCAAAAACGATGCGGAAAAAGCATTGAGAGCACTCCCGCTTTTGATCAATGCTAGAGAGAGTGAGAGAAGTGTGAAGATTGCCGCTCTTAAATTCCTCATTCATATTGTTCAGGATGTGCATCAGCCACTTCATGCCGGGATTAGAAATGATGTTGGTGGCAACTTCTGCAATGTCGAATGGCTTCCTGGAGTAATCATGAATCTTCATGAAATCTGGGATGGAAAAATTATTGATTTCGATATTGCCAGGTTAAGAAAAAATCCATCTCCATTTAAGTCCTTCACCTACATTAATTATGCAGACGCCATCATCGCGACGACCCCGCTCACCATAGATGAAATAGGCCGGATCGAAAAAACTCCTTTTGCTGAATGGATTAAAGAGTCACAGGAACTGGAGAAAAATGTGTACCCTGAAGAAGGCAGCGAGTATTGCAAAAAAGGAGCGAGCATTTTTCCAAAAATCAGCGAAGAGTATAAAGCTGCCTCCGCTATTATAGTTCAAAGAAGAATTCTCCATAGCGGTATCAGGCTCGCCGGTCTGCTCAATCAGATTTTCAAGGATCAACCCACTTCCCTGCTTGATAAAAAACAAATCATCGAAAAACTGCGCGCAACCAGCGGTACCCAACTTCAGGAGTTATAATGAAGGCACTTACTCATCTTTTGAAAATCTAGAGGTTAAGATATTCAAACAATATTTTGTCAGCTCTTGCACCGAAATGTTTAGAATAATTCCCGGGGTAGATATTGAGGGAATGAGATTTCGCCCTGAAAAAGACCTGGATTACCTGTGAAATATTTACAAGCAATCCGCTCCTTAAGTCCTATTGATGTATAAAGCGCCAACTAATCAAAGGAGTCTTTATGAAATCACTAATAGTTTTAGCTGCTATCGCAATGAGTTCACAGGCCATGTCTGCTGAAGTTCTTTTAAAGTACACAAAAGGATCAGGATTCGGTCCATTTCCAATGTCGACAACTGTTGAAGTAAAAGACAACGGAGAAATCACCCGCACATCAAGATTTCAGAACAAGACTGAAAAGTCTGTTACTGGAAAACTTTCTGCTACTACAGTTCAGGTTATTAAAGACAGAATCGAAATGATCTCAGACGAAGCGAAACTAATCGACCTTGATGCTAAGAAACCAAGATGTATGGATGCTCCATCATCAAGAATTTCTGTGAACAAAGGTGGGAAAGAAATCCAGATCGCCGGAGTGAGCAACTGTCACCGTTTAGCGGTTAAAGAAAGTACTGCTGAAGCGTTAGCTAATGTAGTTGAAGGTTTAGTTTATATTTCGAAGTAAAAAAAAGGCCCTCTTTCGAGGGCCTTTTTTATTAGAAGTGTGATTTTAGTTCTTCTAGACGATCTAGTTTTTCCCAAGGGAAAAGGTCGCGCCCAAAGTGTCCGTAAGCCGCTGTCTGAGAGTACATTGGCTTTAATAGATCTAAGCGCTGAATGATCGCCTTAGGTCTCATATCGAACATATCGTTGATAACTTTGTTAAGTTTCGCCATTTCAACTTTTTCAGTTCCAAATGTTTCAACCAGGAAAGATACCGGCTTAGCTACACCAATTGCGTAAGCAACTTGTACTAGAGCTCTTTCAGCAAGACCAGCAGCAACGATGTGCTTTGCTACGTGGCGAGCAGCGTATGCAGCTGAACGGTCTACTTTTGAAGGATCTTTACCAGAGAAAGCTCCACCACCGTGAGCTCCGTGTCCACCGTAAGTGTCTACGATGATTTTTCTACCAGTAAGACCACAGTCTCCCATTGGTCCACCGATTACGAATCTTCCAGTTGGGTTGATGAAGATTTTAGTATTGTTATCGATTAGGTTCGCTGGAACAACTTTGTTGATAACTTCAGCTCTAACACCTTCTTCGATTTGCTTTAAAGTCATTTCTTCAGCGTGCTGAGTAGAAACAACGATAGCATCCAGACGAGCTACTTTTCCGTTCACGTATTGAGCAGAAACTTGCGTTTTACCGTCAGCGCGAAGAAGTGGAAGAGTTCCGTTTTTTCTTACTTCAGAAAGACGACGAGCAAGATTGTGAGATAGGTCGATCGTTAATGGCATAAGCGATGCTGTTTCATTGATCGCATAACCAAACATTAGACCTTGGTCCCCTGCACCTTGTTCAAGGAAAGTTCCTTCGTTCTCGTTAACACCCATTGCGATATCTTGAGATTGCTTTCCAAGGGCCACAGTCACACCACAAGTGTGAGCGTCGAAACCTTTTCTTGAATCATCGTATCCGATGTTAGCAATTGTGCTTCTTACGATTTTTTGGAAATCTACGTTTGCGTTTGTTGTAACTTCACCTGCTAGAACAACTAGACCAGTCGTGATTAAAGTTTCACAAGCAACACGTGACTTTGGGTCCTGAGCAAGCATTGCATCCAATACTGCGTCAGAGATCTGGTCAGCGATTTTATCCGGGTGACCTTCAGTTACAGATTCAGACGTAAAGATGTAGTCTTTCAACATATAAGTTCTCCATAATTACGGTAAATAAAATTTACCTAAACAAATAATACTCTAGTGTATTTGGTGCAATATACACTTGCGGGGGCACGAGGGCAACTACTTTACGGGAGCAAAATAGCGAAATTGGTGAGGATTTCGGTAATAGTAAACCTTATTTGGACTAGCGGAATCAACAACGTAGGACTTTCCTTTCATTTCAACGACCATATAGGTCTTTTTTGTGTCTTCCGAAGTGAAATCGTAGAGAAATTTATAGCGATCCTGTTTGAATAACTCGGCCAGCTTTTTGGGATTTTTCACCGGTTTTCCCGGGACTTCAGGAAGTGCTTTGTAATCCTCCCAAAGAGTGTCCATCTCAATGCGCCCATACATACTCATGCGTGAGAAATAGCGCAGGGCCGGAAAATTCTTGCGGGTTTTTCCAATCAACTCCAGGGCGATACGCACGTTCTCGCGCCTTAAATACTGACCGACTTTAGTCATATCCGGACAGTAAATGTGTAGGTTTCCCGGAATATAGAAATAAGTGAAGGAAAACTCACCTTCCTTAAAAAGCACATTGAGCCATTTAGTTTCTTTAGTTTTTAAGTCTTTTGGCAGGTATTCGAAAATAGAGTCTGCCGGTCCGATCTCACTGTAGACCGGGTGAGAAAAACGATTGATCACTACCTGGGCCACATCACGGCGCTCAAGCGCATCTGGCGCATCCAATCTTCCAACTTCCGCGTATAGAATTGTTTCGAGCGCATACAAGTACTGAAACAGTTCTGATTTTTTAGACCAATAAGCGTAAGATTCCGCCTCTTTTTTCAGGACAAATTCTTTCAGGTTGTAAAGTGAGCGGGCACGGTCCTCTAAAATAGTGGCCACATCGGCTGCCGTGGCAGCATCATTTGTTTTAACTTTTTTTCCATCGGCCAGGTCCTGATAAAAAGCGAGACTCCTCTCCGATCTTTTTTCCCATTCATCATAACGGGAAATCAGTGTTTCCTTGCCCAGGTCCAAAAGGTTTCTGAAATTGGTGATAACGAATTTAAAATCAGATCTTTCATTCTCTGTTAAAAAAGAGCGGTCCTTCTCTTTACTCAAAGACAGATAAAGAGTGTCAAAACCTGCGCGAATAACTGAATCGTTGCGGGTCAGGTTTTCGTCGTATGAGCCGTCCTGAACAATACGACGGTAAAGATAAATTGAATTGGCCTTTGCTCTTCCTTCTTTGGTTCCCAGTATTTTATTTTTCTCATACTCCGCTCTAAGCGCCAGGTGATTAAGCGGAAATTTAAAACTCAGAAGAAACCCCGCCTGAACTTTGAGATTTTCAATCTCTTTCATCAGCTGGGTGAATTGTTTTTTTGATCTCTCCTCAATGTCTTTTTTCTGCTCAGCTTTTTTAGCGAAGAAAAAATCCTTCTTTGCTTCCTGAAGAACAACCACCTCATTTTCGATGCGCTTTAGCGTCTGAAGCACTTCTTCAAAACTTTCCGTTTTTTTCAAAAGCTCTGTCTGGGATTTAATCCACGCGATTTTTTCTTTGATAACCGGAAGTGAACTCTTGATGGTTTTTTGATCGACCTTTTGATCTAGAAGCACCGGAATGAAATTTCCATCACCGCGGTACTTGATATCAAGGTCTTTATAGGTTTGCTCTGTCTGCAGATTACATGACGACTCGGCGTACTCTTTTTGAATTTTTAAGTACTCCGTCAGGACGGCCTGGTCCAGTTTGCTCTTGGCCATTGCGGGTGAGGCAAAGAGTAAAATAGTGAAAAGATTAATTAAAAATAGCATTCTACTTAGAAAGATTTTTAACGAAATCAGACTCCCAAAGTCCAAGGCAAGTTCCGTTACTTAAAATCAGAATAACGTTTTTCTCATTCGCGATTTTTTCAATCTCAACCATCAACTCCTGAAGGTTTCCGACAACACTGCCAGGCCTTCCTGAAGCTTTCACGTGATCGACAATTTTAAAGATATCCAGGTCACCTACATTCTTGACACTTGTAGGTCTTGTTGGTTTTGTAAAGATAACCGAAGCTGCGCGCTCCAATGACTCTTCGAACTCTTTTTGGAAAATCGCACTTCTTGCTGTCGCCGAGTTTGGCTCCATAATAACGTGAATATTTTTTCCAGGGTATTTTGTAATGATTCCATCCAGTGTCAACTCAACCGCGCGTGGGTGGTGAGCGAAATCATCAATCACCAGCGAGCCTTTATAGACTCCTCTGACTTCCTGTCTGCGCTTTACCATCTGCAGGTCTTTAATGGCGCGTGAGATTTCCTCTTTAGAAAATCCCTCCGTCAACGCGTATAAGATGACCGCAGATAAGTTAAGCACATTATGTCTTCCAATCAGGTTAGTTTCAAAAGTGTACTCTTCTTTGTTCAGTCTCAACTGGAAAGTTGTTCCTTGAGGGTTCGCGCTCAAGATCTTTGGTCCGGCTTCAGACTTCTCGCCGTATTTCATCCAGCGACTTTTATCTCCATTATCAAACTCACTAAAAAGTTCGTTTGCCGCCACATAGTCAGACGTGATGATAAACTTCTTAGAAATATGCGGGATAGCTGCTCTGAACTGGTCTTTGATTTCCTCTACTGAATTAAAAATATCAGCATGGTCATATTCAAGCGAAGTGAGGATTAAGTTATCAAGTGAGTATGACCTGAATTTTGAAATTTTCTCAAAATAAGCAGAATCGTATTCATCCGATTCAATGAAAAAATATTTCCCGCTTCCCAGCCTTGAAGATGGACGTCCTTCCATAACTCCGCCGATCAGGTAACCAGGGTTCGCCTTCAGGTTTTCAAAAACCTGAGTCGCTAAATAAGTCGTTGTTGTTTTACCGTGAGTTCCAGCGATTCCGATCACGTTCACGTCACTTAAAACCAAAGCTCCGATCGCCGTTGGAAAAGAAGAAAACTTCACACCTAATCCTTCGATCAATTGAGCATCCGGCCCGCCATTTGGAATAACGTTACCGACAACAATCAGGTCAAAAGTCTTCAGAAATTCCTGACTAATTTGATCCATCTTGTGTAAAGGAATTCCCGTTGAGGCCAGATATGTGCTCATCGGCGGATAAAAATTTGTGTCTCCACCTTCGACTTCGTACCCCTTCTCTTTTAACAAACAAGCAGCAGCGCCCATGCCGGTTCCACAAACTCTATAAAAAAACACTCGCTTAATATCTTTCTGAAGTTTTTTCAAACCATTATAGTCAAGTTTGTTTGCTAAATTCATGAGTTTTCCTGTCGGGTAATAGTGTTTCGTCTTCCAATCTTAACATATTAAAAGCTAAAAAATAAGCCAAATGTTGCCGAAGATATAAGGAGATAGGCAGGAGTAATTGTCATGAAAAATTTATTTTCGTTTTTATTAATGTGCGTGCTGGTATTGCAAGCTGGGTGTTCAAGCTTCACTGAATACGAGCGCACTCCCGCACAGGCCGAAAATGATTTGTTAAAAAGAATTTTTACAATTCCTGTTATGGAAACCAATGGACCCAATCAGGCCGAGGCCATAAAGCTATTGGAGAAACCCGCTTATGGTAAGACCAATTTAAAAATCGAAGTCATTCCATCAAAGACACTTGAAAAAGGATCCGCTTATTATGTCGAACTTGATGTGGATCAAAAAGAAGGCAAACTAGTCTATCGCATTTTTCATTCTCCCGCCGCTTTAAAAGACAGTTCGGCCAAAGCGACAGTTACTGCTCTTATTGACCACCTTGAAAGCTCGCCAGAGTTTGACGATGCCATCCAGGGCCCCTTTGAACTTTACCATAATGCCAAGGCCGGAAACCCTTATGCGCTTGAGGCATTAGTGAAAATAAGAGAAGCCGCTTTAGGAGATATGAATGATCCAGCTGGAGCTGCAATGACAAAATCCGCTTTGGCCGAGATCAAGGAAGAGCTTAAAGCCGAAATCAAGACCTATAAGGCACAAGTCGCAAAAGATGAGGCCAAAAGAAAAGTCGATCTGGATGCTTTAGATAAAGCACCGGAAGGAAAACAGTTCAGAACAATGATTGCAAAAGGTGACCGCGAAGGTGCTGCCAGTGTACTAAAAAAATATCTTCCCTGGGAGGATATGGCCCCTTTTGAGAAGCAGTTTTGGGAAACGTATATTGAAGTTGTGAGAAACCCGGTTCCGCTTTCTGAGCGCATTCTTATATATCGTGGACTGGATCAAGACTACATTCACAGGGCAATTGTGAAAGGTCAGGAGCTCACAGAAAAAGAGGCCATCCAAAAAAATCAGGCCTTTGTTATGTCATCAATGATGGTTAAAAATCAGGGAACATGGAACAGGCGCCTTAGATCGCTTGAGGCCATGAACGGAAAATTCATTGCCACGATTAACGGAAAAGATGAGTATGCAAAAGTGGCCCGTATAACAACGATGTTTTTAAATCACTCGGCAGAACCAAAAGGAAGCCCATTTCTTTCATTCAGTCCGAATTACACTATCGCAAACTCATTCGGTAGTGAGCGTGTCTCTGCTTATTTGTTTGACCCTCGCCTGTTGAATTTCAACTACGCTTCCACTTATGAGCATGAGATCGAATACCTGGTACCATTAACTACTTTTCCGGATGAACTCGTAGCAATCGCCGATAGTGAACTAATGGAAGGACAGGCCGTTTATGGGGCAGATCGCGAAGCTTATCTGGCAAAAAAACTTGATGAGATGATCGGCCGTGAATATGGCGAAGCAAAGAAAAAAGAAGTGCTCGAAAAAATTAGAAAGAACACATATCAATTTTTCAAAGGCGACTATGCTGGAATGAAAGACCCTGCAGGGAAAAATCCCGGGGCTTCAAATCTGGCGTTTTATAAAAAATTCTCACCAAAAGATGCTCCTAAGCCAGTTCTCTCACCTACCGGTGATTTAACTTGTAAGGACCTTATTGAACTTTTCTGGGCGGCTAAATAATGAAACTAACATCTCTACTCCTCATTTTCTCACTTTTCTTTTCAAGCTGCGCGAACCTGCAGTTTGGAAAAGTGGCTCCGGCAATTGAGCGTTTACCCGCTTCCGACCTAAGCGACATTACCTATTACCTGTCAGTAGATAAGTTTAAATATTACCTGAATGAATATTCTGTTGCTCAGGAAGGAAAGATTCCGGACGAGATCATTAAATATCTCAGAGAGATCAGTGTAGAAGAGATTTTCAAATTAAATCTCGATGTGGCCAAACTTAAGGACGCCAACAATTATGACAAAATTATCTGGGACATCTTAAAAGAGCAGGAACTGACAAAAGGAACCACTCAGGCCCAGTTAAAATGGGGATACAATTTTTTTAAGACAAAATTGAACGAAGCTTTCAATCTTGCTCCAAGTAAACTGGATATCGTTCTTTCGCTTCCGAGCACAAACACAGACATCAACAATGGAACAGTCCTAAAACCAGAAGTCATTTCTCCTGAAGACATGACCCTTGATTCAGGTCACTACATTTCCAACAGAACAACCAGAGCAATCTTCTGGGAAGCTAACCAGAACAACCGCCCTATCGAATTCCACCTGGGAGACAGCCGTGAGTTTTTAAAAGAGCTTAAGGATAAAAACGGGGAACTGCTTTTTGAAGTAAAACCCTTCGCTAAAAACTACAACAAGATTTATATCATCCAGTATCCGGGTGAAAAAACTTACCGCTACGCTATTACGAATATTGGTGGACAGGATCGTCTTGATCACTTAACTCACCAGATTCACCTTTCAAATCTGTCAGGCAAGGCAATCAAAAACCAGGTGATAGTCAAAGGTGATATAAAGAAATTCCACGCTGCTAAAGCTGAAGAGCATGCTATGCAATTGCGCCTACTGCCTCAGGCCGACAGAGTCATCATCGGGCAGAAAGAATCAATCGATGGAAAATTTAATATCTTCTGGAAGATGCAGGCATTAAAAAACCTTTACCAGCAAAACCAGGTAGCCTTTGAAAATAAGGTTGAAGAACTGGGCCAGAAGCCTCGTGAAAAATTCTTCATGATGATGAACTCGGTGGGTGGATTTGAGGCCATCTTCAAGGATAAAAAGATCGTAGAAGATGCTTTTGCTCTTTTTGAACCTGAATTCGAAAAAAATCCAAAACTTCTTCCTGAAAAGTTCAAACTTTATAACTACGATAACTTTACGATCGAAATGTGTGACTATGTATTCTCTGGTGCTGACAACAAAGTTGTTCGCTGGCGTGTTGTCTCCAACGTTTGGGGAGATGAAGTTATTCCTATCGCCCAGGCACTTAAGGCGACAGGACACACCAACGTAACCTATATGGGAACAGCTGGAGCATTCGCCAACAAAGATTATAAAGTTGGCGACCTGGTCACCCCATCTTTCGTCAGAGACGGCGAACAGAAATTTGAAATGACGGCAAAACCAATGAGCATCGAAGGTGCAAAATACGGCGGAACTGTAGAGCACGTTGGATCACCATTTGAAGAAAGCCATGCGTGGCTGGCAAAGGCGCAGGCAAGGTCTGAGTTCGTGGAAGTTGAGACTTCTTACTTGCGCAGAATTTTCAATGGACCTCAGGACAAACTGGAAATCTTCCTTTTGATCTCTGACATTCTTGGAAGTGACACAGAGACACTTGCCCATGCAACCAGCTCTAAGAGAAAAAATTCTCAGAATAAGCTCTTAGCAAGTCTTTTCCAGAGAGATTCAAAAGGAATTCCTGCTCCCGTGGCCAATGCCTCTCCAACTCCGGTAGATAGAATTAAAAAAATTATTTTTTCTGCAAATGGCATGGCCGCAAAATCAGCTTCATTCCGCTATTATGCCCATTCTCACCTGAAAAATAAAAAAGACCTGGTTGAAAAGGATGTTCTTGATTTCACCGCTAAAAAGGCCGCATTCACCGATAATTACCTGATCGAGCGCCTGGTAAAGATAGGTGAAGTCATCCATGCTCTGAAAAAAGATTATCCAGAATCCGGTGAGTTCGATGTTGCCTTCTCTAAATCCATTGTCGAAGGAACTTACAACCCGAAAGAAGACAAGGCCATGATTGTTTTCAAACCTAAAAACGCCAAAGCTGAAAAGGCGATTAATGAAGCATTAAAAGAAAACCAGAAATTCCTGGACTCAATGAAAGCGTTTGCCGTTTTCGACGTTAAAATGGGGATTGATGACCCGAATTTAGTGTGGATGAAAGTCCCTGATAAGATCGACCCGGATTTCATCCTGAAGATTTACTCTCTTTCTGGATTTAAGAATGCCGGTCTTTACAAAAATGTAACTTATAATGGAAATGTAACTTTAGACTTCTTACCAACCTCCAAGATGGAAAACGCCCTTCAGGCATTCTATCAGGGCACGGCCGCAATCCCCGTTGATGGCAATGCTAATGGTGGAACATGTATGGAAGCGATGAAGAGGTTATTGCAAATCTTGTAACGGGGATGTCATGATTTTAACCGGCCGTCTGGCCATTTTATTCATTGCGGTCGTATTGTGGGGATGTGAAAAAACAGCCACCATATCTCAACGGGCATCAAACTATGTCCCGGGCAAGCACATCAGTGAAGTCAAAGACAATGACCCGATGCCCGTGTCGGTAAAAACATTCTTAAACAGCAACACATATCCTTCAAAGAAAAAATTCCCTCTCGCCTACTACTTGATTCAGGAAGAGGACATCCGTCTGCTTTACGAACATGATTTTGATGAGAGGATTGCCGGTCAGCTCTACATGACAATCAGTGGGGTAAAATATTATAAGCTTTTTGTCTCACCGGATCTCGAGGCATCTTACTCTTTCTTAAAACATGGCTATCGTTTTATTGGTCCGGATGAAACAGAGTTTTTTGCCGCCTCCAGCGGGCAGCGCACTCTGGTTGTCTGGAGCCCGGGCAAAGAAGCCTTCTCTCCTCCTTTTATCGTTAAAACGGAGCTGGACGAGAGAGATATCCCACAAAAAAGCCTGCGTGTCCCGGCCCAGGTCTCAGCGGACTCTCCACCTTCTATCCACATGATTTTCCAACGGGAAATCAAAGGGACAAAGGAGAAAATCGAAGGTCAAAACATCACGGCCATCCCTGTTCTTTAAGAATCTTGCGTTGTAATTTTTACAATTTCACCATCTTTTTTACCGCTTTTTTTTATTCGCTATATATTGGCCCCACACAAATTTTGAAAATCATGGAGTCATTATGAAAGCACTTATTCTTGGATTACTTGTTCTTTCTCTTTCTAACAGCGTTTTTGCCGCTGAAACTCGTACATACAAAAAAGCAGACTCAACAGCAGCTACAGTCTCAATCAAAACTGAAGAAACTGATTATACACAGGCCGCAGGATATGTAGACGCTCAAGAAAATGAGCAGTTCATTGCTGAGCTTTTAAAAGACCCTTCATCTCCACTTGCAAAGCTTGTAAAGGAAATCGAACTTGCAAACTGTGAACAGACAAGCACGCCTGAGAATAAGTGGATCGATGGATGTGGTGAAGTAACAATCACTGAAGCTGTTAGAACTTCTTTTGGGAGAGGTGGATGGGCCTCTGCTGGCGCAGGATACACATTCTTCGTAGGGTTTACTTCTGATGGTTCAGGTAGATTCTTTGATGTTTCTCACATGGTAACAATCTTCGAAGCAGCTGAAGCTCAAACCAAAGAAGAATCAGGAGACTACAGCGGAGAGATCATTAAGTATCTATCACTTTCGGAAATCAAAAAATTGGAAACTTCTGGCGAAAACAAATAAAAAGAAAGGCCCGTAAGGGCCTTTTTTATTTCAAATAGAAGATCACCTGACTTACAACCCTGACCTTTTTCCTCAACGACGAATCTGAATCATATTCGTTAATTGTAGAACCAATCGAAAACAATCCCTGTGAAGCATTTTTAATATCACCGACCTCTGCACCTGCGTTTTTAGCGAAGCTTTCCGCAGCTGCACGGGCATTTTTCGTTGCTTCCTCAAGCATTTGGGGCTTAATCATATTTAGATCTGTAAAATAATAACTAACTCTGCTGCCCGAGATAGCGACACCTTTACTTAATAACTCATCCGTTTTTTGACTAGCAGAAACTAGTTTGTCTATTTTTTTGCTGGTAACTACCACTCCACCACGGGCCACAAAACGCGATCCTCTCCTTTCTCCATACTCCTGAGCTTCTTTGTCTGTGATATTTCCGGCATCTTTGGTAATTTCATCTTTAGAGAATCCTTCGCTTTCCAGGAAGGCCATAGTCGCTTTTTGAATGTCATTAATTTTCTTATTGAGGTCACTCATGTTGTCCGAAGCAACATTATAATTCATCGACCATCTTGCCTCGTTAGCGTCTACAATTCTTTCCGACAACCCTTTTACTTCTACAATACGATCTAACTTTTTAAATTGAATAATACCGTTTCCGATAAAAAATCCACCTAAAGCAACACCAAAAGCAATGACGGCACTAGACATTGAATTCATTAAATCCTCCAAATAGCTTCACCAAGGGCTTTTCGTAAGTGAGTCAGCCCTGACCTTTCATACCAATATGTTTGAGTGGCATTGGTTAAAATTACCGCACCCTTCATTTGTTCCAGGTTGATCCAGAAAGATGTTCCGGTAAATCCAAGATGCCCAAATGTTTTGGTGTTTGCCCCTTTTCCGGCCAGCGTATTTTCCGGGTCCATGACATGGTCAAAACCTAAAATAAAACGATCTTCATTTTTATGCGTTTTAAATTCTTCTTTGAGCTTCTCGTTCATCGAGACGGCCTTATCCAAATTAAGCAACGACCGGCATAAGCCGTCGATTGTTGCAAATAAGCCAGCATGAGAGACAAACTCGCCAATGTTGAAGCAATTATTATCATGAACTTCTCCGCAGACCACATGCTTGTTCCTCACCCCGTATTCAGGAGAAAAAGAGTCCTCTGGTAAACATTTCCAGTGGAGCATTTCCGGGTCAAAATAGTATGAACACAATTCTTTTAGCCTCTTTCCTGACTTTTTTTCAATCTCCAACATACAGCGAAGAGATGAGTAATCAGAATAAAGAGTTTCGGACTTCTTAATATCGTAGGCCAAGATTTCCTCTCTCCATGTTTTTTTAGAGAGAAGGCCTCCACTTGGAAGGCCTGCTACGTGATTTAAAAGCAACATCGTTTTTTCATCAAAAAGAGAAGGCTCCTTTAATCTCACAGCTGAATTCGTCAGGGGTTTAGTCAGACTGGCCAGGTCAAAGTACAAATAAGGTTCAGAGGAAACGACATTCGTCGCGGCCACTTCAAAACACTCAAAAGTCTTATTTTTGAAATCCACCACTCCTACGGCCAGTGAATCAAAATGCTGATTGTCTAATAAGTTAAGTCCTAACTGCTTTAGTGCTTCCATATTCAAAATAATAGTCCTGATTTAAAAATATTCAACGATGAGTATTGAGAATTGAGAGAAAGTGTCTGCAGGGTGCAGACACCCTGATATTACTTCATTAACTTTAAAACATTTCCATCGATATCTTCGAAAACCAGCATATGCCCCCATGGCTGATTAGACTCACCAAGGATTTTTCCACCGAATTTCTCAATGCGTGCACGGTCCTCAGCGATGTTGTCAGAAGACAGAGTCAATGTCCCGCCGTTTTCCTGCCCATGAGCATTGCGCACAGTCGCCGGAACTTCAGCACCTTCAGTCCAGTGAAGACCAAGAGAAAGGTTTCCAACAGACAAACTTGTCCAGTACTCATCAGTCACTTCAACAAACATTTGTAGAGCTTCCTGGTAAAACGTCACCGCTTTTTTCATGTCTTTAACGTTGTAGTAAATGTCTTTGTATCCTGTAATCATTTGTCTATCCTCTTTTATATAAGAGGCGCTCTCGCGCCCCTCTCTCTATTTTGTGTTTCTAATCGCGGCCTGCGCTGCTGACAATCTTGCAATAGGCACTCTGTAAGGCGAGCAAGAAACGTAATCAAGCCCGATCTTATGACAGAACTCAATTGATTTCGGCTCTCCCCCGTGCTCTCCACAGATACCAAAGTGCATATCTGGGTTTGTCTTTCTTCCTTCGGCCACAGCATGCTTCATCAAGAAGCCCACTCCGTCCTGATCGATTGAAACAAACGGGTCATTCGGCATAAGGCCTTTGTTAACATATTCTGGAAGGAACTTTCCGGCATCATCGCGCGATAAACCGAAAGTAGTTTGAGTTAAATCGTTTGTACCAAACGAGAAGAACTCAGCGTGCTTTGCAATCTGTCCGCCCATAATCGCCGCTCTTGGAAGCTCGATCATTGTTCCAACTTTATACTTAACCTTCTTTCCTTTTTCTTTAAAGACGCGCTCCACTTCTGCAATCGCAGCATCTTTTAAAATCGTTAATTCACCTTCTACGGCGACTAACGGAATCATAATTTCCGGAAGAACGTTTATCCCTTTCTCCACGCAAATAACTGCCGCTTCAGCGATCGCTTGAACTTGCATGCGATAGATTTCCGGGAAAGTTACACCGAGACGACAACCTCTGTGTCCCAGCATCGGGTTGAACTCATGAAGCTGCTCGCCTCTGTATTCAATTGTCTTCATGTCCAGGCCTAAGCTATCTGCAAGTTCTTTCTTTTCTTCCGGAGAATGAGGAAGGAACTCATGAAGAGGTGGATCAAGAAGACGGATATTAACCGGAAGCCCGTTTAGTGCTGAGAAAATTCCAACAAAGTCTTCTCTTTGGAAAGGAAGAATTTTCGCCAGGGCTTTTTCTCTATCTGCTGTAGTGTTAGCAAAAATCATTTCACGAACTGCTAGAATACGGTCTTTTTCAAAGAACATGTGCTCTGTACGACAAAGACCAATCCCCTGTGCCCCAAACTTCACAGCTACTTTTGAATCTTCTGGAGTGTCAGCATTGGTTCTTACACCAAGTTTTCTGAATTCATCTGACCAGTTCATGAAAGTTGCGAAGTCTGCAGTGATAGCTGCATCGATTGTTGGAACAATCCCTTCAATAACTTCACCAGTTGCTCCATCGATTGTTAATGAGTCACCCTCTTTGTAGCGTTTCCCATCCACTGTCAGAGTTCCTGCATTGTAATCAATCATAAGCGCTGAACACCCGGCCACGCATGGTTTTCCCATACCGCGGGCAACAACCGCTGCGTGAGAAGTCATCCCTCCACGCGCTGTTAAAATCCCTTGAGAAGCTACCATTCCGGCGATGTCTTCCGGAGATGTTTCCTGACGAACCAGGATAACTTTATGCCCTTCTTCTGAAAGCGTATGTGCGCGTTCTGAAGAAAAAGCGATGATACCTGCTCCTGCACCAGGAGAGGCCGGTAAGCCCTTAGCGATCATTTTTTTCGTCGCTTTCGGGTCAAGGCGAGGGTGAAGAAGCTGGTTTAAGTCTTCCGGATTTACACGCAGAAGAGCTTCTTGTTTTGTTAAAATGCCTTCGCTTACAAGATCAACGGCGATTTTAATCCCAGCTGCTGCTGTTCTCTTTCCATTTCTTGTCTGAAGGATGTAAAGTTTTTTGTTTTCAATCGTAAACTCGATGTCCTGCATGTCTTTGTAGTGACCTTCAAGTTTCTTATAAACTTCAGTTAGTTCAGCGAATGCCTTTGGCATAGCCTCTTCTAATGTTTTGAAGTTTTTATTCGAATCATTCTTAGAGAAGTTGTTGATCGGCTGAGGAGTTCTGATCCCCGCTACAACGTCTTCACC
>JBEIPI010000038.1:0-26078 GCA_040377165.1 Bacteriovorax sp.
CTATCAAAGATGTTAAGCTTTGTTAGATTTTAGTAATTTACTAGATTACTCCCCTATCTGTATTGTGAATTTCCAGAAACACATTATTAACGGTTCTTTTAAATGTTTGCCGCTGCTTTAAATCATTGAGGATTTTGCAGTATTTTTCAGGAGTAAGAATGAAGAGAGAGAACGCTTATCTGTCAGACAAACAAATTTCTATTTTAAAAGATAAATTGTTATCGGAAAAAGAACGCATCGCGAATAAGAAGCTTGAACAAGAGTCTTATCAACTTGATAGAAACGAGCTTTCTGATCCTCTTGATGAAGCAAGTGTTAACACGCAAACTTCTCACGACATCAGATTCATCAACCGCGAGAATTTCTACCTTAAAAAAATCAACAAATCTCTGGAAGCAATGTCACGCGGGACTTACGGTCTTTGTGAAGAGTGCGATGGAGAAATCGGATTCGAAAGATTGAATGCACGCTTAACGGCTGAAATGTGCATCGCCTGTAAAGAAGAAGCAGAAATGGCAGAAAACAATAATTTCTTTGATAAAAAATCAAAGTCACTAGGCCGCGCTCTTCACGATACAACTCGCTAATTCAAAACTAAATTTTCTAAATAAAAAGGCCCTCATCAAGAGGGCCTTTTTATTTTAAAGTCGCTGCCTCACCGACAGGATGCTGATACATATTGTATTCGACGTATTTGAGATCAAGCTGCTTTTTAAGCTCTTCCATCACCATATCTTCTCTTCCACGATACTCATCTTGCAAGACAACTTTCAGTGTTAACCCTGAAACAACGTGAACAGACTTAATCATCGATTGAAAATAATCGGAGAGAAGTTTTTCTTTTTGAGCGGATGCCCTAAGGCCTACGATCAATTCTCCCCACTTATAACCATCACACAAATCACTCTTAGAGTTCTCCACTCCACCGATCGATCTTGCTTCCAATTGCCCTTTATTAAACTTTAACCACACACATTGAGTGTCTGTCTTAACGACCAGGCTTGAACCATACCCTCCGCAATGAAGTGTCAGATCCAGTCCTTTCAATTTTTGTTTTTTTTCTGCACCCGAATTTAAAATCTCATCAACCTGATATTCAATTTCTTCGCGGGAAAGCAGCACGGACTCTTTATCGTTGAAGCTGGCGATCTTTAAAATCTCGCCCTCTTCGTACCAGCAAGAGCCTTGAGAAAGGCTTTGCACATTCACATCGGCCGCATGTGCGCCGCCGGCGATCACTAAAGCTAGGATGAATCTGTTTAAATGGGAAATTCCCATCATGGCCGTTCCTCTAAAAGGTTTACTTTAGTGATCCTATCGGCTATTAAAAAAATAAGTTAACTTTTTTAGTCCGATATTTGTTTTTAAGGACTTAGGGTATGATATCCCCATGAGAGAGCTCATTTATATTGTCATTGAAACCTTCTACCAAAAGGCCATCCACGATGTGCTCATTGGCTACCATTTCGAGAAATTCAGGGACCCAGAGGTTTTAAAACACCACCTAGAGCGCATCACCACCTTCTGGGAAATGCAACTTACTGGTGAAGTCACGCGTCCCTTAGAAGGCCCGCAGTTCAGGCTGCTATTTACACACCTGCAACTCATGATTAAACGTGGCGAGCTTGGCAGATGGATCGTTCTTTTTCATCAGACTCTGGCCGAGCTGGTGGAGCAGTTCAGGACTCAGGCAAGTACTGAGGAGCTTGAACAGATTCAACTCATTGTTGTTGAATGGAAAAAGCGCATCGCTTTTTTTGAAGAGCGATTCAAATCTCATCCGCAAATGTTTAATTAAGAAAAGTTTTCTTCTATCAAAAAGCTCTTCTTATCAGATAAAATACCCAGATGAGACTTTCATTAAGCTTTCTCTTATTATTCTTGTCCAGTACTGCAAATTCTCAACACTTTGACCCAGGATTAATATCAATATTAAATAATCCTCCAGCACTCACATCTCCTTTAAATACCTGTGCCACTATTCCTTCTGAAAATATTGATCTCAGCGAAGAAATGCAACATTGCGCTCAAGCACTTTGCGGATCGCCACAAGAAAATCATACATTGCAAATGAGACATAAAGATTTCAGCAGATACGCCACACAAGGTATGTTAGATAAAACAAAAAACATTCTGCCACTCATTCAAAAAGTGGTAAAAAAAGAAAAAAATGAAAAAATAGAAATTATAAATGAGATACTAAAAGCAATAAAAAGTAACCAATTCGACAATATTGAATTATCTCAAGCGCAAACACTTAACTTTACCTATCTGCTGGATAATTTCATAGAAATCTATCCTGTTCATACCAATGATTATAAAAATCGTCTGCAAGCAAAATTTAACTTTCCCAGTTGGATGGATCAAGAATCCAGAGATATTTTAAAAAAACAAAGCGAATCTACTATTTTTAATATGAACAATATCTATAATTTGATTGCGAAGAAGGATTTCTATTCTGATTCAGAAATTAATAAAATCTTATCTGAAAAGATTGATAAAACAGAAGAGCTTATAAAAAATAATCCTGGACTTGAGTCCCCATATCTAAAAAATGATCTAGAAAGAATAAAAAACAAACTAAAAAACAATTCACCAATAACTGCTATTGATTTTAATTTTGAAACTAGTTCCCAGAAATTACTTAAATTGCTTTGGAAAAAATCCGTATGTGAATCGGCCGATTGTGGGAAATTTATTCGCTCGTATTTAAAAAATACTCTCACTAACCAAAAACTTGAGTCCCTACTGGACCAAATAAAAAGTAATGACCAAACAAAAGAAAACATTAACCTTTGCCAGGCCAAACTTATTGCGAACCTAGTTCAGGCCGACAATAGAAAAAAAGCGAATTCAGTATTTCAAGAAGCTAAAACTGTCGTCATTGAAAAAGTTTTACCTGCGTTCTCCAACCACTCTAGAGGACTCATCCTAAAAGAACTTGATAAGATCAAGTTCAACAATGACCCCTTCCGTTCCTTAACCGAATCTGAATTTAGCGAACATGCAAAAGATTACTTAAGGCCTGTTTATTCTGCTCCCGACAACGATAAAACAAACACAGATCTTCTAAGTTCATATATCGATTTTTCTCTAAATAATTTCGATGAAATGCAAATAGGCCCCTGTCACTCCATGTCTGTTAGACCTTCTCGCGATTCATGGAACAGTGGTTCACAAACGATCAGTATTTCAGATTTTTCATGTATTCATGATATAACCGGAAAACACATTATGGCACATGAACTCGGACATGCCCTAAGCAGTATTTTCTCAGAACTCTCACTCAGCAAAGAAAGCCTGGAAACATATCTGAACATGAGAGAGTGTGTCGCTGGATACTACCCTTCTTCTAATAAAGGAATGAGCTCTTTTGCTAAACATGATAATCGCTTTACCGAAGAGGATATGGCCGACTTTATCGCTAATATGGCGTTCAAAAATAATGGCCCTATCGCTTCTTGTGCATATCTTTATTCGGATGAATCCCCAAATCAATACTCCAAGTTAACACTCTACAAAGAGGATTCAGACGTACACTCTACCAACCTACATCGAGTCTTAATTGAAGCAGTTAATAAGGGAAATACTCTGCCTTATTCTTGCAATAATCTCATCGAAAAAACGCCTAACCTGGACTTTAAAAAATGTTTAAAATAATTTTATCCCTCGCTCTCACTATTAATACTGCTTTAGCAGCAGAGCTAAAAATCCACTACAACAACTTCCGCTCAACCATTAACTCATCGGCCAGCGAAGTCGCTTATAAAGACACCACGACCGATTTAAGCGTGAAGAAAAAGAAATGCAACTCCCATATCGTCGAGAGGCTTTTTAAGGAATTAAACGACCGAAGCAGGAACCTCGCGATGGAAAAAGTCGAGAGTCATCCAATGACGATCACCATTGATGGACTACAGCAAACGATTGACCAGCGCTCCCCAAAGGGACAGTTCTTCCATAACTATATTGAAGTCATGAAAGAGGCAAAAATCGAAGAGATGCTTAATTGTAAATAGATTAGTGTCCGGCCGGAGCTGCATGGCCTTCGCCATGAGATTCTTTAGGAATGTTGACCGGTTTTCTTTGGATTGCGCGCTTGGGGTTTTTTGCGTGGAATTTTACAATAACCAAATCTTCTAAGATCGGCTCGCCATCAACTTTGTCAAAAAGCCAGTTGCGTGAGTAATACTGCCCGAGTCTCATCGCCTCTTCACGGGCCTGCTTCTCAGTTTCAAACTCAATTACAGCAAAACTCAGGCGCTCATAGACCAGAGGGCGCGAGTTCATACGGTTTACGCCGGGAGAATAATCAGAGAAATTAATGGCATTGGTGGCGACTTTGTCCGGTGTCGCGCCGGTTGCGTCCATGAGTAGGTTAAACTCCTCAAGTGTATATTTTAAATCATGCTCCACTTTCTTTTTAGAACATCCGAAAGCTAAGGCCAGAGCAAAAAATAGAATGAGGAGTTTCAATTTCATTATCTGCTTTTTCTCGCATTATTTTTTTTACTAACGATTTTATCAGCTCTCTTATATCTAGGAGTGCTGGTTCCTTTAACCGTTTTAACGTGTCTCTTTTCTGTAACTTTTTTTCTGGTGAAGACTTTCTTCTTAAGTGTATCAAGTTGCTTCTTCTTTTTATCCAGCTTGCTTTCTGTTGCCTTAACTTTAGCGGCCTTCACAGCTGCGAATTTCTTCTCATCAAACGAAGTCAGTCTCATCGCCGTCTGGTTTTTAATCGCCTCGTTGATACGAGTGATGATGTTCATGTCTTTCGGAGTCACCAGGTTATAAGCGAACCCTTCAGTTTGTCTTCTTCCTACACGTCCGCAACGGTGGATGTAGTACACCGCTTCGAAAGGAAGATCGAAGTTCATAACCCAAACCAGGTCATCGATATCCATACCACGGGCCGTGATGTCGGTAGAAATCAGGATCCCGCCTTCTTTTAAGAATTGGTCGTAGGCTTTCTTGCGGGCCTTGGCTTCCATCTCTCCATGAAGAGCGTGGAACTTCATCTTCGGGAATTTCTCCGGAAGAGCAGCGTATAGGCTGTTAACAGTGTCATGTTTATTGACGAAAATAATCCCGTTTCCTTTCGCCTCTTTTTTAAGGAAGGCCTCGGTCATCTGCATTTTCTCAGTGTCTTTGATATAGATGTTGAAAGTACGCACAGCTTGAGTCAGCTTGTTTTTGTCTTCACTATTGTAGCTTGCGAAATCGATTTCAGAAAAAATCGTTCTGCAGAATTCATCTAAGCTTGATGAGTGAGTTGCGCTGAAGAGTCCAACGTGAACCAGTGATTCATCACAGGCCTTATAAATGCTTTCTAAGTCACGGCGAAAGCCCATCTCTAAAAGCTGGTCGGCCTCATCCATGATCAGGTAATTGGTTTCTTTTAAATTGATTTCTTTTCTTTTGATCGCGCTGCTTAGGCGACCTGGAGTCGCAATCAACACATCAATGTTGTCGCGGGCAAGAAGATGGTTGGTCTTCGCCGCTTCTCCTCCAGCAAGCATACGCACACGCAGCTTCACATGGTGAGAGATCGATTTAAAAACTTTCTGCAATTGTAGTGCAAGCTCTCTGGTTGGTGCCAGGATGACCGCACGGGGTTTTCCTTTGGTTTCTTTTTCAGTTCCCACCATTCCGTCTTCTTCGGCCATTTTTAAAAGCTCGCTGATCGGAAGAGCAAAACACAATGTTTTTCCTGAACCGGTTTTAGCGATAACATTCACTGACTTCCCTTTGATTAAATCGGGAATGACCATCGCTTGAATGCTGGTTGGTTCTTTAAGTTTGTTTTCTGATAAAAAAGAAAGGACAGATGTATGGGATAGGATTTTCTCAAAGCTCATGATTTATAGTCTCAGTAAAAGTCGTAGTAGGATAAATATGCTTTATCCTACCACGAGTATCAGACTATTAAAAGAAAATGCGGAAATCGACAGAGTGAAGCGCAGTCAATTTCACGTCGCCGTCAGTGTCCTTAAGTGGCTTTTTAAGCGAGTATTCAAGCTGCATTAGCCATAATTTCATTCTTGGAGTGATAGTTAAGTATTGTTTATCAACCATTCCGCGAAGTTCTAGCCCCAAACGGTCTCCCCAAACGTGGGCCCCAAGGCTTGTTCCCAGGTACACCCCGTCGCCAAATCCATAACCTGAACGCTTGTGCAATCCTAAAAACGGCATGATCGAAAGGTTTGATGTACGGAATTTTGCGTCCGCATGGAATCTAAATAACGGGTCATAGTCGTAAGAATGAGGTTTAGACCCGGCATCAGCGTCTTTCATCATCGAGATTTTAAGCTCCTCAATTCCTAAGAACATCGAGTAATTTGAGTTTCTGTACCCTAAACGGTAATCGGCCTGAATAGAAGTCTCAGTGTTCATTTTATCCGGGCTTTCAATTGAATCCCCTTTTGCGATTTGGGTTCCTGTTACGAATTGGTAAAGATCCGCTCTTCCCATCCCATAAAGGTTGAAGTTACCGAAGAAGTGCTCGCCGTAAACGTAATCATTGAAGAATCCAGCTTTCACGTCCCCTTTGGCAAAAAGAGTCATTGTAGGGTCTGTTGTCCCGATATTTGGAACCTTGTACTTTCCTACTTCCAGGGCCGTACAGTAAATATTGGCCGGAGAAGAAGCTGAAGGGAATTGAGTCAAACACACAGTTCTTAAATCCTGTCCCTGAATAGAAGTCAGGTCCACCGTTAATAAGAACGTTTGAAGTTCTGCTGGCAACTGGTCTCTGAAGAGATTGATGATATCTTCATTTTTCAGCGCCTGGTTTCTGATTCCGATGTTCGCTCCGACATCAACCAATATCCTGAAGTTCGGAGTGAACTTCACATCCCATGCTGTAAAAGATGGCAATGGAGTCCCGATTCCAACATTGATTTTTAACGACTGCTCAGTCTTGTCGTATTTCGTAAGAATTCTGTTGGCCTCATCAATCTTCTGCTGGTCTGTCCCCTGGAACTTACTCGCCTTATCAACATCGTCGATGACATCTGTGATGTTCTTGTTGACGGCTGCGCTGACATCCAAAAAGAAGTCGTGACCAATAGGTCTTAACATCGCTTCTGTTTTCAATTTGTCATCAATAATTTTGTAGCGTTTAACCACGTCATAGGCATTGGCCGAGACGCTTAAAGCAACTAATGATCCGAGGGCAAGAGCTCTACTAGCTTTCATTTTTAATCATCCTTGATTAGTTCGGGGTTCACATAAAAGTAATATCTCAATCCTATTAAATGCCAAAAAAATGTAAAGAGCTTTATGCCTGAGTACCCTCGTATGACTTATCTTTTGATTGCAAGAGTCGGAGAATTTCCTGATAATAATCTTCAATATGAGCTTATACAGAAACCAATTCCGCCTTGATGTCCGAATAGAAGGTCAATCTCCGATGAAGATTGACGTGATCGACTCGGTCAGTGCGGGCGTCGACCCGCGCTGTGACCTGGTCTTATCTGGAAGAAAAATTAAGGCTAGGCATATGTTGTTTGAGAAAAAAGAGGAAAATCTTGCTCTCGTCTACCTTGGCCCGACCAATCAAACCTTCCTGAATTCTCTGCCGCTGGAGGAAGGAAAAACCTACTTGCTTGAGGCCGGCGACCGCATTCAGCTTTCCGGTTTGGAGATTATCATCCGCCTGGAAGCCGTGCACATTCACGAAACCCAGAAAGTGAAAACAATCATTTTCAATTCTGCCGAGGATTTGACTCCTGAAGAAGATAAAGAAAGCCTTATCTTTCGCCCTAACCCCACGGGCTCAATGAAAAGAGAACCGAAAGTAAGGGGGCCCTTTTTAAAAGGCTTCGAGCCTGGAAGTTTCCTGACTCTTCTTCTGACCAAAGTTTATTCCCTAGTAGCGGATTTTTTCTTCACTTACTTAATTATGATTGTGCTCCTGCCGATGATTCACATCCACCGCCCGGTGCTCTCAGTGCTCAACTACATGGCCTCACTTGCGACGCTGATTATCCCTGACTTTAAACTGCACTCATTCCTTCCTTTTTTCATTGCCTGGTACATTCTCAGCCTGACCCAAACTCTGATATTTGGCACAACGGCCGGTCAGTTTCTCCTTGGCCTTAAGATGAAGAGCGAGAACAAGTTTGGAAAAATATTTCTTTATCGACTTAAGACTTTCATCTACTCGCTTTTTTTAATTCCGGCGCAAAACACAGTGAGCGAGAGGCTTTTTTTCAAGGCCATCAGAAAAGTGGGGATGATACTAATCCTTCTTTTTATTCTGATTTCGCCTTTTCTTCTTCCCCTTCCTTACAACCCTTCAACAACTGTAATGGGAGAAAATCAAGATTCTCACAAAGAGCTGCGAACACGTAGTCTTTACAGTGAGTCCCACGCCTTAGGGGTTAAACTAAGCGCTGAACTCTCCTCTCGTTACTATCTTCTGCCTTTCGCTGATCCTGAGAATAGAAGTACGCGCGCTTTTCAGTTTTTCGACCTGAAAAACTCACAGAGTTTAATTATCAAGGAAGTCCGCTCAATCAGTTTTGATGAAATCGAAGAGCAGTTAATGTACGCTAACCCTTTCTACACGACTCTTCGCTCCCGCAAGCTGGCCAATCTCTCGCTAAAAGAGAAAAAAGAATTCATCCAGAAAGTATTCACGACAGCTCCGGGGAATTTGAAAAACTCGCTTATGAGTTTCGGCCCTTTTTACGGAAGCTCCGTGCTCTTAAAAACTTTCCTGACTTCTACTGAGACCTCCGATATGACGGTGAATTTTTACCGTCCAGAAATGCCGATGATGTCGGCCAGTGGCAATGCTGTGAACTTCTATTACCTCTTCTCTCGCGACTCAATTAAAGTCTACTCGTCACACGGAAAAAGCGACAAGGCCCTCTTGCCCGCTTTTGAGGAGCAGGTATTCAGCAAGTTCCTGAGCGAAGACGATGAATCCGTGATTTTACATAAACAAAATGTCAGTATTCTGGCCGCACAGGATGCATTTTTACAGGGTGATGACCATACCTTTTTGACTTATTACGTCGGAGTTGCTAATAATCTGGCAAACGCTCAGATGACTTCCCAGGGTGATGAATTTACTGAAAAAGCGAAGCTCGCTTTAATCAGCAACATCGAATCCATCGAGAAAGTGATCACTAACAGGAACGTTTTACAGTCCTTAACCGACATTAAAAACCAACTCACGCCAATGGAAAAACCTGGAGTAAAACGATGAGTACGCGCATCCAAGACCAAGTCAAAGAACATTTCAAATTCAAATTAGAGCACGTTGATAAACACTCAAAGGCACGCGCCGGTGTTATCACCACTCCTCACGGAGACATTCCCACTCCGGTTTTCATGCCGGTAGGAACACATGGAGCAATCAAAGCGCTTCAGCCTCAGGTGCTTGAGGACATGGACACAAAAATCATTCTTTCAAACACCTACCACCTTCACTTAACTCCGGGCTCAGACCTGGTTAAGAAGGCCGGTGGTTTACATAAGTTCATGAACTGGCCTCGTCCGATTCTTACTGACTCAGGAGGATTCCAGGTTTTCTCTCTTCAGAAAAAATCGATCAAAGAAGAAGGTGCTGAGTTCAAAGACCAAAAAGGCGCAAAGATTCTTCTGTCTCCAGAGACATCAATTACAATTCAGCAGAACTTAGGCTCTGACATTATGATGGCCTTCGACGAATGTATCCCTTATCCGGCCACTCGTGAGTACACAAAAAACTCGATGGACAGGACCCACAGATGGCTCGATCGTTGTATCGAAACCTGGAACAATCCAAAACAAGCTCTATTCGGAATCATTCAAGGATCAACATATAATGATCTTCGTAAAGAATGTGTTGATGAACTGGTAAAACGCGACCTTCCTGGATACGCCATCGGTGGTGTATCAGTTGGTGAAGGCGCTGAGTGGATGGAAAAAATCGTCAGCTTCACAGCTCCACTTATGCCGGTTGATAAACCTCGTTATGCGATGGGGATTGGTAACCCGGAAGATCTTCTGATGTTATGGGAAAATGGAATTGATATGAGTGACTGTATCATTCCAACCAAATTCGCCCGCGGAGGAACACTGTTTACTTCACGAGGAAAAATCCGCATTCGCCACAGAAATTACCGCCGTGATTTTTATCCAATTGATCACAGCTGCTCTTGTTACACTTGTAAAAATTTCTCGCGAGCTTACCTGAAGCACTTGTTTGATTCAAACGAGATCCTTGGACAGGTTCTGGCGACAACTCACAATATCGCTTACTACAAATCACTTGCAGAAGGTGCGCGCAAAGCGATTCTTGAAGACCGCTTTTTGGATTTCAAGAAAGACTTCTTTGCTAACTACAAAAAAGACGATTCAAAGGATGATGATGGTGGGGAGGATTAATTCCTCTCCTTCTGTCTGCTTTGCCTGCCATACCTTATGGCGCAACAACGAAACTTTAGTATAAATTAACTTTAGTTAGACAAATTTCTAATGTAAAAATTTTCTAGGAAACTCTTCCTGGAGACTAACATGGAAATGCTCACTGCAAGGCAAATCAGAGAAAAAGATTATTACAGACAGTTTGCACAGAATTTCAATATCAATCAGCATATTGATTTCTCTCCTGTCGAAGGTCCCCTTCTGGAAAAAGAGCGCCGCCCCTGGAATAGCTATTGGCGCACCTATGAACTTCCTGTCGATTATTTTCGCGATCAGAAAAAGTCAGATTTAAACCTGCTCGATTTTGGATGCGGTCCGGGCGACAACGCTCTTCGTTTTTCGCGTGTCGGCTATCACGTTACGGGCTTTGATATTTGTGAAGAAAACATTAAAACCTGCAATGAACTCTTTTCAATCAACTCTTGCGAAGAGAAAGGATCATTTGTAGTCAGCCCCGCTGAAGAACTGCCGTTTCAAGATAACTCTTTTGATGTGGTGGTGGGAATTGATATTCTTCATCATGTGGACATACCAAGAGCGATGGAAGAAGTCAGAAGAACACTCAAAGACGATGGCGTGGCCATTTTCAGAGAGCCCATAGAGGTGCCAGTCTTTGATAAATTGAGAAACACCAGACTCGTGCGTTTCTTTTTTCCCAATACACCTTCGCTTGAAAACCATATCACGCCTGATGAACGCAAATTAAATGCTCAAGACCTGAGGCTAATTACAAGCTTGTTTCCTGAAGTAAAAATCGAGAGAAGCCTTATCTTTTCCCGCTTTGACAAGCTCTTCAGAAAGCATGGTGACAAAACTCCAAGCTTTCTGGAGAGAATAGATCACCTCATCTGCAGAGTTATTCCAATGATCGGCCATTTTGGCGGAGCGGCCGTCATCATCCTCAAGAAAAAATCCTTGCTCTCTATTATTGCTATTGCACTGTCACCCATACAGAGCCTACTCCTACTCCTCTAACCATACGGTTGAAGATAAAGGCGTTGTCAGGATGAAGGCGTATGCAACCTTTGGAGGCCGGTTTCCCTAAGAGAGGCCAGTTGCTTTTTATAGTTCCGTGAATCGCGTATCCGCCGTAAATAAAGACGGCGTAAGGCATATTACCCAAACCATTGTAATCCCCACCTGGGATATGTGATGGAAGTGTAGCGGTCATAAATACGGCCATTGGGATTTTGGTCCATACGAGGTGTGCGGTAGCCTAGCTTACCTGTTGAGACGAGCCAGGCGTACTTCACTTGCCCGTCTACAGAGAGATACATTATCTGTTCGGCGAGACTGATTCTTGCCCACACCGGGCAATTGCTCTGATAGCAACTTCCTTTTTCAAGCGCCCCCTCATCTACAAGCGCTTCTTCGCCTGTGGCCTCATGATGTTTTTCATCATAGTACTGAAGAATTTCTTCGATGTTCGGGTCGCGCGGGTCTAATTCATCCAGAATGTTTTTTTCAGTTGCACTCGCGATATTCAAATTCAAAAACAGGAAGGACAAAAGAAAAAACGACTTCATACAAACTCCTTATTAGGCGAGTTTAGGAAATGAAGGATCCAGAATATCGGCGATGTTTTGAATATAAAGTTGAGAAACTACAGGTACACGACCGATAGAAACTGGTTGATCCATTATAGTAACTGCCAGAAAAGCGATGATTAATAATTTCATAAAAGCACCTTCGTGAAGTAGGGTTTACGCTCACTGGATAAGGTGCAAGGGAGATACCGCTTTTTTTGAGACAAATAGTCCCAGCGGACAAAAAAAAGGCCCCTTTAAGGGGCCTTTTTTAACTACAATTTTGATTCAATCATTACCGAAAGCAGTTTTGTCAATTTCTCTAAATCGCCATAAGAGATATTATGGAACATTGAAATCCTGAATTGGTTTCTTCCAAGTTTTCTGTACCCATCAATTCCGTAAACAGCTTTTTTCTTCTCTAAACATTTAATCACATCATCAACATTCACCTTGCTGTCTACATCGATCGTAGCAACTGCGACTGAACGGAATTGTTTTTCTTCAATGTAACAAGAAAGGTAAGGCTTAGATTCCGCCCATCCGTAAAGAAGGTCGGCTTTCTTTTGAGAAAGCTTTTGGACTTCAGCGTATCCCAATTCATTCATTCTCTTTACCTGCTCATTCATAATGAAGATGGTTGCAAGTGCTGGAGTGTTGTAAGTCTGGTTAGCTTCTGAGTTCGTGATAGCGTGAGTCCAGCTCATGATATCCGGAACGTATCTGTTTTTATCAGCTGCGATTTTAGCGGCGCGAGCGCGTGCCTTCGGTGACATAATCGCTACCCACAGTCCTCCATCGCTGGCGAAAACTTTTTGCGGAGAAAAGAAATAGATATCTGTCTTTGAAACGTCACATGGGCACTGCCCCCCACCAGAAGTCGCATCCACTGCTAAAATTGTATTGGCATCAACTACCGGAAGCTCTGAAATCTGAACACCTGTAGATGTCTCGTTTAAAGTCACGGCAATCATATCTGAGCCAGCAACGGCCTTGCCATTAATCCCTTTTCCGAATGGAACATTAACCTGGTCAGCTTCAATCCATGGTACAGCTTTTGTAGACTTGAACCACTTCTCAGAGAACTCTCCACAGGTGTAATGAGTTGCTTTCTTCTCAACGATCCCTAATGCGATCATATCAAAAAGAAGAGTCGCTCCCCCATTCCCTAAAACTACCAGGTAGTCAGATGGAAGGTTAAAATATTTTGCGATTCCTTCCTGAAGCTCTTTAACTACGTTCTTCACGCCAGGCTTTCTATGGCTGGTTCCCATGTAATGAGCGCCGGTCTTTGCTAGTTTTTCTAAAAATTCAGTTGGTACAAGTGAAGGCCCTGAACCAAAACGTGGATCCGTTGGCATAAGGTCTTTTGGAATTTCAAAATTATCAAACATAACACTTCCTTGAATGAGGGGCTTTTTTAATTTTCTTAAGACTAATTTACATAGACATTTTAGCCCAAGTTTTGACAGAATACTAAGCGATTATGAAGAAATTAAAATACCTGATCTTTTTACTTTTAATAAGTAGCTCCTCTGTTTTTGCAGTGACGACAGACCTGAATGTTTCATTGGGGAATCTCTGCGAATACGTGGGAAAAATCCAAACCGATGAAGACGGCGGGAAAAACTTCTGTAGTTTTTTACCTTCTCTTTCTGGAAACTTAGATTTTTTCATCACTCCGGAATTTGTTCTTTCTCCACAACTTGGCGCAACACTTCCCAAGTCTGGCCGCGATGAAAACATTAAACGCATGACAATGTACGCCCTGCTTAACTCAAAATATAAAACCAGCTATGTGAACCTCATCGGAGGCGCAGGCCTTTATCTGACCAGGATCTCAGGACCGGGCGGTGAAGCATTACTCAATAACGGAAATGGAACAGACTCTTTTCCGCTTCCTAAGGACGCCGTCTACACTAGAAATTTTATTGTCAATCTTGGCCTTGGTTTCGATTTCAATAAAGAGTGGTCGGCCGAACTCTACACTTACGTCTTCAACGCCCTTAAAAGCGAAGACCGCGCTTTTAGTCTTGGTTTCTCGGCAACCTACCATTTTGGAGAAGTCCTATGAAATTTCTGGCGATTGTTTTTAGCATTCTCTTAAGCACTCAGTCCGAAGCCTTCACGATGAATAACTCGGCAAAGATTGTTTTCGCCAAAGATGAAGTCGCCGTCAATGTGGCCGGAGGCTTTTGCACCAACCTGGGCATCACTGACGAAGAACTGCTCTCCATTGTTGGGACTGCCGTTGATAACTTCTGGAACAAGTCACCTACCAGCCGCTTAAAGCTGCGCAAGGGGGCCGTGGTAAACGTTGCCACCGACTTTCACACCGGCACTATCTGTATGCCTTCAACGAACTGTGAGCCTAACCCTGATCTATCTGTTGCAAGTGACATTCTTATCAGCTGCAATAACAACGCTGCGAACTTCTCCAGCTCGGCCATCCTGGCGGTGACAATTCCTAATAATATTTCAGGCACGACCATCCTGGGCTCACTGGTACTAATCAACGACCAGGCCTCAAATCAATTTGATACTAAAGCCCGCAACGAACAAGCGGCCATCATCGCCCACGAACTGGGACACGCTTTCGGGCTTGGGCACTCGCCTGTACAGGACTCTTTAATGTACTACGCGACGATGTCAAAGCGCATGGCCCTAGGCCGCGATGATATTGATGGGATTAGCTATCTCTATCCAAAGCAGCAGCCATTCAGTGGCTGTGGGACAATTGATTTAAATGGTGGGGACAAACCTAACTGGTGGGGAGGATTGTTTATCGGATTCTCGATCATCGCTCTGGCCGAACTCTTCAGGAAAAAACCAAAAAGCAAATTAGTATAATAAAAAGGGGCCATTAACCGGCCCCTTTCTTATTACTTATTATTTCTATACTTAAAGCTTCTGCCGCGTTTTGCGCATTCCTGCTCGTACTCCTCAAGCCAGATTTCCTCATCTTCGCTCAACATGTTCATGTCGATCAGGTCGTGATCAAAACCAACATAAACCATGTTTTTGAAGTGGAGCATATTCTTGTGCTCAGGGTGACGGGCAACTGTCGCCACGTTCTCCAGGCGGACTCCACCGAACCCAGGTATATAAATCCCCGGCTCAATAGACCCAACTGTATTCTCTCTTAAAGGAACATTTGAGGTCGTTGAAAGACGGTACCCACCTTCGTGAACGTTGATTCCAACACCGTGACCAGTTCCGTGATTGTAGTTCATCCCGGCATTGAAAATCGGCTGTCTTGCCACACCATCAACCACCGCTCCCCATGACCCTTCAGGGAAAACAGCATTCATAGTGTGAAGGATTGACTTCAACACCAGCGTGTAAATTTCTTTCTGACGAGGAGATGCTGTTCCACCACTTAAGAATGAGCGGGTTGTATCTGTCGCGTATCCTGATTCAAAGTACCCACCTGAATCAAGTAGTACTAGTTCATCTTTTTTGAATGGAATGTCAGCACTCGGGCTTGAGAAGTGAATAATTGAAGAGTTCGCACCAATTGCCGAGATTGTATTAAACGACTGATCAAGCGCTCCGTTCATTTTATAAAACTCGTTGCACTTGTGATAGAAATCAAGCTCAGAGAAATTCACACCGTTTTTCACATTTTCTTTTACCCAAAGGATAGTCTGGAAAATTGCCGTGTCTCCTTTATCAAAAGAGTCCTGCATAGACTGAAGTTCAACTTGATTTTTCGCCGCCTGGAAGGGAACTAAACCATCAGGTCTGTTGACCAGGTTTTCCTCACCAAAATGAGCGCTTAACTTCAAGAAGTCCGCTGTGTTGGTAGAGTTCGCTGAGTAAAGAACTTTTTCAATTTTATAAGTTGGAAGACCTGCTTTCTTCTTCCATTCAGTTTCATACTCATTGACTGTCGCCAGGAATTTCTCAAGCTCTGAGAATTTGCCTAAACAAAGCTCAATCGACTCACTCTTGATCTCTCCTTCGATGTGCTCCATTAAAAGATAAACACTCTCGCGAGTCGCAAGCGCTTTTGAGCGGAATGTACTTTGATTTGGAAGCTCATGACGGCGCATATTTGTAAGCCATGCGATTGAATCAAGCGCAGAAATGAAGAAAGCTTCACCTGGCTTAAGGATTCTTTCAAGTTTTTCCTTCGTTGACTCTCCCACAAGTGAAAGTGGAAGCTCACGGATTTTTTTATCAAAACTTGTTTCTTTAAACTGGATAATTTTTGAAAGCTCAGAGTTGTTAAATGCTGTAACTTTTAATTGTGTTCCGAAATCGCTGTAAAGAGAAAGGTCAATACGGTCTCCTTCCACTCCCATCGCTTTTAATTTTTTAGCTGAGATCACTTCTCTCATCGCTTGTCTTAAGCTCATTCCATAAGGAACTTTAAAAACGTGAACCATCTCCGGGTCACACTCGATATCGGCCTGCTCGTAGTAGCGGCCATCGACAAAAAGGATGACTTTCCCTTCAAGTGGAACAATCAATTCCGACGTTGAACCGGTAAAACCAGACAAATAATAGCGGTGACACTCTTCCAGAGGCACATATTCGTTCAAAAAAATGTCTGAACTTGAGAGATAGAAGCTGTCGAGCTTCTTAGATTTCATTAATGATTTCAGGCTTTTAATGTTCGCCTGAACCGACTCTTTATATAAAAAACCAGATTTTGCCATAAACTATACCTTTTTAGTTAAGTTATTTTCATTTATGCCGATAAAGCGTTCACATTATAACCCAACAGAGCGAGCTTATGAAATCAAAACTCAATCCGGTGTATATTATTATTGGACTCTTCCTGTTCAAGGTCGGGATCATTGATAACTTTCGCTTCAACAATAATAATAGCGGTGAAAGACGTGTCGCCAGTGTAGACCTAACTAAGAAATCTATCCGCTAATTGAAGGTTCTCAGCAGTCTGACAAAGTGCTCACCACGCTGAGCGTAGTTTTGGAATTGGTCAAAAGACGGAAACCCCGGCGAAAACAAAAGAACTCCCTTTTCCCCAGCAAATTTCTCCCTCATAAGCTTTAAGGTCGCTTCCAGTGTATCAGTTCTCTGGTATGAAGCTCTTCCCTTAATCTCCCCTTCAATCTCTGAGGCCATTTCTCCAATGAGATAAAAATGCGCGACATTGGATTTTAGAAAATCAAAATGAGGCATAATTGAATCGCCATGACCGCGTTTTTTTCCGCCAATAATCAAGTGAATCGGAAGCTTGAAATCCTCCATTGCTTTTACCGCAGTGATAGTCGCATCCCAGTTAGTGCTCTTGGCATCGTTGTAGGCGCGAAAGTGCGGAAGGCCCTTGACCCCGTCGACGTATTCAATGCGGTGATGAACACCAGTGAAAGTGTCAATTGAGTGCTGAATTGCTTTAGCAGACAGACCGATGGTCTCTGCCGCTTTAATAATAAAAGCGAGGTTCACCAGGTTGTGAATCCCGGGAAGTTTAAATTTAGAAATGTCGTACTTGGTTTCCGGACGAGCAGTGTTCACCGAGAGTTTTTTCCCTTTTTGGGTGAGCGCCCAGTTTTTGATAATCGGGAAATCCTCAGCGTAAATCAATACATCTGAATCAGTAAAACGATTCGTGATAAAAAATTTCGAGCGACCGTACTCCTCGATCGTCTCATATCTTTCGCCATGGTTTTGATAAAGATTCAGGATCATCGCCACATTCAAATGAAAGTGATCAATACTTTCCAGTTGAAAACTTGAAAGTTCAAGCAGGATATAGTCCGCATGTTTGTTATTTTTTAAAACATCATAGCTGTAATCGCAAAACGGAACACCGATGTTGCCGCCGACAAAAACTTTTTTGGCGTCGGCCTCAATCATCTCACCAAAAAAAGTGGTGGTTGTCGTTTTACCGTTTGTTCCGGTAATCCCAATCATCGGCCTTAAGTTATTTGTCGCTTCCAGGTAGCGGTAAGCTAATTCGATTTCACCCCACACCGGAATGTTTTTTTCTAAAAGAGGTTTTAAAAGTTTATGATCTCTCGGGATTCCAGGACTCAAGATCACGAGTTCAACTGAATTTAATTTAGCAGGTAAGGTTAGATCGGTTTCTGAAAAACAATTCTCAAGCCCCACGAAATCAAGCACTCCCGGGGCCTTTGCCCAAGTGGAAACTTCGCCTCCATTGATGGCGATCAAATCGCCCTCAAGAGCTTTGATAAAACGAAGAGCTGAGAGTCCGGAAACTCCCATCCCATAAACGGCAATTCTTTTATTTTTTAATGTAAACATGCTATCAAGTATAGCTTATGAACTACAAAAGTCACGCTCTTCGCCTCCTGTCTTTCGTGAATCTCTACGCTCCTATGTGGCGAGAGGAAATCATGAATGAGTACCCGGAAACCATTGGGGATTATCCGGCGGAATGGATTGATTTACTTGACTCTTTAAGCGAAACAGAGCTTTTTGATGTGGATTGTAAAAGAGATATTCCAGCACTGGCCGGCAGCCGTTTCCGGGAATTCGTGCAGACCATCAAAGAATTGTCGGATATCCCAAAAATCGCTCCTGCCCCTGAGCTTCCACTCGAAATGTGGGCGTTTCACGGAGTGAAAAAAAAGAAGAAACATGAGATCCAAAAAATCGTTCCCGTTTTAAAAAAAATCCGCGACCAAAGACCCTTTGAATACGTGGTCGACATCGGAGGCGGCGTGGGACACCTCTCGCGCGTTCTTTCCCACTATCACCAGATCCCTTCAATCTCTATTGATCAGAACACAGAATTTCAGGAGATCGGAAAAGAGCGTTTAAACAAATTCAGGAAACTCGACGGCGCCCGTGATGTGACGTTTTTAAACCTCACATTTGGCAAAGCATCTGACGAAGATAAAGTTAAAAGTGTTTTCCATAACAGGTCCATGAGCCTTGGTCTTCACACCTGCGGAGCTCTGGCAAACAAGCTGATTCAAAACACAGTTGAGCATCATTCGATGGGGCTTTTAAATTTTGGGTGCTGCTATTACAGGATGAATCCTGAAACTGATTTTCCTCTCTCGCGCTTTTATCAAGAGAACAACTTCACCAAGCTGAACCTTTTTGGATTAAGCCTGGCCACCCGTTCTCATGCAGCTATGGACTTTGAAACTTACCGTACCAAAGAAAGAGTTAAAAATTACCGTTACGCTCTTCACTTGTTTTTACTTGAGCATTACAACAATAAATACGCCACAGACGTGGGCGAATGCCCTATTCAAACCTACTGGAAACCATTCCATGAATATATCAGAGGCCGCCTTGTTGAATTAAAAATCAATCATGAATTTTCTGATGCTTATTTTGATGAGTACTATGCAAGGAGCGATATTCAGAGAAATCTTCGCGTGATGTTCTTATGTAACATTCTGCGCTGGCAGTTGGGCAGGGCCCTGGAAGTGTATCTCCAGCTCGACCGTTGCCTTTATCTCGAAGAAGCAGGTTACGAAGTCAAACTGGAGCAGTACTTTGATGAGGAACTCTCTCCCCGCAATCTGGGGATACTAGCAATTAATAAGCTTTCTTAAATGTCACTTCATCAACTCTGACATTGTGATCATTACCATTTTCGTCCCAACCCACAATCGTAAACACCGCGGTGATTTCACCTTTCTTAGATTCTTTTTTTACATCAAAGAAAGACTGACCTTCATCTTGGGCCATCCAATAAGTTGAGTTTTTAGAAAAAGCTGCAGGGTTAGCTGAACCATCAGCTTCCCAGTAATACCATTCATTAGCTACAGTTAAATTATCATCCGAAATGTAATCACAAACGGCCGCATGGATCTGATCTTCTTTGTAAGAATAAGCGCCCACAATCTGGCCTTTCTTGTTAAGCATATAAAAAGTCTCTGTCCATTCTGCATGCTCCTCAGTTAAGTCAAAAGCTGCATCTTCAGAGCAAGGCTTAAGTGCCGTTGGTTCATAAGCAAATGCACTCGTTGATAAAGAGATAAGAGCAAAAAGGATTAGTGATTTCATAAACGCCTCATGATTTTAAAGTTGCTCATGAGTATCAAGATAGACTGGCTATTTCCAATCGAATAATTAGATGGTTCCTAGGCACTTTTTTTGACCAAAAAAAGGGCCACCCGAAGGTGGCCCCAAAGAATAAAACTAACGTAGGAAAAGCATGTCGTAGTATTTTGGAAGCGTGTAGAACTGATTCGGGATCAATTCTTCAAGCTCGTTACAAATACCGGCCATAGTTGTGACCGTCGTCATTAACTCACTTCCAATTTTCTCAGCATACTTCTGGTGATCAGAGTGCTCACCTGAGAGCTCTTTATGAAGGTTTGTCGCAAGAGCGTGAACCTCATCAATCTTAGAAGACACTTTTTTGTAAGCGTCGATTTCAAAGCTTGAAGAAACTCCAATCTCTTTTTGTCCTTTGATCAACTTCGCAAGCACCGTCTTGTACTCAAGCCCTGATGGGATCACGAATTGGTGGATCATATCGATCATTGTTTCGAATTCGATCTCTCTGATCTTGATATACCTTTCAAGCAAGATGTTGTAGCGAGTGTCGATTTCCTGCTCTTTAAAGATTCCATTTCTAACCAAGAAACTATAGTTGTTCTTGTCAGTCATAGTCTTTAGCGCCTCAGGAGTTGTGCGAAGATTTGGAAGTCCACGTCTGGCAGCTTCAGCAACCCACTCTTTCGAATAACCGTCACCATTGAAGACCGCTTTTAACGAATTGCCCATCAGCTTCTTGATTAGTGCCATTAGCGATTGATCAATGGTCTGACCTTTTCCAAGTTCTGACTCAAGGAAAGCATTTGCTTCATGGAAGATATCCGTGACAGCTGCGTTTAGAACAGTCATTGGGAATCCGATAGCGTGGCTTGATCCTACTGCACGGAATTCGAATTTATTACCTGTGAAAGCAAACGGCGATGTTCTGTTTCTGTCAGTGTTATCCTGAAGAAGGTGCGCCAATTGGTTTGTCCCAAGGTTGATAACATTGTTTGAAGTTGGAGTGAATGATTTGTCTTCCATGATCGCGCGGAAGATTTTATCAAGAGTGTCCCCTAAGTAAGCAGAGATGATGCTTGGAGGAGCTTCGTTGGCCCCAAGGCGGTGGTCGTTCCCAGCACCAGAGATCGCCATTCTTAGAGCTGGAGCATAACGGTGAAGAGCTTCAACGATGATTGCTACTGTTGCAAGGAAGCGAAGGTTTGACTGAGGCTCACTACCTGGCTCAAGTAAATTTAATCCAGTATTGTCGCTCATTGACCAATTGACGTGCTTTCCAGATCCGTTGATTCCCGCAAATGGTTTTTCGTGAAGAAGAATCATCATCTCATGTTTTTCAGCGATTCTTCTCATTGTCGACATAACCATCTGGTTGTTGTCCGAAGCAACGTTTGCCTCTGAGAAGATCGGCGCCATTTCAAATTGCCCTGGAGCAACTTCGTTGTGGCGTGTTTTAGAAGGAATCCCTAAGCGGTGAAGCTCGTAATCGAATTCCTGCATGAAAGCAAGAACGCGGTCAGGGATCAATCCGAAGTAGTGGTCTTCAAGCTGCTGGTTACGAGTCGTAAGCGCTCCAAAAAGAGTTCTTCCTGTCATTACTAAATCCGGGCGGGCATAATAAAACGCCTTATCAACCAGGAAGTATTCTTGTTCTGCTCCACAAGTAACGTGGACTGAAGTTGTTTCTTTATGGCCGGCCAGTTGTAAGAACTTAGTCGCTGCAGGGCTTAGCGCTGAGATTGATTTTAAAAGAGGAGTTTTAATATCAAGCGACTCACCAAAGTATGAAACGAAAGCTGTTGGGATATAAAGGGTTCTTCCGTTCACTGTTTCACTTAGAAACATTGGAGAAGTTAAATCCCAGGTTGTGTATCCACGTGCTTCGAAAGTAGATCTCGATCCACCGTTCGGGAACGAAGAGGCATCTGGCTCCCCTTGCATTAGCTGAGAGGCCGATAATCTTTCGATTGCTTTTCCTTCTTTATTGAAACCAAAAAAAGCATCGTGCTTTTCCGCTGTCCCACCGGTTAAAGGCTGGAACCAGTGACAAAAGTGAGTCGCGCCATTTTTTACTGCCCAGGCAGTAACGGCATTGGCCACAGCTTCTGCGTGCTCTTTTTTTATCCCGCGTCCTTCATCAAGCGCCTTAATGATTTCTTTTTTTACAGCATCTGAAATGTCTTCTGATGTTTTGAAATCAAAAGTGAGTTCGCCATAGTATTCGCTTACTTTTTTCGGCTGTCCCATGTTGTCGAGAGGAATAGAGAATTTTCTTGGATTTCTTGAAGTGGCACGGTTACGCAAACTAGATACGGAATCTTTTTCAGTCGTCATACATCCTCCCCGATGAATTTTTGGCTCGAGAAGATTGTAAAGTTAATTCACAACTAGATAAAGAGGATTTGTTACAATTTATCTTAAAGAGTTTTAAGACACATTAACGTGATCATGGCGAAAAATAGAAGCAGAGTTCCGATCGTTGCCTGCATTTCTTCTGGCATCATAAAAGTTATTCCCGACTGATTCATTTTATTATTCGCCTTTGTTATGCCAAAAAGTTTTGAACTCAGCAAGTCAAACCTATTGACTCGCTGAGTTGTTCTCAAGCTAGTTTCCGGTCAAAATATCGTATTGAGCTTTCTCTAACTCATTAAAAGTTTTGAGAATTGACTGCTTTAACTGCCCCTCTTGGTGCTTTCTAAACAGTGCTGGCAAATCAATTTTTAAACTAAAATCCTGGTTATACTGACTGGCATAGGTCCCCATTCCAAGTGTGTCCACGGCACCGTCAGTAAGCGCACCCACAACGTAGTTTCCGAATTGAAAGGCTTCATACTCATTAATAAGAGTTAGAAAATCGCTAAAGGAAGTAATCTTGGAAGCAAAATTTTTCTGCGCAGTAAAGGCCGCTTTGTATGATTTTGAAACGGCATCCCCGTGCTTAAAGGCTTCCTGAAACTGGGCCGAATGCCTGGTCTCGTGAATCAGAAGCAAAAGTCCGCCATAAGGATTTGGGTCTTTTTGAATTTCATCACTGTTTAAAAGCACGCGTCCGGGCCCCGGTTTAGTGATATCGAAATCAAAATAGGCTTCATTTTTAGTGCTGGTGTTATCAATCACCAGTTCAGGCGCAACGATCCCCAGCGCTTTCACCTCAAGCTCAAACACACGGCGAAGAACCTTCTCTTTATCTTCCCAATTGAGTTCTTTGAATTGCTTGATTTTCCCCGCCAGCTCACTGTCGGTTCTGATCAAAGCAAGAAAATGCTCGCGCTCTTTTTTGGCCTTTTCTTCGATTTTTTTATGAAACCCGGCCGCCTCGGGCTGAAGAGCGAACGCATCCGGTGCAAGCTGCTGAACTTCTTCGTTAGCGAAATACTTAGGGTTGGCATAAGCAGTGCTCATGACAAGGGTGATAATTAACAGGCTTCTCATTTTTTAAACTCCTTTTTGGGAGCTTAAAGATCCTTCTTTTAATTGTCTTTGGCTGTTGACAAATATCAACAGCAAGATAGATAAATATCAACATGGAAAACTTCATCATATCACCGGAAGACTGCCTGATCCTTCGGGCCTTTAAAGAGGCCTCCTCTCTAAGGGAAGCAGCAAAGCTCTTAAACTGCGACCCTGCAGGGCTCCAGAGAAAAACCCAGCGCATTTCAGAAGAACATGGGCTTTTACAAAAAATTGAAGGCCGTTGGGGACTCACTGATACGGGTCTCTCATTAGTTGGCTGGCTGGAAGAGAGCATCACCGCTCAACAAAAACTCATCCATGGCAATTCCACAATCCGTCTTGCCTCAACGATGTGGCTAATGGAATTATTTCTAATCCCTAATCTCTCACTACTAAAAAACAAACTGAGCAACAACCCCCACATTCATATCAGCACCCCTGGCGATGACATCGAAAAAAACCTGATCACCGGCGCCTGTGACTTCGTGATTGTCTGCCATCCACCGGAAGACCCAGCGATTGCCCACAAACAACTCTTCAAGGAGGAATGGGTCGTCGTCGCTCCCGCTGCCTGGAAAAACAAAGGTGCCCGCCCCGATATGGAGACCCTTCTCTCCAGGCCTTTTATCCGTCACGCCCAAATGAACCCGGATATTTTTTCTTTTAATGACCTGAGCAGAACAACCGCTCTCACCGTTGATAGCTTAATAGGTGTACGAGCAGGCATTATGCAGGGACTAGGCTGGAGTGTGGTTCCAAAGATTTTAGTCCATGACTTGATCAAAGAAAAAAAAATGGTCGAAATAAACCACCAGGTCGAAATGGATAGAAAGATGTGCGTCTGGTGGCTTAGAAGACGGACTGATTCAAAAAAACTCTCGAATGCTGTCTGTCAGTTTTTATCTGAGGCCTACGCGAAAATGGCATAAAAAAGCGCCCGCTTTGGGCGCTCTTAATTTATGGATTTAGAACTTTAACAACTCTATCTTTATCAACAACACTGATGCCTTTTAGTTTTACCGGAGTCACTCCCACGTTAAGGTTGATGGTCTGCACACTTGCCAGCCTTGAAATCATCACCGTATATGTTTCATTCACTCTTAAGAATTTCGCAAAATCACTGAAGCGATCTTTTAGCACTCGCATCCCGTTGATCGCCAGGATCTCATCTCCCGCATTCAACCCCGCCTTATAGGCCGGACCATCGAGAGTCACTGTACGGACAATCACGCGGTCACCAGAGAACTCAGGATCAAAACCAAGCCATGGTGCCTCAGTTTTGTCCCATTCGAATTTCAACCCGGCCGTCGCACAGATTGACTCCAGGTCGATTTCTTCTGTCGTTGAAGTCATCACTTCAAATTTCTCGCGGATCTCTTTTCCTCCGATCTCCTCAATCATTTTGTAAACCTGTTCAGGGTTCACTCCACGCTCCGGGTGTTTATTATAGTCGTCCCAAAGAAGTTTCAGGAAGTCGTTGATACTTTTATTTTTAGCTGCAAGAAGAATATTTAAAGCAAAAAATACGATTCCCCCCTTCAAGTAATAACTCACACTCGAGTTATTGGTGTTTTCATCCGGACGGTAGAGCTTGATCCACGAGTTAAATGATGAATCATCCAGCGAGTGAAATTTTCTTCCAGGAACAGAGAAGTATCTGTTGAGATTGTCTTTTTGCATTTCGAGATATTCTTCTAATGTGACAAGTCCTGCCCTATAGATGAAGAGTTCATCCATCAACGAAGTTAGACCTTCCGCCAACCATAAAAGTTTTGAGGTCGCTTCTCTTAAATAGTTAAATGGCCCTAGTTCAAAAGGACGGATACGCTTAACGTTCCATGTATGAAAATACTCGTGTGAAACAAGCGCAATATAATTCATGTAACCTTTGCGGTTAGTGATTTGAGTCGGGCAATACTGCAAAGCCGTGGAATTCATATGCTCAAGGCCACCGTATAACCCCGGAACAAAATGAGTCATGAAAGTGTACTTTTCGTAAGGGTATCCGCCCATGAAATTTGCGATGTGCTCGACAATTTTTTTCGTGTCCTCTTTCAGGCTTTCTTTGTGCGGAAGAAGGTTACCATAGAAGGCCACTTCGTGAGGAACTCCCCCGGCCATGAAACCATCAGTTTCCTGGCATCCGATTTCAATCGGTGAATCAATCAGCTCGTCATAATTTTTTGCACTATAAAGGAATACTTCCCTTTTGGTTGAAATGTCTTTTAATCCTGTCGTCACTTTTGACCATGCTGGAGGAAATGAAAGCTCGATTGTCGGATCAGGAATATTTTTTCCAAGCACTCCCATTAAAAGTGTTGGTAAGTGTAAAAAAGCATGGGAATCATCAATATGTGATGTTCTTACAGTTAGCTCATGGCAATAGACGCTATATGAAAGAGTAAATGTGTCGACATCCTTATTAGAATTTTTTAGGTCGCTTTTTGACCAATCAATATTGAAAACAGAGACATCTGTTTGCTCTAGAAAAAGTCTTTCTCCGCTGGCAGTTTCCGCTTTCAGGTTTGAAAGATGACGGGAATACTCACGGATTAAATATGAACCTGGTGACCAGCGCGGAAGAAAAAAGTCCAGTGATTTTTCACCAGAATCCTTTTTTCCTTGAATTACAACTCGAACTTGGTGCGTCGAAGGTGTTTCAATAATTAATTTATATGCCAGCTTCATAAAATAATTCCTTTTTTGACTTGTAAA
>JBEIPI010000121.1:0-8147 GCA_040377165.1 Bacteriovorax sp.
GTTGTCAGGGATGTGATCGATAATGGTTTTGCTGATGCTCGGATAGGCCAGTGGTCCTTCGTCAATAAGTTTGATTTTATTTTTAGTGAAAGACTCGAAGTTTAGCCCCAGGTTTTTCTTTGGAAGTTTTGCCCCTTCGAAAAAATCAATGATGGATTGAAGAGTCGAGTTGATGTGGGCATTAATCCTGATTTTCGTGTGGTGAGAAGGGTCTTCCTTCTCGATGTTCAAGCTCAAAGTCACCAGGTTGATCTGCGGAACCTGTTTTAGGAACGAGTAGTAGTGTTTTGAAGTGAGCCTTCCGCCGATATGAAAAACAGTTTGCGGAGGATTTTTAATCAGATCACTTTGAAATTCCGGGTGATCAAAAGTAGGAAGAGCATCTTCGTTTAAGTTAAAAGCGTATTTCAGTGAGCTGGAGACATCAAAGTAGGTAGGCCAGTTGAGTGTTTTAACAAATTCACGAACCACTTGTGTCTCTTCGTGTGAAGCGAGACTTCCCACGACCAAAAGACCGGTTTCTGATTTTTTCAGGAGCTCAGCGATTTCAGCGATGGCGTTTTTATCCGGTCTGGTTTCCAGGTTTAAGTATTTTGTCGAAGGGCCCTGGCGCTTGATTTGAATCAAAGCAAGCTCTTTGTATTCACTCGGCACCGGGACAACTGTGTCCTCAAGTGGCTCCCTGAAAGCGCAGTTAAAATGCACCGGCCCTTTTTGTGGATAAAGGGATTTGTGAATGAGATTAGATAAACTTGAAGTCATTGCCAACGGACTGATATCGACTGTCGGTGCTCCAAGGCCCATTTCTCCCTGGATATAGTCGCCGAAGAATTTCGTCTGGTCGATAGTCTGGTTGTCATCGCAAAACGTGAGTTCGGCCGGTCTGTCGGCAGATAATACAATTAAAGGCAGGTTGGATTTTTTCGCTTCAACTACCGCCGGCATATAGTTGGCCATGGCCGTTCCGGAGGTACAAACCAGGACCGAAGGTTTTCCTGTGGCCTTCGAGTATCCAAGCGCGCGGTAAGCGGCTCCGCGCTCATCCATGCACAGGACGATTTTCACTTCAGGATGAAATTTCTGGAAATGTGTCATCGCTGCGATAAGCGGAGCGTTTCTCATTCCGGGAGAGAGATAAAATTGTGTGATGTTATTTTTTACGAACTCGTCGATGATTAAACTCGACCAGATTCTATTGATATTTTGTGATAATAGTTTTTCCATAATTCACTTCTTTTTTAAATCACGCTTTTGTTGATGACTTTTATAAAGGGCTGCATCTTGGTGCCCGTTTCAATCCACTCCGATTCAGCTTCCGAGCCGCTGACAATCCCGGCCCCGCCAAAAACGGTTATCGTTTCACCGTGGATTACCGCAGAGCGGATACCAACGGCGATTTCACTGAAATCCTTTGAGAGAACACCCACAGGAGCGGCGTAATAATCTCTTTCGTCTTTTTCTATCTCCAGGATTTTTTCCTGGGCCTTTTCATAAGGGATGCCTCCGACTGCGGGAGTTGGGTGAAGATGAGAGATTAAATCAATCGCCTTCGCATCTTCTTTTAAGACACCTTTAATAACCGCCTGACGGTGCTGAATGTAAGGCAGCTTCATAGTGAAGAGACCGGAGATATCCAGGTTTAAAACCAGAGGAGTGAGCTTCTCACGGATCGCCGAAGTCACAATCCCATGCTCCCTGATTAATTTATCGGAATGAATTAGTTCTTCTTCATATTTTTTATCGCTGGCCTCATCTGCGCCTCTTAGGCCGCTGCCGGCAAGAGAGATGGTTTCAATATTTTTTCCCTTGAGTGTAAAAAGCCGCTCAGGGGTGAAGGAAATAAAGGCGTGGCCATAATTGAGTTGGTGATAGACGCTAAAGTGCGAGCTGTTTTTATTGGCCTGATAAAGCTCCCTGAACATCACTGGTAACTCAATCGGTTCATTGTAAGTGAAGATTTTTTTTCTTGAGAGAACAATTTTCTCCAGTTCTTTTTTATGAAAGAGCCTGGTGGCCTCATTGATCATCTTTTCCCACTCATCGCTTTCAGGTTTTTCCTCATAGGAAATCCAGTGACCGACAAACGACTCCCAGTTGTTGAGGTTGAAGATCAGACTGGACGGAGATGTGGTCTGAAACTCAAGGGAGGTATGAACTCTTAACGTCACCTTGCCGCCTTTTTTTACAAAGGACCACTCTGGCAAGTAGGTAAGGGCGTTTTTTGTTTTTTCAAAATACCCCTGGAAGACTAGCGCATCTTCAGGGTGAGATTTTATATATTGGTCGGCCTCAGCTTCCGTCATCTCTTTGGATTTACCCAGTCCCAAAAACGAGAAGTCCTCTTCTTTTGATTCAAAGAAAAAAACTTCTTCTGTAGCAGCATAATTAATCAGCTCAAGCAGATCGAAGGCCTCGAAAGTGAAAACATTTTTATTCTGGTCTACGCCAGAGTCAATTTTTGGAAGTTCCTCTTTTAAGAAACTCATGGCCGACATTACTTTTTATCACCTATGTAGAGAGTGGCGATTCCGAAAGTAAGCGGGATCATTTTTAAATCCTGGAATCCGGCGTTTCTCATGAGCTTCAGGAAGTTCTCGCCATATGGGAAATCCTCAACGCTTTTATTTAAGTAAGTGTAGGCGTCTTTGTGTTTTGAGACGATGTTTCCGACAAAGGGAAGCAGGTGCCTGAAGTAGAAGAAATAAACATTGCGGACAATGAAGTTAGTTGGAATAGAGAATTCCATAATCATTACGCGGCCGTCTTTTTTTAGCACGCGGTGGATGTCGTGAAGTGATTTTTGCGGGTCAGAGAAGTTTCTGATCCCGAAAGAGATGGTGGTCAGGTCGAAGGCTGCGTCCCCTGATGGAATGTTCACTCCGTCACCAAGCATCAGGAAGATTTTTTTATCCAGGCCTTTCTTTTTTACTTTTTCAATTCCGATATCAACCATTCCTTTTGAAAGATCGATACCTGTGATTTTTTTTACTCTCGGGTCGGCCACTAATGTAAGCGGAACATCTCCCGTACCAGTCGCTAAGTCCAAAGCATTGATGCTGTCTTTTTTCGGCAAGTGCTTCAGCATTTTTTTGCGCCAGTAAATATCGATTCCCATGGAAAGTGTGTGGTTTAACAGGTCGTAAGTCCCGGCGATTTCGTCGAAAATTTTATACGATTCTTTTTTGCGCGCACCCAGTTCCTGATTGGTATTTGTACTCATTTTTTCCCCTTAAATTAGGTGTCCTTTTTACCTTAAACATCATGGACATAGCAAGTTTAGGATTTACTTTAATTCACTCTTTTGTTAGGCTTGCCCCACAAGGAAAAAGGCCACTATGATCAATGATTTTCTCGATGCACTCCCTAGAGAGGCGCTAGAGGGCTCAAAAAATATGGAATTACAGATTCGCTCGGTGCAGGCTCACCAGGCGATTGACGCTATTCTGTCGCAAAGTGTCCTGCGCGGGGGAAAAAGGCTTCGTCCGCTCCTGACTTTCCTTGTTGCCCATTTGTTTAGAGTGGATTTCAAGACAGTTACACCTTACGCCCGTGCGACGGAGCTGGTTCACGCCGCCTCGCTTTCTCATGACGACGTTATTGATAACGCAACTATGAGAAGAGGGACCCCTTCAATAAATATTCTTGCGAGCAACAAAAAAGCTGTATTGGCCGGAGATTATCTGCTTTCTTCAGTGATCGTGGACCTGACCAACGCCGGGAATTTAGAGTTGGTTCGTGAGATGTCATTGGTGATTAAGGATTTATCTGAGGGGGAGTGGCTGCAGTTAGATCTAATCGATGAGCGCAATTACACCCGTGAAGTGATCCGTGAAGTGGCCGAGAAAAAAACGGCCTCAGTTATGATGTATTGCTCGATTGCTCCGGCGATTTTAAGTGGTGCAGATAAAAACACAGTTGAACTTTGCCGTGAATTCGGAAGAAGGCTAGGCCTTGCCTTCCAGTTGATTGACGACACTCTTGATTACTCAGGTGACTCACAAAAAGACCAGGAGCTGGATCTTAAAAACGGGATAGTGAATGCCGTTGTTTATGAACTTTTGGAGAATAACCCGGATTTATTCGCGCGTTTTAAATCAGGTGAAAACCTAAAAGAAGTAGTGGATGGAGTGACATTCACGCCATATGTGGAAAAAATCTCTCATGAGGCCCACGCTCATTTAACTGAAGCTAAAAATATCCTGGAAAAACTGGAAGTGATTTTAGGAGAGAGAGCGGATTACAAAAACAATCTTCCTGAACTGAAAACAAAAATTGAAGCCCTGGAATTGATCATTTCCTTCATGGCGCTGAGACAGAATTAATTACCTTTTCGTCAGCCAATTAATCTCAAAAATATTTTTCATGATGATTTCTCTGGGGATCCACAGAGTGCCGTTTTCTTTATTGCATTCGTACTGGACCTTTTTCGGGCAACGGTTTCCGGCGCTGTCTTTGATTTGATACTCACACTTACCCGTTTCAGGATTGGTTCTTCTTCCGATAATTGTCGAAGTGTGATTGGCCTCAGTGGCGACAAAATCAGGTGAATTGATGATGAAATCCCAGTCGTAAGAAATAGTCGCTGGTTGTTTTGCTGTGAGAAGTTGATCAAGCTTTTCCATCATTTTATCTGGAAAAAAATTCTCAATCGAGCGAACTCCAACGCCATATTGGTTCTTTAACTGATGTCTTTTCCCGCAGGTTACATCGAGTAAGGCCGCTGCTTTTTTATCGCCTGTGAGCTTGTTTAGGATCTTTAGAACGTCGGGAGAAATATTCTTAAACGGCATTGCATGCTGGTATTGATTCTCGCAGACCACTTGAATAAGGCCTTTTTTCGGGTCGCTGATTTTTTTCATCATCACGCTGAGTTCGGCCCAGTCACCATCGGTGAAGTTAGTTTGAGACTCCAGGCAGATGCCTTTTCCTTGTTGTGCGAGCACAAGCGCCGCAGTCATATGGGCCCCGGTATCGGTGTAGTCGTTGATCGCCTCATCTCTGACAGCTTCGTTATTGAAATACTGCAGGCCCAGGTCATAACTTGAGAGCGGCTCTTTTTCATAGAATGAATAAAGATCGGCGCTCGCCCAAAACACGCACCAGTTATGCTGATTCTGATTATTGTTTTTTGGCATATGACGGGTATCAACAGAGGAGTCTTTGCAGTCCTGTGCATACAAATGTGTCGTGAATAAAAGAAGGAAGGCGAGGACTTTCATAGGGGGCTTATCGGGATTTCAAGCGGGAATATTTAGAGAGCGAATGAGTCGGGTACTGAAATAAAAAAGGCCCGGAAAACCGGGCCTTAGAGTGATTTACTTATAGTCTGCAAGTCTGACGACCGCGGATCTCGTATGAACAGTTATTAAGCGCCCTTCTGCAGGCCTCTCCTCTAACATCAGTTCCAACTGGACCTGTGTGAGAAGCGTAATAAGATTCAATGAAAAAACCTGCTGGATCGTATCTATTAGCTGTACAGCTTTCAGTTGTTTCGCGTGGTGGACGTGGATAACCTCCGCCTGTTCCTCTTCTTACACAACGGCGTCCGCGTGAATCGCCACGGTTTAGTTCGTAAGAGCAGAATTCATCAGATTGTCTGCAGGCTTCGTACTCAGTTCTGCCAGAACCAGAAAAGCTTCTGATCGTTGAGCCGTAGTAATCAACCAGGTCTGTTGTACAAGACACTGTTGATGTCGGCGGAAACGGTGGTCTCGGGTTAATTGGACCGTTGTCAAATTTCATTTCACAGTTGGCATCATAGTATCTGCCTTGAGCTCTCGCGTTTGAAAGTGCCGTTTCACAGGCCCAGCTCGCGTCGCTACAGGCAACGTCTCTTGAATATGACGAATAACGAGTGTGATTTTCGTATTCATATCCATAGCGGTCTTTGATGACGTAAGTGCAGGTCTCGCCCGCAAAACTCACGCTTGCCATAGTCAGAAGAAATAATCCTAGTAGTGCTTTCATGTTTTTCTCCTATCGTTTGTTGTTGTGCTCTTAAATATTAACGACGTGGTGGTCTTGGTGGCTGTGTTGGCCTTCCAGGATTCTGCCCATGGTTATCACCTGGTCTGCGGTTTGGCTGATCAGGGTAGCTTGGCTCTCTTGGGTCACGTGGGCGACTTGGGTAGCTCGGGTAGTGTGGGTCACGCGGTGGGTGACTTGGGTAGCTTGGATATGATGGATAAGACGGGTAACTTGGGTATGAAGGATATGATGGGTAGCTTGGGTACGAAGGATTCGTTGGGTAGCTAGGGTAACTTGGGTTTGTCGGGTACGAAGGATATGAAGGATACGATGGGTATGAAGACGACGTTCCTTTGATTGCACACTGAGCGTAGTAATAAAGTCCTCTTGATTGATAATCAGAAAGTCTTCTTCCACATTCATACATTGCATCGTCGCATGCAGCGTTTGTCGAATATGAAGATCTAGTGAAAAGATCATACTCGTATGTGTATGAGCCTTGGTACTCGCGGATAACTGAAGTACAGTACTCAGCGCTTGCAGTGAATGAAAATACAGATAGTGCAGCTAGCACTAAAGTTCTTAGTGTCGTTTTCATCTTATTTACTCCTCTAAATAAAGATCTATTAAGATGGGATTTATCTGAGTATTTTGAATTTTACAAACTGAGTCAGCAAAAAATAAAAAAAAAGGCCGGTTTCCCGGCCTTTGTAAGTATTTTTTTCACGTTTTCAGCGAAGTGGAATCATTATGGCACTAGTAACTTTGAGACTCTCTCAAGACCAATAGTCCTGATGAAGCCCGCAAGTTTCGGCCCTTTTTCCAGGTTGATGAGTTTTCTATAAAGAAGTGTGAAAACGGCCATCGGCTCTAATTCATGTGTATGGATCATTTCATACATTTTCTCGTGAAGGGCCTTATCATCAGCGATATTGCTCCATTCTGCTTTTAAATAGCTGTTCAGGTCGTTTAAAAACGCAGTTTCTTTTGCATTCAGATCAAGTTTCACCGCTTCTTTGTTAAGTGAGAATTTGAATTCTTCTGGGGCAGAATTTTCAATCCAGTAAGCAGCTCTTACGGCGCGCTCCTGGAAGCGTCTTTCATCGCGCTCATTTTTGATTTCATTATTGTAGAAGCCTCGTGCGCGTTTAACATCCAGGTCGTTGATCTGGAGCACGTTGCAAAGGTGACGGAAGGCCGGCTGGAAAGGCATTGTCGCCGGGTGCTCGCCGATTTGAGAAAGCTCGTAAACTCTCTTTGCCATCGCCACTTTCTTTTCGTTGCCTGGCTCTAACCCGTAGGCCATTCTTTCCATTCTATCGAAGTCTTCGTAGTTTTTGATAACGTCTAAGTCAAACGACAGACCAAAGTCGATGTTGGTCTTATAAGATGCAAAAATCCAACGGACCATCTCCGGCTCATAGACATCAAGAACGTCATTAACCGTTACAAGATTTCCCTTAGAAGATGACATCTTTCCGCCCATCCCTTTAATTGAGACGAAGTCGTATTGCAGGTACATTGGTGCTTTCCATCCGTAGACGTCAGCAACGATGTCTTTAGCTGTTGTGAATGATCCCCCTTGAGAAGAGTGGTCTTTTCCACCTGGCTCAAAGTCAACTTTTTCCACTGACCATCTCATTGGCCAGTCCATACGCCACGGAAGTTTTGCTCTTGATGTAGTATCAAGGTCAATTGTTCCGGTGTGCTTGCAGTCTTCAGCATCACAGCGGTAATCAAGGTTTTTTACGCCGTCGTATTTTGTTGCTGTGGTTTTATCGCGGTTGCATTTTTCACAGTAAACAGAAACCGGCATCCAAGTCGAAGGAAGAGGCTCTGATCTCCACTTGTTTAAAATGCCAGCGATGACATCCTTTTTAGCAAGGGTAAGTTTGATTTGCTCTTTATAAGCTCCGGACTTGTATTTTTCGGCCTGATAGATCGGCTCAAGCTCGATGCCCATTTTCTTTAATTGAGCTTCAAAAGAAGCTTCATGGTGAGCAGCGTATGATTTATGCTCGCCGAATGGATCTGGAGTATCAACGATTGGCTGGAATAAATATTTAGCGAGCTCGTCTTGTTTTGGAAGATTGGCCGGAACTTTTCTAAAAGTATCGTAGTCATCCCATGAGAAAATAAAGCGAACTTTTTTTCCACGTTTTTTTAATCCGCGCGCGACA